>CAZOES010000265.1:0-2873 GCA_964578865.1 uncultured Gemmatimonadaceae bacterium | reverse complement strand
CTGGCGGCCGCGGGTCACCGCATCCAGGGCCACTCCCAAGGCGGTCCGGGAAGGCTCCACCCTCAGGACGGTTGCCGCGACTTGCATACTCGCCCGGGTCTGGGCTCCCAGGATTCCGGGCAGGAAAACCAGGGAAAGGAGGACCAGAACTGGAATCAGGAGCTGGAGATGGGGAACCAGGGCGCCAGGGTGAGCCGGGTCACCAGTCCGGAGCCGAGTATGCCGGGAAACCTGTTGTGGCATGGCGACTTGGCTCGCTGTTTCTGGCGAAGGAGGTGTGCAGGAACTTCCATTAGGCTGTACAGGAGCTGTACACCTTGAAGTTCCTTCTTCATAACAACTTACCGTATGTCAAATGACCTTATTTGACACGCGGCACATAGGTTGCCCTCCCCTCAGTCGACAGGGAGCTGCCACTCCCTGCAAACGTTTCAGCAGTCGACGAGGACCACTTTTTTTCCCAAGAGGGAGAGGGCAATGCGTATCGTTACCCGAGTATCGGCAGTGGTGGCCGCAATCTTTAGTTTGGCCACTTCCGCCCAGGCTCAGAGCGCCAACATCAACGCTCTGGCCACTGTGTATACCCCGATCACCGTCACCGGTAACCGGGCGTTGGACTTCGGCACCGTGTTCCCGGGCGTGGCCAAGACGATCGCCGTCGCGGCTGCTACCAGTGGTCAGTTCCAGCTGGGCGGTCAGAACAGCGGTAACGTCAACCTGACGTTCACCCTGCCGACCAACCTCGTGAACGGTGCCAACAACCTTCCGATCGGCACCTGGACTGGTTGCACCAGCCCGACCAACACCACCGCCGGCTGCACTGCGTTCACTCCGTCCGGCACCGCCACCGCCAGCGCGTTCAGCGCGGCCGGCGCCCTGTGGGTGTTCGTGGGTGGTACCGTGACTCCGGCCGCCGCGCAGGCTGCCGGCAACTACACCGGCACTGTCACTCTTACTGCCGCTTACTTCTGATCGAGTCCGAGGGCTATTCCGGGCGACTCACGGGTCAAGCGGACCGGGCTATCTTGCTCGCGTTCCGCCTGAGCCCGTGAGGCCTCCCCGGGGAATTCCATGCGTTCATGCCTGCCGATACTTCTCTTGCTGCTCGGAGTCACCGCGTCCAGCGCGGCGGCTCAGACGGTCACGGGAGTCCGAGACCTCAACTTCGGGATCGTGATCCGCGGGGTGCAGACCACCGTGGCTCCGAACGACGCGATCAAGAGCGGGCGCTTTTACGTGCGGCATGCCATCGGCCGGCAGGTCCAGGTCCGCTTCACCTTGCCGACCACCCTGGCACGGGTCGCGGGCGGCGGCACCCTCCCGATCACTTTTTCGGCGACCGATGCCATCGCGCAGGGAACCGCCGGGAGCAGCGTGCCGCTCACCTTCAATCCGAACAACACCCAGACGTTCAACCTGGTGACCAGCGCCGACTTCTACATCAACCTGGGCGGCCGGGTTTCTCCCGCCGCGGGCCAGGCCACCGGAGCCTATCGAGGCACCGTCACGCTTACCTGCACCTTCTTCTAGTCATGCGTCGATCGCTTGTCCTGCTGGGTCTCCTCGCTGGCGCGGTCCGGACTGCCGGAGCGCAGGGAGTCGTCGTGGCACCCCACTCGGTGTACGTGGATGCCCGCACCCGCAGCGCGTCGATCACGCTGTACAACCCCGGCTCCGAAGCGGTCGAGGCGGGGATCTCTTTCATCTATGGCTACCCGGTCACCGATTCGACCGGCAACCTGACCCTGTTCCAGCCGGATAGTGTAACTGCCGACATGCCGTCCGCCAGCGGGTGGATTGAAGCTTTCCCGAAGCGGGTGACCATCGCGCCGCTGGCTCGCCAGACTGTCAGGCTGCTGGCCCGTCCTCCGGCCGGTCTCCCCGACGGCGAGTACTGGTCCCGGGTGGTGGTTTCGGCCAAAGGCGGCAGCGTGCCTGTGTCAGGCGCAGCCGATAGCGGTATTCAGATCGGATTGAGTCTGGAAGTGCGCACCATCATCCCCCTTACCTATAGAAAAGGGGCGGTTCGCACCGGTCTCTCGATCTCGGCCATCAAGTCGGCCCGCAAGGGCGACTCGCTGGAAATTCGCACTCATCTGACCCGTCAGGGCACCGCCGCCTACACCGGCATGGCCAAGGGCGAGCTGGTCAACGCCGCGGGAAAGACGGTGGCCACCTTCTCCGAACCGATCGCGGTCTATTACGAGGCTGAGCCGGCGTTCGCCTTTCCGGTCAAGGGACTGGCCGGCGGGAACTATCGCATGCGGGTCCAGTTCAGCAGCGAACGGCCCGACATCGCCCCAGAACTTCTGCTTCGCGCGCCGGCCCTGCGTGACTCGGTGGAGATCACCCTTCAATGATCCGGGCCGGGCGCCTCCTTCTCGCGACGCTGGCCCTGGCCGGCTTGGCTGTCCCGCTCCGGGCGGATCAGCCAAAGCCTGAGCCGGTGCTGGTGGAGCTGGCGCTCGGTCGGCTGGCGACCCGCACCGTGTCGGCCTATCGGCTGGGTGACGGCGCCATGATTCCGCTGACCCAGTTCCTCGACATGGCGGAAATGTCGGTGCTGCGCCGGTTGGATGGCTCGATCGAGACCATGGTGCAGCCGGGGAACATTCCGCTGCGCTTCGATCTGACTCAGCACACCATGAAGCTGGGCAACGAACGGCGGACCCTGGCGGATTCCGAGATGGTGGCGGCCGAGGGCGAGGTCTATCTCTCCACCGGTTTGCTGTCGCGGGTTTTCAATCTGGAGTGGGCGGTCAGCTGGCCCGATCTGGAAGTCGCGGTGCTGGAACCCGGCACTCTGCCGATCGCCCGGCGGCTGCGGCGGGAATCGTATCTCCGCACCCGGCTCAATCAGTCGGAGAACCCGG
>CAZOES010000264.1:0-2985 GCA_964578865.1 uncultured Gemmatimonadaceae bacterium | reverse complement strand
GCCAGCTCCTCGAGATGCTGGGCATGGAGCGGCAGCGGCTGGAGCAGCAGGCCTTCTTCCCCCGCTCCCCGATCCACGGGAGTCTCGCCGAGCATGTCACCTTCCTCGAGCGGGAGCTGCACGACACCGACCAGGATCTGACCCAGTATCTCACCACCCATCCGCGCTGGGACGCGACCCATGCGTTGCTGCGCAGCGTGCCCGGAATTGGGCCCGTGACAGCCATGACGCTGCTGGCCGAATTGCCCGAGCTCGGCACCCTGCGGCGCCAGGAACTCGCCGCCCTCGTCGGCGTCGCGCCGTTCGCCCGGGACAGCGGGCTGCTGCGCGGGACACGGCAGATCCGCGGGGGACGGCCCGCCGTCCGACAAGCGCTGTATATGGCCGCGGTGACCTGCATCCGCGTCGCGGGGCCCTTGCAAGAATTCTACCGGCGTCTCTGTGCCCGCGGCAAACCGAAGAAGGTCGCACTAATCGCCTGCGTGCGGCGCCTGCTGACGATGCTCAACGCGATCCTGCGCGATCGCCGGCCGTGGAATCCCAACGCCGCATTCACCCGAGCCTAACCTCAACACAGTTGCTCTGCGGTTAATACTCAACTATGAAAAGTGGCTGATTTCCGGTCACAGCGGCAATGTATGTCGATTTGGGCGGCCCAGCTTCGACGTATTGATGGAATCCGCGATGACCATGACTGTGGCCAAGCGCTAAAGAGAGTGGCGACCGATTCCGGCGAACATTGCGCCGCCCAACGAGCGCAGTAAATATTGCGCCGGCCGACATCCCGGTAATTCTCGAGGCAATCAATGATTCGTGACGTCCTTCAGGACGTGAAGTACGCGGTCCGCTCCTTCGCCCGGAGACCGCTCTTCACGGCTGTCATTCTGCTCACACTTGCGCTAGGCATCGGCAGCAACGTCGCCATCTTCAGCGTCGCCAACGCAGTGCTCTTTCGAGATCTCCCCTTCAAAGATCCCGACGAGCTGGCCTTCATCTGGACTCGGCTCCCCTCGACCAACGTAGCGCGCTCACTGGTCTCGGGGCCCGACTTCAAGGACTATCAGACCGAGTCGACCCAGTTCCAGGGGTTCGCCGGCGCGGTGGCCCTTCCCGGGACCCTCACCGGTGACGGACCACCGGAACGGATCACCAACGCCTACGTCACCTCGAATCTGCTCGACCTGCTCGGGGTCAAGCCCGCAGTAGGGCGGAACCACGTTGCTGAAGACGCCTTTCCCATCGACCCCAAGCAGTTCGGCAATCCTGACCCCAAGCTTCCACCCGGCAAGGTGGTGCTGAGCTACGGCCTCTGGCAGCGGCGTTTTGGCGGCGACCCATCGGTGATCGGCAAAATGATCATGATGGATGGCTGGGGTTCAGAGGTGGTGGGTGTACTGCCGAAAGACTTCCGCATCTATCTCCCCGCCGATGCCGCCATGCCGACCAACATCGACGCATGGGGTGTGTTGCCGAGCAATATCGGCGACTTCGAGCGCCAGGCGGCCTGGCTCACGGTAGTTGCACGGCTCAAGAAGGGCGCGACCGTCACTCAGGCCCAGAGCGATATGGACCGCATCGCCGCCAGCCTGAGGGAGACTCACCAGTTCCACGCCACCCAGAAGATGCAGATCGTGGTGGGTGGCATGCATCAGGAGGTGGTGGAACACACCCGCCCGGCCCTGCTGGCGCTGCTTGGTGCGGTAGGCTTTGTGCTGCTGATTGCCTGTGCCAACATCGCCAACCTGCTGCTGGTTAGGGCCTCTGAGCGGGGCCGGGAGATCGCGGTAAGAGCGGCGATCGGCAGCGGACGGGGCCGGATTGTGGCTCAGATGCTCACAGAAAGCATCGTGCTCGCGGCCGCCGGCACGGTGCTGGGACTTGGCCTGGCGTGGGCCGGGATCAAGGCGATCAAGGCGCTCGCCCCGGCCAATCTCCCCCGGATCGAGTCGGTTTCCCTCGATGCCGGGACCTTCGCCTTTGCCGCCGGTGCCGCGTTGGTCGCGGCCCTGTTGTTCGGCCTGGCTCCGGCGCTCCGGGCGGTCAGCGGCAACCTGGCCGACGGTCTCCGCGATCGCGGCACCGATACCGGCGGCGCCAGGGGGAACAAGCTTCGCACCGTGCTGGTGGTCAGCGAAATGACCCTGTCGCTGGTGCTGTTGATCGGCGCCGGCCTCATGGTCCGGAGCTTTGCCGAGATTCAGAAGGTGAACCCGGGTTTCGACCCGAAGAATGCGGTCACCTTCACGTCACCGCTTTCCTTCCTCAAGTACTTCTCCTCCCAGTCTCGGGCCACGTTCGTCAATCAGCTGGGCGACAATCTCAAGGCCATCCCCGGCGTGGAAGCCGTGGGTGGTGTCACCCCGCTGCCCTTGGCCGGTGGCGAACAGTACGCCGTCGGATCATACGGCAAGATCGGCGGATCGGACGACGAGTACCGGGCTAACAAGGCCGACTACAAGGCCGTGCTCCCAGGCTATTTCGAGGCGATGAAGATTCCTCTGGTCTCCGGCCGCACCCTGCTGCGCTCCGACAATGAGCAGGATGCCCAGGATGTGGCGGTGGTCGACCAGAAGTTTGCCGATCGGGTGTTCGGCCGGGAGAATCCACTGGGCGCCCAGATACTGATGGATCACTTCAATGAGAAGACCTTCTCGCTGGAGAAGATCCCGGTCACTATCGTCGGGGTGGTGGGCAATGCCCGGTCGACCTCGCTCGCAGCCGAGAGCCGGGAGACGATCTACTATCCGTATGTATTCCAGTCGTTCCTGCCGCTCACGTTTGTGATCCGCACCGCGGCCGCTCCGGCCAGCATCATGCCCCAGATCCGCGAAGCGGTAAGCGCGCTGGACAAGGATGTCCCGGTGGCCGACCTGAATACCCTGCAGTCCTGGGTCACCGAAGCGATGGCCCAGACCAGGTTCCTGCTGGCCCTGACCACCACTTTTGCGGTGCTCGCGCTGATTCTCGCGGCACTCGGCCTCTACG
>CAZOES010000263.1:0-3125 GCA_964578865.1 uncultured Gemmatimonadaceae bacterium | reverse complement strand
GAACCCACAGCGTTCCGCCGAACGGCATGGCTTCGCGGCCGTTGAAGCACAGGTCGAGGATCACCTGCGACATCCAGCGCCGGTCGACACTGACCAGATCCACGCCCGGGGCCCGTTCGAGCATCAGCCTGATATGGGGACCAAGCAATTGTGCCAGCTCATCCCGCAGACTGGAGACCAGCTCACCGATTGAGATCATCTCCGGCTGCAGTAACTGGCGTTGACTGAAGGCGAGCAGCCGGGCAGTGAGCAGACTCCCCCGGGCCGCGGCCCGATCAATGTGCTCCAGCGCGTCCCGGGTCAGATCGGTAACCCCCTCACGCAGCAACAGACTGCGGGCGTTGCCCCGGATAACCGTGAGAATGTTGTTGTAGTCGTGGGCGATACCGCCGGCCAGCCGGCCCACCGCCTCGAGCTTGTGGGCTTGTCGCAGTTCCTCTTCCCGCTGTCTCAGCGCATCCTCGGCCGCCTTGCGATCGTTGATCTCCTGGGTGAGCCGAGTGTTGGTCTCCTGGAACTCGAGGGTCCGCTGCCGGGCCTGACGTCCCAGTGCCAGTGCCAGTGCCAGCAGTGTGCCCACCAGGGTCCCGGCGGCCAGCGTCATGATCGGCAAGGTCGAACGCGCAGCCGTGAGGGCTCCCGAGGTCGGCCAGGCCGTCACTTCCCAGTGGATCGACTTGAGGTCTACGATTGCGCTGCTGCCCCACACCTTCTCAGCCCGGGTCTCGCCCGGGCTGCGCCGCATGAGTTCGGTGTCTCCATCCCGCACCACCACCATGAATCGACCGGCGGCACTGCTCAGCACTTCGTTCATGGTCTGCCGCAGATCGGTCACGATCCACAGCATGCCGGGAGGGGCACCGGTTGGCGTGGTGGGCGTAAGCAGACCGAACCAGAGTCTTCCATCCCGTTCAACCACCGCTTCGGTCGGCTGGGAGTCCTGGCTGGCGCGAGTGATGAGTGCGGAATCGGGCCACCAGGGCGAATCGCGCAAGCCGGTTTCGTTGGGAGTGAGCGCCAGCCAGCGGGGCGCCCCGCTCCGGGGGACCCATCCAACTCCCCGTCGAGTGGCACCCACCACAGCGGTGGCGAACCGCTCCCACCCACCCGGCGCCACCGGGCCGAGCGCCGCAGCAATTGAGGCCGCGGTCGAAACTCGGCCTTCCAGTGCCCGTTCTACCTGCGAAGCCATTCCTTGTGCGGCAATCTGAACCATGTTTCGGATTTGAGTCCGTTCCTGCGAGCGAAGCAGCTGGGCCAGCAGCACGCTCGCCAGGGTCACCGCCAGACCCACAGCCAGGCCAGGCCAGGCGAACGGCCTCTGCCAAACGCCCTTGGGTAACCGCCAACCGGCGTAAACCAGCGACCCACCCGCGACCACCATTCCCAGTGCGGTGTTCACTGCCATCTGGGGAATCAGGGGATTGCCCTGATGCCCCCGGGCGCTGAGGACGTATCCCAGCAAGTCGACCAGGGAGATCAGAAGCGCACTGCCTCCCATCAAGGCGGCAACCAACCGGCCGGCGATCCGTCGCCCGGCCGCAAGCGAAATGACCGCGATGCCGCAGAGCATGAAGCAGAGAGCAGCGTTGGGAGAAGCGCGGCCGGAGGTACCGGGGAATTCTTCCGGAGTAAACAGCAGGGTATCAAGCGCGATCGGACGATCGGCGGCATGCTGAATCAGGGTCAGCAGTCCGTACAGCACCGCAAACCCGGCGGTCCCGATCGCCAAGCGGTTCCAGGAGCCAGATAATGAAAGGAGAGCGGCGCCCAGAACCGTGAAGGCCAGCGCGGAATTGAAGGCCATGGGATCGAGACCGGGAACCACCGCGGTGATCCGATCGATCCCCAGTAACCATCCCGCCAGTACCAGAAAGCCGAGTCCGGAAGAAAGGACTCCGGCGCCGGCCAGAACCAGGCCGGCACGGCGGTGGGGCAGTTCTTTGATGGTGCCAGGATTTTCCCGAATTCCGTCGCCAGCCATTCAGCCTCCCTACGGGTAGGAATGGTGCGACCCGGTATGACTTTTCCGCTGATCCTGCTGCTACAGAGCCTGAGCCCAGATAGTGTCGGTTCCGCTCTGGAAGCCGGGCCCGATATCGACCCGGGCACATCACCGAAGGCGAGTCCAGTCTGCCTAACAGAACCGAAAGCAGCTCCTGGCCATTGGCCCGTTGGGTCATGCCTGTGCGGCTGACCGGGGCTGGGGGAGTCGGCAGGGCCGAGGATCCAGCCGGGCAATTTCTTCCCCGCTTAGCGGGGTGTCTTATTCTGGGTTTGGAAGCTGGGACATCGAAGCCAAAATTGTAGTCAACTCCGGGAACTTCCGCATCTACCGTTAGGCGCCGGACAGCCGGTTTCTGGGACTTTCTCCGCCCGATTACCGGGCATCCAGGTGGACCGATTCTTCCCCGAACCCCTTCAGCGTCCGGCGCAACCAGCGGAGTTCGACGCCCGGGACACCTGGCGGTTCATCGGAGCCGGCCAGGTTCAGATCCGCTCGCGATCGGTGCCCCTGCCATAGCCCACTCGGTCCACGACCCATCGTAGAGAGTCGCGTCGGGGTGACCCAGACGGTACAGGGCCAAGAGCAGGTTGCAGGCGGTTACCCCCGAACCACAGCTGGCGATGATCGGCTGATCCAGTCTTACGCCCGAAGCCCCGAAGCGCTGGCGCAGCTCATCGGTCGAAAGCGCGGTACCATCGGGGTTCACCAGCAGACCATAGGGAAGGCTGAGTGCGCCGGGCATGTGGCCAGAGGGCAGGCCTTCTCTCGGCTCGGGCTCGACCCCCGCGTAGCGACCCGCCGATCGGGCATCGAGCAGCTGCGCCATTCCCGAGGATAGGGCCGCTTCCACTGCCCGCCGGTCCCGGACCCACTCCCGGCGCAACCGGGCCGTGAACCTTTCCGCCGGCCGCGTCACCCCACCCAACTCGACTGCGCGGCCCTCGGCCTTCCATTTCTGGAATCCCCCATCGAGCAGATACACCCGGTCGTGACCGTAGGCCCGAAGCATCCACCAGGCCCGTGCGGCACTCAGGTTGTTGCCCGAGCCATCGTAGACCACCACGTCCGAGTGCGACCCGACCCCGAGTCCGCCGAGGTAATCGGCGAACTCCTGCTC
>CAZOES010000262.1:0-3211 GCA_964578865.1 uncultured Gemmatimonadaceae bacterium | reverse complement strand
TCGAGCCGTTCTTCACCACCAAGGAAGTCGGCCAGGGGACCGGGTTGGGGCTCTCGACGGTCTACGGCGTGGTACGGCAGAGCGGCGGTGAGGTGTGGATCCGCAGCGAAGTCGATCGCGGGACGGTGGTCTCGGTCTGCCTCCCCCGGACCTGGGAACCGGCCGATGATGCTCCGGTGCCCGCCGGCAATCCGCCGGCCCAGGGCAGCGAGACAATTCTGGTGGTCGAAGATGAACCGTCGGTCATCGGGATGACTCGGGGACTTCTGGAGCGGCACGGTTACCGGGTGCTGGTGGCCACGTCGGCCCGCGCCGGCCGAACGATCCTCGAGGCCAGGGACACCCGGATCGATCTGCTGCTGTCCGATGTGGTGATGCCGGGTGAAAGCGGTGTCGATCTGGCCAGCTGGGCCCGCAGTCAGAATCCGGCCCTGCCGGTGCTGTTCATGACCGGGTATGCCGATGAAGAGACCTGGCGCGACGGGGAAGAACTCACCCGTTCGGTAGCCATCCTTCCCAAGCCGTTCAAGCCGGAGCAACTGGTGGCCCAGGTTCGGGCCGCGCTCGACGGACCCCACTCGGCGGCCTGATCGATGGCCGACCATTTCCTGCGAGACCTCGCCATCGTCATGGTCGCCGCGGCGATCACGACCGTGGTGTTCCAGCGGCTGCGGCTGCCGGTGGTGCTCGGCTACCTGCTGGCCGGGTTTCTGGTTGGTCCCCGCACTCCCCCCCGACTGGTGGCCGACGAAGCCACCATCCAGACCCTTTCCTCGCTGGGCGTCATCCTGCTGATGTTCGGAATCGGATTGCAGTTCCGGCTCAAGCGGGTGGTGGCCCTGATTCCCACCGCCGGTCTCACCGCGCTGGTCGAGCTCAGTCTGATGGTGTCGCTGGGGTACGCGGCGGGTCAGCTGATGGGATGGAACTCGATCGCCAGCTTCTTCGCCGGTGGCGTCGTGGCCATCTCCAGTACTATGGTGGTCGCCAAAGTCTACGAGGAGCATCCTCCCACCCGCGACTTCAAAGAGTTCCTCTACGCGGTGCTGGTGTTCGAAGATCTGGCCGCGGTGCTGTTCCTCACCATTCTTACCGCCATCGGCACCAGTGGAGAGCTCTCGGGGACGGTACTCATCCGTCTGGCTGCCGGTCTCGGGGTGGTGCTGACGGTGATGCTCGCCGGAGGGATGCTGGTGGTGCCGCGAGCGCTGCGATTCGTCGCCGGGCTGCTCAAGCGGGAGACCACGCTGGTTGCCGGAATCGGACTCTGCTTCGGAATGGCGGCCTTCGCCGAGTGGAGTGGATTCTCGGTCGCACTGGGAGCATTCCTGGCCGGATGTCTGGTGGCCGAGGCCGGAATCGGTAAACAGGTTGGTGAAGAGGTCCGACCGGTTCGCGATCTCTTCAGTGCAATTTTCTTCGTGGCCGTCGGAATGCAGTTCGACTCGGTTTCCCTTTGGGCTCATTGGCCGCTGGTGCTGGGGCTTACCCTGATCGTGATGCTGGGCAAGATCGTCGGGGTCACGGTCGGGGCTTTTCTGGCGGGTCGCGGGGTGCAGCCGGCGGTGCAGACCGCCATGAGCATGGCCCAGATCGGTGAGTTCGGGTTCATCATCGCGGCGGTCGGGTTGCAGATCGGTGCGGTTCCGCCGGAACTGTACGCTGCGGCGATCGCGGTATCGGCCCTGACCGCCTTCACCACTCCGTGGTACGTCCGAGGGTCGGGGCGCCTGGCCCAGTGGGTCGATCGCAAACTCCCTCCACCGATTCAGACTTTTGCTTCGCTGTACGGCTCGTGGATCGAGAGCCTGCAACACACCTCGGGCGTGCAGACCCCGGGTCAGCGGGTGAGGAAATCGCTGTGGCTCCTGTTGCTGGACGCGGCGGCAGTGGTCGCGGTCACCTTGAGCTACGCCATCTTCCGGGACCGGGTGCTGGAGTTTCTCACCGGGGAACTGGGGCTACCCGACCTCCTGGCCCGAATCCTGGCGGTGGGCGGAGTGTTTACCGTGATCGGCCCCTTCGTGGTCGGCCTGGTCGCGGTGGCCCGCAAGCTCGGCATTGAGCTGGCGGGCATGGCGATCCCCCCGCCCGAGCGGGGAGTGGATAACGCCGTCTCGCCCCGCCGGATGCTGGGGAATACCCTGCAGATCGCCACCGTGCTGCTGCTGGGGATCCCGCTGGTCGCCGCAATCCAATCGTTTCTGCCGGCCCTGCCGGCGGTGGTGGTGCTGGTGGGAATTCTGGTACTGCTGGGGTTCGGGTTCTGGAAAAGTGCCCGGGACCTGGAGGGGCATATCCGGGCCGGGGCCCAGGTGGTGGTGGCGGCACTGGCCAAGCAATCCCAGCACACCGCGACTCACAGCGTCGATATGGCGCGGCGGCTGTTGCCGGGGTTGGGCGACTTCACTTCGATCCGGATTGCCGACGGGGGCGCCGCGGATGGAAAGACCCTGGGCCAGCTCAACCTGCGGGGCCGCACCGGAGCAACCATCGTGGCCCTGCTCCGGGGCGACCTGCGCATCGCATTTCCCGAGGCCGGTGAGCGACTTCAGGGGGGAGACCTCGTGGCGCTCACCGGGAGTCACGAGGCGATCAATGCAGCGGAGGCCCTCCTTGACGTTCAAGAACTGCACCAGGACGTGAAACGTGAAACGTGAAACGGTGCGGCATGGCTGAAGGTCCTTTTCACATTTCACGTTTCACTTTTCACGTAGTTTCTAGAAGTTCACTTCCATTCCCAAACGGACCGACCTCGGCGCATTGGTAAAGCTGTTGATGCCCCGAGTGACGTAGTAGAGCGCATCCGCCGCGCGGGTCTGTTCGGCCACGGAGAAGACCCCGTCGCCGTCGCCGTAGCGCTGTTCCGCCCGGATCAGATAGACGCAGTTGGGAGTCGCGCTGATGCCGCTGCGGACCCAGCCATTGCAGCCCGAAGCACCCGCCCCGCCGAAGCGCAGGTCGATCGAGTTGTCGCCGCCCAGCACGCCGTTGTCGGTCGCCTCAGCCGCAAACTCTTTGAGGTTGCCGTCCAGCCGCTTATCCCGCTCGTCCTTGTTGACCACGTCGTTGGTCTGCGAGAAGACCGTGACGATGTTCTTGAAGTTGAACAGATTGCGGACTTCCGAGTAGGCAGTGAAGTCCAGCCCGCCGATCCCGAAGCCCTTGGTAATCCGGAGATCGAACTGCTTCTGCATGGGCAGCCGGGCGC
>CAZOES010000261.1:1349-3328 GCA_964578865.1 uncultured Gemmatimonadaceae bacterium | reverse complement strand
GGGGGCGGCACCGAGTTCCCCATGATGATCCACGACGGCTCGGCCTCACAGGGGCTGATCGTACACGAACTGGGGCACAACTACGTGATGGGCATTCTGGCCAACAACGAGTGGAAGGAAGGCTATCTGGACGAGGGCTTCACTTCGTTCCAGACCTCACTCTTCTTCGAATCGCTGCAGCCCGGCTCCGATGCCTTTGCCGGGGCCGAGGGGTTCATTACCGGACTCGATCTGGACGGCCGCTCCGAGCCGACCAGCCTGGTGAGCCAGGATTACCGCGACTTCAACACCTACAACACCACGATTTACACCCGGGGCGAAGTCTTCTTCCATCAGCTCCGCTACATCGTGGGCGACGAGACTCTGCGCCAGATCATGCGGACCTACTACGACCGCTGGAAGCTCAAGCATGTGAGCGAGGCGGCGTTCAAGGAGGTGGCCGAGGAGGTGTCGGGGATGGATCTCTCGACCTACTTCGGGCAGGGGCTGCATAGCGTGGTGCTGTATGACTACGCGGTTGGTCGGGTGAGAGCGGGCAGGCGGGCGAACAGCGGGCAGGCGGGCGCTGGTTCCGCCGACGGCTGGGAAAGCCGCGTGGAAGTACTCAGGAAGGGTGAAGGGGTTATCCCGGTTGAAGTATGGGTCATCGGCGAGAGTGATACTGCGGTCGTGCGGACCGACGGTCAGGCGAACGCGACCTGGGTCACTGTTGAGACCAAGTCAAAGCCCAAGCAAGTCCTGCTCGATCCCCGGGGCCGGACCCGCGACTGGAACATGCTCAACAATGCCTATCGGCGCGGCTTCCTGTTCCCCAGCCGCCGTCCCAAGGAGAAGCACTACATCGATACCTGGTTCAGCGAGAAGCGGGCCCGGGACCGGGCGACCCACGGGTGGATGCCCACCGCGTGGTACAACGACGCGGGTGGTCTTACCCTGGGACTGCGCAGCCGGGAAAACTATTTCGGTCGTTTCGAGCGCAACCTCAGTCTGATGAGCTTCAGCACCGGGGTGGAGAGCGATCACGACGTGAAGGACCAGGACTTCTTCACCCGATTTCAGAATCCGGTGTGGCTTCGCAGCCCGGGCATGACCCAGACGCTCGAGGGTTACAACCTGGAGGGCCGCTTCGGCGCCCGGCTCGCAGTAGAGAAGTCGAGTCAGTTCCACCTCGGCTGGGGCCCGACCAGGACGGTTGGTCTTTCCTTAAGCTGGATGCAGCCGGATGATTTCCGCTATCTCGACCCCGGCTACTACGAGGACGTGGGGACGGTTGAATTGGAGCTGACGGGCGGTGTGAGCGACCGGAAGGGCCCCTGGAGTCTCGCCGTTCGGGCTTCTGCCGCAGGCGGGCTGGCCTACAATCGGAGAGGCATCGAGGCGGCAACCCGCACCGGCCTTCCCGGTCAATACGGCCGCTTTACCCTGGAAGCCACGGCCCGGCGAGCCCTGGGCAAGCACTGGTTGTTCGGAGGCCGGATCTACGGCGGCATGACTACCGGAGGTGGGGTCGCCAAGCAGCGGCAGATCTATCTCGCGGGCGCTGACCCCATGGAGCAGTTCGGCAATCCCTTCCTGCGCTCCAGCGGTGCGCTGCTGGTCCGCCCCGATGTCTACTACACCCAGCCCGGTGGCGCGGGGCTGCGGGGCTTCGACCCACGAGTTTCTTCCATAGGCGCCGCGGCGATCAACCTGGAGCTGGAGCGGACCCTGCTGAGCCGGCCCCAGGCCAAGTTGTTCCGCCGAGTGGGACTGGCCCTGTTCGGCGATGGCGGGCACACCATCAAGGACGCTAGGTTCCGAGGGCCAGACCCGCTTCGTCTGGTGGGCGATGCCGGCGTTGGTTTCCGGGCCGAGCATCGAATCGGTGAGACCAACTTTACCACCCGGATGGATTTCCCGATCCTGGTGAGCCGTCCGGAGTTCGCGCAGGATACCGATCCAGGAAACGAGAAGGCGGGGTTCAGGTGGCAGTTCAGCTT
>CAZOES010000261.1:0-1249 GCA_964578865.1 uncultured Gemmatimonadaceae bacterium | reverse complement strand
CGGGACCTGTTCCGGGATACCATCGGTCAGTGGTTCCAGAAGGTCATCGAGCAGGCGGAGCATCGCGTGGCCCCGGAGAGATACCTGCGTCCTCCGGGGGCGCTGCCGGAGGTGGCCTTTCTCGCCGCCTGCACCCGCTGCGGCGACTGTATCAGCGCCTGCCCGCCCTTTGCCCTCCGCCGGGTGGCCAACAGCGGTGGATTGGCGACCGGCACACCCTATATCGATCCCAATATTCAGGCCTGCATCGCCTGTCCCGACATGCCCTGCGCCAAAGCCTGCCCGACCGAAGCCCTGACCCTCCCCAAGGAGGGCTGGACCGGGTATCGTCTTGCGGCGGTGGAGCTGGTCCCGGAGCGCTGTGTGACCTTTTCGGGAACCAGCTGCCGCGCCTGCGCCGATGGTTGTCCGGTCGGGAACGCCGCGCTGGAGATCGATGCGGACGGGCACCCGGTGCTGAAAGCGGAGGGATGTGTCGGCTGCGGCTCGTGTATTCGCGCCTGCATCACCTCCCCGTCTTCATACACGCTACGCCCGCTGGAGGGATGATGCCCGAAGTTCCCTATAAAATTGAAAAGCCCTGGGGCTATGAGCTGATCTGGGCCCGGACCCCGCACTATGTCGGTAAAGTGCTCCACGTGAAGGCCGGTCATAAGCTCAGCCTGCAGTATCACAACCAGAAGGACGAAACGATGCACGTGCTGTCCGGTGAGCTGATTCTCCGGACTCAGATCGACGGCAAACTCAACGCTCGCGCTTTCAAGCAGGGCGAGTCGGTGCATATCCCGCCGACATTGATTCACCAGATCGAGGCGGTGGTCGACAGCGACGTGCTGGAAGCGTCTACCGATCACCTCGATGACCTGGTACGGCTCTCCGACGTGTACGGGAGGAACTGACCGATGCAGGTGATCATTCCGCTGGCCGGCAAGGGCACCCGTCTTCGCCCCCACACCCATCTGGTTCCCAAGCCGCTGCTCAAGGTGGCCGGCCGGCCGGTGATGGACTGGGTGATGGACCGGCTGGAGGGCCTGCAGGTTTCCGAGTTGATCTTCATTACCGGGCATCTCAAGGAACAGGTCGAGACCTACGCCCGGACCCGATACAAGTATCCCAGCCGGTTCATCGAGCAGAAGGTCCAGGACGGCACCGCCGGTGCCGTCAATCTGGCCCGGCCGTATGTGAAGGAGCCGGTGCTGGTGATTTTCGTCGACACGGTTTTCGAGGCCGATCTCACTCTGATCAACCG
>CAZOES010000260.1:0-3469 GCA_964578865.1 uncultured Gemmatimonadaceae bacterium | reverse complement strand
GCATAGCGGCTTCACTGCTCGACTGCCGGCCCTCCAGCCGGCGGGCGATGGCCCGAACCAGCGGATACAGGACAACGGCGGTGGCCGCAAAAAATCCCAGGGCGATCAGCAGGGTCACCGCCGGCGGCAGAGTGACCCAAGGCGCCGGCGTGGGCCCCTGAACGATGACTTCCGGCGTAGGCGGTACCGGCGGAAGCGGCGGCAGCGGCAAATTCTGGCCTTGGCCCTGCATGGTCCCTCCTATCCGTTACCGAGCTGTCCGGCTTCCCGCTTGGATGCGAGCAGCCGTTCAGCGAACTCCATCCGTTCCTGCAACTCGGAGACATCAGCCCGCAGCCGGTCGATCTCCTCCAGCAGCGCCGGGTCTTGAGACAGGTCCGGCTTCACCCCGCGGATCCGGTCCGAAATGGCCCGGCCGATCTCGGTCTTCGACAGGATGACCGCCATGCCACCGCCAAACACGATGATGATGAAAAGCACGCCTTCCATCTTACGATCCTTCCGGTAGCTGGGCCTGCTCCCGAGCCTTGGCCAGCAGCCGCTCGGTGAAGTCGACCCGTTCGTGCAGTTCGGCCATTTCTCCCCGCATCCGCTCCAGCTCATCATACACCGCGGGATCGGGACTGGGCTCCGAGGTGATCCCCCTGATCCGATCGGCGATAGCCCGTCCCACCGGGCTGAAGGAGACCCCGATAAGCGTACCGCCGCCAAAGATCAGGATGATCGCGAGAATGTCTTCCATCGTGCTCAGCCTTCCGAGAGCTGGCGGGGTTGCCGCTCATTGGAAAGCAACCGCTCAGTGAACTCCAACCGTTCCTGGGTTTCGATGAGCTGCTGCTGCAACGACTCAACCTGTTCCCGCAACACCGAAATTGCCTCAAGGAGCTCGGGATCGTTGCCGGTCCCGTATTTCCCCTGAATCCGCCTCGCAAAGGCCTGCCCGATAGGGCTCCGTGCCACCCCGATGACACCCCAGAAAAACAGACCGGTGGTAATGATGCCGGTCAGCATTCCAAAGAGGGGGATGAGTTCCTCCATCTACCGGCTCCTATCGCCTCGGCAGCTGATCGGGTGTCCGTGACTGCGCCAGCATTCGCTCGGTAAAGTCGAGCCGCTCGTGGGTCTCGGCCAGTTCGGCCTGCACCTCGTGCAAAGTCGCCCGGATCTCCTCCAGCGCTGCCGGATCCTTAGACTCTTCCGGCCCAAGCAGCTTCTTGGCCAAACCTCGCCCAATCGGCCCAACCACCAGCGCACCGTAAGCGGCACAGGCTGCAACACCGAGAACCAGGAACGGAGCCGGCTCGGGCTGATACGTCATGTCGCCCTTCATCATGTCGGCCATGTTCCAGAGAAAAATGAACAGACCGATGCCCAACCCGCTCAGGGCAATGAGCAGGGATGTCTCGCGGGACTGCGCCATCCGGACTCCATTCAGGTCGAGGGTCCGCGGCGCAACTGCTCGGGATTCCGCTCCTGAGCCAGCAACCGCTCGGTGAAGTCGAGACGCTCGTGGGTCTCGGCCAGCTGATGCTTCACCTGCTCGAGCTCGGTCATCATCGATTCGACCCGCTGCTCGAGATACGCCCCGTCCCCGCCGCCGCCCGCGATCCTCTTACTGACTGCCTGACCGATTGGACCCAGGATTTTCACTGCGGTCCAGCCCAGGATCCCCAGAATGGGAACCGTACCCAGCATGATGACGACGAGCTGCCCGATTGATGGTCCATCCTGTCCTTGGAGCAACATGGGGCCGCGAAAGGCTTGGGTGAGTGGTCTTTCGGCCGTTTGAGCCGCTTACGGGGGGACGTTTCAGTTTGTTTCATCGACACCGGAGGGGCTTGGTGTCAAAAAATCAGGACTTTCGGGGCTTCAGCTGGACCAGCCGCTCCTTGGCCAGACGCCTTCCGGTAGGAGTGGCTGCCAGGCCGCCGCCGGCGGTCTCCCGATAACGGACGTCCATAGTGCGCCCGATTTCACCCATAGTATCGATCACCTCGTCGGCCGGAATGGGGAACCGGATTCCAGCCATGGCCATCTCGATCCCAGCCAGGGCTATGGCTCCGCCGGAAGCATTCCGGTAGACGCAGGGCACCTCGACCAGACCACCAAGCGGGTCGCAGACCAAACCGAGCGTCCCCTGCATGGTCAGGGCGACCGCGTGAATGGCTTCGGTGGGTGAGCCACCGAGGAGTTCTACCCCGGCCGCCGCGGCCATTCCGGCGGCCGCACCGGTTTCGGCCTGACAGCCACCTTCGGCACCGCTGAGCGAGGCTCGCACCGCCACCACCGCACCGACCAGGCCGGCGGTTGCCAGGGCGTGGATCAGTTGATCGTCGGTGACTTTGTGGTGCTTGGCAAGTCCGAGCAGCACTCCTGGCAACACCCCGGCACCGCCGGCGGTCGGGGCCGCGACAATCACACCCATTGCAGCGTTCACTTCCTGGACTGCAAGGGCTGCGGCGAGAACGTCGGTAAAGACGGTTCCCTTCAGGGGGCCCACCGATTTGGTCAGACGGGCCGCATCGCCACCCACCAGCCCGCTCACCGATTTCAGGTCGCCGGGAAGCCCCCGCTGGACGGCGCCGCGCATCACCTCGAGGGCTCGCTTCAGGGCGCTTTCGATCTCGGCCCGAGTGCGGAGACCCTCCTCGGCTTCGGCTCTCAGGGCCAACTCGCCCAGCGAGATCTTCTCGGACTCCGCCTTCTCGGCTGCCTCGACCAGGGATTGATACATTAGGCGATCCTCGGAATGGCGCGAATCATCCGAATCGCCGGGATGGCCCGGACCAATTCCAGCGTCGCCGGGCCGGGAGGAGTATCGAGTTCGTAGATATGGATAGCGTCGCCACCCTTCTGGCGGCGGGAAACCCGCATGGTCGCGATGTTCTCGCCCGAGCGGGCCAGAGCCGAAGTTACCGTGGCAACGATTCCGGGGACGTCCTGGGCCACGCAGATGAGGGCAGGAAGTGCACCGGTCACCTCCACCGCAAAACCGTCCACGTCGGTGATCATGATCCGGCCGGCGCCCAGCGACGAACCGGTGACCACCACTTGCTGGGGACCACGCTTCAGGGTGATCCGGGCGGTGTTGGGATGATGCTCGCCCCGAAGCTTGGTGTTGGTGAAGCTGATGGCCAGACCGGCCTTTTCCGCCAGGTCGAGGCTGTCCCGAAGCCTTTCGTCGTCGGGATAGAAGCCGAGGAGTCCACCCGCGATAGCCCGGTCGGTGCCGTGGCCGGTGCCGGTACGGGCGAAGGAGCCGTGGAGTTCGATCTTGGCCGTTTCGGGCTGGCCATCCAACAGGCCGCGCGCAAAGAGGCCGATACGACAGGCCCCCGCCGTGTGAGACGACGAGGGACCGACCATGACGGGACCGATGATGTCGAGGAGGGAGACCATGATCTAAAGGTAAGACGGGGAGTGTAGTGGGCTAGTGGGCTGGTGGGCTGGAAGAGCAGTGGGCTGGAAG
>CAZOES010000259.1:2277-3479 GCA_964578865.1 uncultured Gemmatimonadaceae bacterium | reverse complement strand
GTGATGCTGCTGCTGCTCACCCTGGTCTTCTGGCTCACGGTGGCGGGCGCCAACGTCCCGTCAGCTCTACTCGCCGATGGGCTGATCGACAAGCTGCAACCCTGGCTCAAGGCCACCGGCACCAATATCGGGCTGCCGGTCTGGCTCAACGGCTTCCTGTTCGACGGCGTCTACCTGGCCACCGCGTGGGTGATCAGTGTCATGCTGCCGCCGATGGCGATCTTCTTCCCGATGTTCACCCTGCTGGAAGACTTCGGCTATCTGCCCCGGGTCGCCTTCAACCTCGATTCGCTCTTCCGCCGGGCCGGGGCCCATGGCAAGCAGGCGCTCACGATGTGCATGGGCTTTGGCTGCAACGCGGCCGGAGTGGTCGCCACCCGGGTCATCGACAGTCCCCGCGAGCGGCTGGTGGCGATCATCACCAACAATTTCTCGCTCTGTAACGGGCGCTGGCCGACCCAGATCCTGATGGCCACGATCTTCGTCGGGGCCCTGGCTCCTCCGGCGGTCGCCGGACTGGTGGCGGCCGGCGCGGTGGTGGGCGTCGCGGTACTGGGGATCGGGATGATGTTCTTCTCGTCCTGGTTGCTGACCCGGACCTTCCTCCGGGGCGAGGCCACCACCTTCAGTCTCGAGCTGCCGCCCTATCGTCCGCCCAATGTGCTGCAGACCTTGTACACCTCGCTGATCGACCGCACCCTCATCGTGCTCTGGCGGGCGGTGGTCTTCGCAGCGCCGGCCGGTGCCGTGATCTGGCTGATCAGCAACATCAGCATCGGTGGCGCCAGCATCGCCGAGCACCTGGTCCATGGGCTCGATCCGGTGGGACTGCTCCTGGGGTTGAATGGAGTGATCCTGCTGGCCTACGTTGTGGCGATCCCCGCTAACGAAATCGTGATCCCCACCGTGCTGATGCTGACGGTGCTGACCGGTCACGTCTCCGGGGTGGGGCCGGGCGCCGGGGTGATGTTCGACCTCAGCTCCGCCACCGAGGTAAGCACCCTGCTGCGGGGAGCCGGGTGGACTGCCCTGACCGGGCTCAACCTGATGCTCTTCAGTCTGCTGCATAATCCCTGCAGTACCACGATCTACACCATCTACAAGGAAACCGGCAGCAAGCTGTGGACCACGGTTTCCACCGTGCTTCCCGTCCTGCTCGGCTTCATCGTCTGCTTCCTGGTGGCGCAGGTTTGGAGGATTCT
>CAZOES010000259.1:0-2177 GCA_964578865.1 uncultured Gemmatimonadaceae bacterium | reverse complement strand
CGGGTCGGTGGCATCGACTGCGCGTCGTGCGCTGACGTCATCACCCGCAGCCTGAATCAGGTTGACGGTGTGACCGAGGTCCGGGTCGACGTACTCAAGAGTGAAGTGCGGGTGGTTGCCGCTGCGCCGAGGGGGCAGCTGGCCGCCGCAATCGAGAAGGCCGGTCACCCGGTCATGTCCGATCAGGGAAACGTGGCGGCGCGACCCAGGGGGCCCCTGATCGCCGCGGCCATCTCCGGTGTCACCCTCGCCATCGGTCTGGTCCTTGGCTGGATCCCTGCGGCGCCACTGGTCGCCCAAGCCGCGCTGCTGGTCGCGATGCTGGCCGGCGGCTGGTACGTTTTTCCTCGCGGTTTCCACGCGATCCGCAGTGGTGCGCTCGACATGCACGCGCTGATGTCGATTGCCGCAGTCGGTGCCCTCCTGGTGGGTGAGTGGGGCGAGGCGGCCTCGGCGATGTTCCTCTTCGCCATCGCGCGTTTACTGGAAGAGTGGGCGGTTGGCCGGGCCCGAGGGGCGATTGCGGCGCTGATGCAGATGACACCGGCCGAAGCGTCGCTCATCACCCTCGAAGGCGACCAACTGATGCCGGTGGGGCAGATCGCCGTGGGCAAGCGGATCAGAATTCGCCCCGGCGAACGGGTTCCGCTCGATGGCAGGATCCTCCAGGGTCACAGCGCGCTGGACGAGTCGCCCATCACCGGCGAATCGATGCCGGTCGAAAAAGGTCCCGGAGACGAGGTCTTTGCCGGCGCCATCAACCGTCACGGCAGTCTCGAGGTTCGCACTACCAAGCCCGCGAGCGACACGACCCTCGCCCGGATCCTCCACCGGGTGGAAGAGGCCCAGGCTGCCCGGGCGCCGGTGCAGACTCAGGTCGAGCGTTTCGCCCGGGTCTACACGCCGGTCGTTGTGGGCCTGGCCGCGCTGCTCGCAATCGTGCCGCCGGCACTGGGTCTGAGTGGCTGGACCGACTCTCTCATCCGGGCCCTGACCCTTCTCGTTATTGCCTGTCCCTGCGCACTGGTGATCTCTACGCCGGTCACCATTGTGAGCGCGCTCGCCGGCATCGCCCGCTCCGGGGCACTGCTCAAAGGTGGAGCTCAACTGGAATCGCTGGCCCGGGTCACCACCGTCGCGTTCGATAAGACCGGTACCCTGACCCAGGGAGTTCCCGCTGTTACCGACGTAGTCCCGGTGGATAACCGCGACGAAGCCGAGGTGCTTCGCCTCGCCGCGGCGGTGGAGCGCCACTCGGAGCACCCCCTGGCTCGTGCGGTAGTCCACGCTGCCGAATCACGCGGGCTTTCCCCCGTCGAGGCCACCGGGTTCACCGCGCTGCCGGGCCGAGGGGCTCGGGCCAGTGTGGGTGGCGCCGATCTCTGGCTGGGTAACCGTCGCCTGTGCGACGAGAGTGGAAGTTGCCGCGACGGGGTCCACGACCTCATGGGCCGGATGGAGCAGGAAGGAAAGACTCCGATCCTTCTGGCTCAAGGAACCACCCCCCTCGCGGTGCTGGCCGTCGCCGACCGGGTTCGCACCAACGCCAAAGCTGCGGTCGCCCAACTTCGGGCTGCCGGGGTGCGGCACATCGTGATGCTGACCGGCGACAGCGAGACGGTGGCCCGGCCGATTGGCGCGGCTGTCGGAATCGAGGACATTCGGGCCCGACTGCTGCCGGAGGAGAAGCACGCTGCTGTGATCGAGTTGGAGCGGAAGGGTGAACGGGTGATGGTGGTGGGCGACGGGATCAACGATGCGCCGGCTTTGGCTGCTGCTACCGTGGGAGTGGCGATGGGCGTGGCCGGAACCCATGTGGCTCTGGAGACCGCCGACGTGGCTTTGATGGGTGACGATTTGTCCCTGCTCAGCCCGCTGATTCGGCGCTCGCGGAGAGCCCTCGGCATCGTCCGGCAGAACATCGCCATCGCCATTGGGCTCAAGGTAGTTTTCCTCGGACTCGCCGCGGTGGGTCAGGCTACGCTGTGGATGGCCGTCGCGGCAGATATGGGCGCTTCGTTGGTGGTTATCGCGAATGGGTTGAGGGCGATGCGTACTGAAGTGGGCTAGTGGGCTAGTCGGCTAGTCGGCTGGGAACTCACCTAATAGACCTGGCCCACTAGCCCACTAGCCCACTAGCCCACTAGCCCACCAGCCCACCAGCCCACTAGCCCACT
>CAZOES010000258.1:0-3571 GCA_964578865.1 uncultured Gemmatimonadaceae bacterium | reverse complement strand
GCTCGAGCAGTGCGTGGTGCGCGAGGTCAAGGAGGAGGTGGGGATCGAGGTCACCGACATCCGGTACTTCGGCTCCCAGCCATGGCCCTTCCCCCATTCGCTGATGATCGGCTTCCAGGCCCGCTACTCCGGCGGGGACCTGGTCCCTCAGGAGTCCGAGATCGTCGATGCCGGCTGGTACGGCCCCGATGAGCTGCCCCCGGTGCCCCGGGGTGGGCCCGCGGGGGGGGGGGGGGGGGGCCGCCGGCCAGCTCCACTCGGGTCCGATCGGCAGGACCCGGGTGGTTTCCGAAACCGGGTAACGCCAGGCCTTGAGCGGCAGGATCACGGTGAAGAGCCCGGCGAAGAACCAGGGCCAGCGCGACCCACCGCCGGCTCCGCTGGCCGCCTTCCCCGCCTGCCACGCCGCCAGCGTCAGCAACCCCCCGATCAGGAGCGCATAGAAGAACCAGTTCGCAGTCATGCGTCCCCCTTGAGCCGGGCATTCAGGAGATTCCGCAGCCGCCGAAGTTCCCTGTCGTCCACTTTGTGATCGCTGACCAGGTGCGTCACCAGTAACTCGGGCGAGCCGCTGAAGAGCCGGTGAACCAGACGCTTCACCGCTCCGTGTACTACGTCTTCCCGTTTCACCCGGGGGAAATACCGATGGGCCTTTCCCTCTCCCTCGTGACGGACCGCCTCCTTGCTCTCCAGAATGCGGAGGACCGTGAGCACGGTGGTGTAGGCCAGACGATCCGGCATCTTCCGCTTCACCTCGGCGACGGTACCGGAACCCCGGACCCAGAGGATCTCCATCACGTCCAGTTCCCGCTCAGTCAGCTCGATAGCCATAGGCTTCCTACTAGGCTGTTAGTAGATGAGTCTACGGTAGGAATCGGCCGCCGATTTGTCAACTATGTGTTTAGTAGATGTGGGATGGAAAGAAGGAGTGAGGTAGATGGTGAGCGGTGAGCGCTAACTGCTCACCGCCTACCCTCTAGAGATCCCTCGCTATGCTCGGGATCGGTGGCTTAGGCCAGCTATGCTGGCCTAAGCCACCGACATCCCGGCGAACGCCGGCAAGCCCCGCAGCCACTGCGACAGGGTCTTCCCACCGGGACACTCCGTCACCGTCGGCCCCTCGAACCGGATATCCTTGGCCAGACTACCGGCAAACTGAGTCTGTACCCCCGCCGACACCGGAACGCCCCAGATGTTGGCCAGACGGCGGATCAGACTGCGACCCTGCGGTCCCTGGCCGGTGTCACACGCCATCAGCTGGACACAGCCGTACGGACCGAACACACTGCGCATCCGGCGAAGCTCGCCTTCGACCCGCCCGATGGTACTGGTATCGAAATCGGTGCGATGGTATCCGGGAACTCCTCGACCGTCCGACATCCCGATATTGCCGGGGGCGCCATGCCCGTGCATCCGCAGCAGGAACAGTCCCGAGCCCTGACTGATGATGTCCTGGATCGCCTGACCCACCCCGTTGCTCATCCCAGCCCGCGAGACCACCCGACCACCTGCCCTGGTGATATCCGCCAGTTCCATGCTGGCGAGATTGGGATCGGTGACGTCCACCGAATCGAGGATGCCAAGCTCACTCCCGGCATCCATCCGGTCGAACAGCCCGCCATTCACCTGGCCGGTGGGCGAGATGCTGCGCTGCCGCTGGAATGCCTTGACCGCGTCCTCGGTGCGAGGGCCGAAGTTGCCGTCCAGCGTCAGGCTGGCACCAGCCCGATTGAGCAGCATTTGAATGATTCCAACAGCCGGCAGGATATCTCCACGGCGGACATCGATAACACTGGTCATGGGACGGTATGCTCCTTCCATCAGGGACTACCGGCGGAAGCCAAGCTCCCCCGGCGTAATCGGGGCTGATCGTAATACGCAGCACCATCCCGACAATTCTCACGGTCACAAAAAAAGCCGGACGGGGGTCACCCGTCCGGTTTCCGACTGCGACAGCGGAGTCTTACTTGATGAACAACAGCTCGCGGTAGGTCGGCATGGGCCAAAGGTCGGCCGAGACCTGGGTCTCCAGAGTGTCGCCGTAGCTGCGGAGCTGGGCCATGGCCGGCTTCACCTTGTCCCGGATCCAGGTGGCGTGCTTCACCGGGTCGCTATCGCTGTGGGAAGTCGCCTTCTCCAGCGCGTGAGTGGCTTCCTGGAAGCGGGAAACCAGGTTCACGAACTCGCCCAGAGCCGACAAGGTGTCCTTGGCCTTCACTCCGGCCGCCTCGGTGCTGGCCACCGCGTTGGCGATCCGGGCCTGATGCTGCAGCGCCGCCGGCAGGATGTAGGTCTTGGCGATCGAGATCATGGTCTCGGCTTCGATCTCCAGCTCCTTCACGTACTTCTCGTAGGAGATGTGAATCCGGGAGTCGTACTCGGCCTTGTTCAGCACCCCGTACTTCTTGAACAGATCGCTGTTCTTCTTGGCCTTCAGTGCGGCCAGAGAGTCGACGGTATCGTGGAGGTGGGGGAGACCCCGCTCTTCGGCCTCTTCGTGCCATTCCTGGGAATACCCGTCGCCGCCGAAGATCACCCGCTTGTGCTCCTTCACGATCTTCTTGAGCAGCGCCATCACGGCGGTCTGCAGCCTGGCGGGGGCCGGCTCCTTACCCGCGGTGCGCTCCAATTCGGTCGCCACCCAGTCGAGTGACTCGGCCACGATGGTGTTGAGCACCGTGTTGGGCCAGGCGATCGACTGACTGGAACCCACGGCGCGGAACTCGAATTTGTTGCCGGTGAAGGCGAACGGCGAAGTCCGGTTGCGGTCTCCCGAGTGACGCGGCAGGGTCGGCAGCGTACGGGCGCCCAGATCGATCACCCCGCCCTTCAGGGTCCGCTTGAGCTGGCCCTTCTCTACCTGATCCAGGATGTCCTGCAGCATGTCGCCCAGGAAGATCGAGATGATCGCCGGCGGGGCCTCATTGGCACCCAGCCGGTGATCGTTCGCCGCCGTCGCGATCGAGCCCCGGAGCAGCTCGGCGTGGATATCCACCGCCCGGATCACCGAGCAGAGGAATACCAGGAACTGCAGGTTGGTGTGAGTGTCGTCCTGGGGATCGAGCAGGTTGTGGCCCGCATCGGTCGCCATGGACCAGTTGTTGTGCTTGCCGGAACCGTTCACCCCGGCAAAGGGCTTCTCATGGAGGATGGCGGCCAGACCGTACCGGGGAGCCACTTTCCGCAGGGTCTCCATGGTAAGCATCTGGTGATCGCTGCCCAGCTGGCTCATCTCGAAGATCGGGGCGATTTCGTACTGGGCCGGGGCCACTTCGTTGTGGCGGGTCTTCACCGGCACGCCCAGAGCCCAGAGTTCCCGCTCGACTTCCGCCATGCAGGCCAGAACCCGGGCCGGGATGGTCCCGAAGTACTGGTCTTCCAGCTGCTGGCCCTTGGGCGGCTTGGCGCCAAACAGGGTGCGGTTGGCGATGACCAGGTCGGGGCGTTTCCAGAACAGCTCCCGGTCCACCAGGAAGTACTCCTGCTCCGGGCCCACCGTGGTGAAGACCCGGGTGGCGTTGGCGGCTGAACCGAAGAGCTTGAGGATCCGCATCGCCTGCTTCGACAGGGC
>CAZOES010000257.1:0-3610 GCA_964578865.1 uncultured Gemmatimonadaceae bacterium | reverse complement strand
AGCGGCTTATCAAGAATTCATACGGCTGTTTCTTGAGACCAATTGTCTATGGTTCGATTCATAAGGTCCAACAACCGAAGACCAGCGTCGCTGGCAATACCTAGATTCGGCGCAATTCCCTCATTCGCTCGAACCGATAGGCCAGTGCCGGCCCGCCCCGCCGCTCATAGGCGAGCCCCGCTACGAGGATAGTGAACGGCTCGAGGTAGCGGGCAACCTGGAGGGGACCGGCATCTACCGGGTCAAACCCCACATCCCGGATAAGTCGGGCGGCCGAATTCCGAGCACTCGCATCGTCTCCGCAGAAGACCAGGCTGGGCCGGACCAGCCGCTTCCTCCTCTTGAATACGGCGTACAAGACCTCAGAGGGCACGGTTCCGAAGGCCGAGACCACCCGGACCCCGGGGAGCTTCCGAGCCAGCTCTTCAGCGCCGGAAGAGGTGTGCCCGACCACCAGTTCAGTGTCTTCGTCATTCATTGGAAGGGAACAACTGATGAGCACCTTGCCGGTCAGGTCGCCGGCCTGATCGAGGACCCGGTCGACTTGATTCCAATGGACGGCGAGAAGTACGACGTCTGCGTCTCGGGCCGCCTCTCGCGGCGACCCGAATCGGGCGTTCGTCCCCGCGGTGCGGGCCAGGCCAGCCAGCTTGGATTCGGTGCGAGCGTAACTCAACACCACCCGGTGGCCACACCGGGCCAAGAGTATTCCCAGCTTGCCGCCCATTCGGCCGGCCCCAAGAATCCCGACCTTCATTGTGTACCTCCGGCGGAGTGCTACCGATCGATCATCCGCTGAACACCGGCGCTGTAGCGATCGCCGTGGACCTCAATCGCTGCCGCGGCGCGCTCGATTGCCTCCATGTCCTGGGCGGTGAGCATCAAATCGGCGGCGCCGAGATTCTCGTCCAGACGCTTGAGCTTGGTGGTCCCAGGGATCGGGACGATCCAGGGCTTCCGAGCCAGCAACCAGGCCAGGGCGATTTGAGCGGGAGTAGCGCCTTTGCCGGCGGCAAACGACGCCAGCAGGTCGACAATCGGCTGATTGGCCTTCCGGTTCTCCGGAGAGAGCCTGGGGACACTGTTGCGAAAGTCGTTGCTGGTGAAGGCGGCCGACTGGTCCAGCCGGCCGGTGAGAAAACCCCGGCCCAGCGGACTGAACGGGACAAAGCCAATCCCCAGCTCCTCGAGGGTCGGGAGAATTTCCGTTTCCGGCTCCCTCCACCAGAGAGAGTATTCGCTCTGCAGTGCGGTAACCGGCTGCACCGCGTGGGCCCGCCGAATGGTTCGGGCACCGGCCTCGGAGAGTCCGAAGTGCTTCACCTTCCCTTCGGCGATCAACTGCTTCACGGTGCCGGCGACATCCTCGATCGGCACTTCAGGATCGACCCGGTGCTGGTAATAGAGGTCGATGGACTCGATCCGGAGCCGTTTGAGCGATTCCTCGGTGCGCTGGCGGATATACTCGGGGCGGCTGTTGAGACCGGTCTGCTTTCCGTCCTGGTCGATGGCGAATCCGAATTTGGTGGCGATAACGACGTTGCGACGAAAGGGAGCCAGCGCCTCACCCACCAGTTCTTCATTGGTCCAGGGCCCGTAGACCTGGGCGGTATCGAAGAAGGTCACGCCCCGTTCCACCGCGGCCCCGATCAGGGCAATCATCTCCCGCTTGTCGGCCGGGGGGCCGTAGCCGTGGCTCATCCCCATGCAGCCCAGGCCGAGTGCGGAGACCGGAAGACCCTGGCCCAGCTTTCGGGTTTTCATTCCACCCTCCATTGCTAACTAGTACGAGAACCCGCCTGCAGCAGCTGGGCCCAATCCAGCTCGGCCCAGTCGAGTTCTTCCTGAATCCGTTGAAAGGCCGTGTCACCGATGGTGCCGTCGGCTCTCAGGGCCAGCAGCCGCTGCCGCTGGGCCCCGGTCGCTGCCCGCACCACTTCCGCATCGGCCGCCTCGGCGTCGATATCGGGTGCATCGGTAGCAGGGGTCCCCTCGGTCACCGCATTATCGCCACGCGCGAAGGCAGCTTCGGCCCGGCGCAACTGCAGCTCATAGCGGTGACGCACCAGTGCTGCGGTCTCGGCCCCGGCACACTTGGCGGTGGCGCTGGAGGCGGCCCGCAGGGTTTCCAGTCGGGCCAGACGGACCTCCCGCTCCACCGAACCGTCGTCTTCCAGCCGCAGGTGGAGCAGCAGTGGTCGCAAAGTAAGCCCCTGGAGGACCAGCGTGCCGAGTACCACCGAGAAGGCGGTCACCAGAATGAGATCCCGGTACGGGTATCCCGTAGTGGGCACCATCGCCGTGGGGAGTGCCAGAGCCGCCGCGAGGGTCACGGTTCCCCGCATCCCGCACCAGCCGACCACCGCAGCGCTCGCGGGATTGAGGGCGACCAGATCATGGGGGCCAGCCTTGCCATCGGGACGGGGACGGCAACGCCAGCGACTGAAGGCCGCGGCGGCGGTAACCCAGACGATGCGGGCGACGATCACCACGGTGCAGACCGTCGCGGCGACGATGGCGTACTCCACCCGGGTATCACCGGTCACCCGGTTGGCGATCGACTTGAGCTGGAAGCCCACCAGGATGAAGGCCAGGATGTTGAGCACGAACACCGCGACTTCCCAAACCGCCCAGGCGGGAATCCGCATCCTCGCCGGCAGAATTTCAGGAGCTCGGCGGGAAGCGGCCATTGCGAAGACCACCAGGGTGATGATGCCGGAGAGATGCAGCGTCTCGGCCAGCACCCAGATGCCGAAGGTGCTGCAGAATTGAAAGACCACGGCGGTGGCGACGTCTTCGATCTTCTGGTTGATCCAGAGCATCACCCGGACCATTACCAGAGCCAGCACCACGCTTCCAACCGTGACCAGCAGCAGCGCGGGGGCCACCGTCCAGCCGGAGATCGCACCGGTGAGAGTCGCACCCACTGCGAGCCGGTAGATCAGCAGGGCGCTGGCGTCGTTGAACAGGCTTTCGCCCTCGAGAATGACCAGTAATCGGTGGGGCGGACGCAGCTGCTTGAGTACCGCGGTGGCGGCAGCGGCATCGGGCGGCGCCACGATGGCTCCGAGTGCGATGGCGACCGACCAGGGCATTTCGGGCACAAGTACCCTGGCTACGAGCGCCACTGCGGCAACAGTGAGGATCACAGCACCGAGTGCCAGACTGGCGATCTGGCGCCAGTTAGCCTGGAGATCGCGAGGTGAAGCGTCGAAGGCTGCGTCGACCAGGACCGGTGCGACGAAGAGCGCCAGCGCCAACTCCGGATCGAGCACCATCTCCGGCACGCCGGGGATCAGCGCCAGCGCGGCACCGGCCAGGGCAACCAGCGCGGGATAGGGGGCGCCGATGCGTCGGGAGATGGCGGCGAGGACCACACCGGCGAGCAGGAGCGTGACTACGACCTCGAAGACTCCCATGCGGATCTCCGGAGATGGCAGAAGAACGAAAAAGAGCCTGGCTCAGGTAGGGAGCCAAGCTCAGTCGATATTGAGGATAATGCGCCGCGTAGGAATCGAACCTACAACCTAGTGATTAAGAGTCTCAAGGGCCGGTGCGCGCCGTTGTGCACCGAAGTGCGCCAAGTGTTGAAGCAGAAGGGGTTAGGTGC
>CAZOES010000256.1:0-3689 GCA_964578865.1 uncultured Gemmatimonadaceae bacterium | reverse complement strand
CGCGTACTGGTGGTGGACGATGCGGTCGTGGTTCGCCGCCTGGTGACCGACGTGCTGGCCGCCGATCCCGACATCGAGGTGGTCGGGACCGCGGCCAACGGCCGCCTGGCGCTGGGGAAACTGGAGCAGCTCAAGCCCGACCTGGTCACCCTCGACATCGAGATGCCCGAGCTGGACGGTCTCGAGACCCTGGTCCAGATCCGGAAAACCTGGCGCACCCTGCCGGTGATCATGTTCAGCACCCTGACCGAGCGGGCCGCCTCGGCCACGCTCGACGCGCTGGCCCGGGGTGCCTCGGACTATGTCACCAAGCCCTCCAATGTCGGAAGCGTGGGACTGGCCCAGGAGCGGATTCGGGAAGAGTTGATTCCCAGGATCAAGGCGCTCTGCGGCCGCCGTGCAACTGCGGCGGCGGCGCCTCGTCCAGCTGCTCCGGTCATCAAGCCGTCTGACAACTTTCGCCCACCCCTTCCGATGCGGGTGGACCTGCTGGCCGTGGGGGTCTCCACCGGAGGGCCCAACGCTCTGGCGGAAGTGATTCCTCATTTGCCGCAGGAGTTCCCCCTTCCGGTGCTGGTGGTGCAGCACATGCCGCCGGTGTTCACCAAGTTCCTGGCCGAACGGCTGGCTTCCTGCTCCCGGCTGAAAGTGCTGGAAGGGGTCCACGGCGCTGTGGTCGAGCCGGGCACCGTGTGGATCGCCCCGGGCAACTACCACATGACTCTGGAGCGGGCAGGAGACCAGGTCCGCCTGGTTCTCTCGCAGGATCCGCCGGTCAATTCCTGCCGGCCGGCGGTCGATCCGCTGTTCAGCTCGGTGGCACGGCTGTATCAGAACCGCGCCCTGGGTGTGGTGCTTACCGGAATGGGATACGATGGCCTGGCGGGTGCCCGGGAGCTGCGTGAAGCTGGCGGGACCGTCCTGGCCCAGGATGAGGCCACCTCGGTGGTCTGGGGGATGCCGGGTGCGGTGGCCCAGGCCGGCCTGGCCGAACCGCCTCTCCCGCTGGGAGACATTGCCCCCGAGCTGGTTCGCCGGGCCCAGGTCGGCCGGCTGCCCCGGTTGCCCGGCTCGACGGCATTCCCGGCTCCGGCCCGCTGACGTTCACCTCCTGATACCAGCCGACCCCGGAGCCGATCCGTGAAGGTTCTTGCCGTCGAAGACGATCCGGTTTCCCGGCGGATCCTGGTGGCCGTGCTGGAGCAGCTGGGCCACAGCGTGTTGGCGGCGGCCGACGGGCTGGCGGCCTGGGAGCAGTTCGAGCTGCAACCGTTCGAGGCGGTAGTCACCGACTGGATGATGCCCCGCATGGACGGACTGGAGCTGACCCGCCGGATTCGGGAAGCCGGGCGGGACCGCTACACCTACGTCCTGCTGCTCACCGCACTCAACGGGCGGGACCGTTACCTCGATGGCATGAAAGCCGGAGCCGACGATTTCCTGAGCAAGCCGCTCGACCGGGAAGAACTCCATGCCCGGCTCCGGGTGGCGACCCGGATTCTGGGATTGCAGCGCACCGTCACCCAGCTCGAAGGGCTGCTGCCGATCTGTTCCTACTGCAAGAAAATCCGGGATGAAGCCGAGCAGTGGAGCGGCGTCGAGGAGTACGTATCCCGCCGGACCGATGCGACTTTTTCCCACGGAATTTGTCCCGACTGCTACGAGCGCCACCTCCGGCCCCAGCTGGATCAGGTAGAATCGGAATTTCCACCCCGGGTTGACCGATGAGTCGCGCCCCGGGAATGCCCATCGTGGCGGTGGATGATCTGCAGGCCGGCATGCTGCTGGCCGACGAGGTGCGGGACCAGCAGGGCCGGCTGCTGATGCCCGCCGGCACCGAGCTGACCGACCGTCATCTGCGGGCGTTTCAGCTGTGGGGCATCATCAGCGTGCGAATCCGGGCCGCCGATGCCGAGGCGGCGCCGGCCGAGCTTCCCCTCACGCCGGAACAACTGGCCCAGGGCGAGGAGGTGGTGCGGAACCGGCTGCGGGACGATAAGGCCGCCCATCCGCTCATGGCCGAACTGATTCGGCTCTGCACCCTGCGGGAGGCTCGCCGCCTCGCGGGAGGCTCGCATGGTCGCTAGAGCCTCCGATCTGCTCAAGGGCGTGGTCAGCGTGGCCTCACTCCCGGGGGTGTACCTCCGCCTTTCAGAGGTAGTCAGCGATCCCCGCACCTCCGCCGCGGACGTGGGGCGGGTAATTGCGGAAGACCCCGGGCTGACCGCCCGGCTGCTCAAGCTGGTCAACAGCGCGATGTACAATTTTCCCTCGCGCATCGAGACCGTCAGTCACGCCATCAGCATCGTGGGAACCGCCCAGCTGCAGGACCTGGCACTGGCCACCTCGGTCATCCGGCTGTTTGCCAATATTCCCCAGGGGCTGGTGACGATGGAATCGTTCTGGCGTCACAGCGTGGCCTGCGGGGTTACCGCCCGGGCCCTGGCCTCCCGGCGGCGGGAACCCAACGTCGAACGCTATTTCGTGGCCGGTCTGCTGCACGATATCGGCCGGCCGATCATGTTCATGCAGGTTCCCGAGGAATCCCGTACCGCGGTAACCCGGAGCCGGGAGGAACGCCGCCCCCTGGCGCAGGTCGAACACGAAGTGCTCGGGTTCGATCACAGTCACGTGGGCGCAGCCCTGCTCGACCTCTGGAAATTGCCCCCCGCACTGAAAGAAGCGGTGGCCCAGCATCATCATCCCGAACGGGCCACCCGGTTTCCCATCGAAGCCGCCATCGTGCACATCGCCGACCTGATCGCCAACGCCATGTCGCTGGGCTCCAGCGGCGAGTTGGGGATTCCGCCCCTGGTTCCGTCGGCCTGGGAACAGATCGGGCTGGCCCCGGGGGTGCTGGGCGACCTGATGGAAGAGAGCGAACGGCACTACGAGGCGGCGGTGCAGGTGATCGCCGTGGACGGCTGATGCCGAACCGCTCAGCCGAGGGATTGCTGCTCGACGCACTCGACATGGTCGCGTCGCTCAACGCCTTGCGGGCCGAGCCCACCCAGGAGGTGACTCCGGCGGCGATCATCGCGAACGCCCGCCCGGTGCTGCGCCGGCTGCTCGACTTCGAACAGTCCACCTTCCTGCTGCTGGAGCCCGATGGCCTGGGCTTCCGAATGGTGAACATCGATCCGGCCTCGGCGGAACTGCTGCTGGAACAGGAGATGGACGCGCAGATCAAGGCGGGGGTTTTCGCCTTTGCCACTCAGCGCTCCACCACGGTGATGGTGCCGGCCTGCACGGTGGAAGGCGGGACCGTACTGCTGCATACTCTCGCCACCCGGTCGAGGCTGCTGGGCATGTTCCTGGGGATGACCACGTCTTCCCTGGACCAGGTGCCCGATACCCACCAGAAGCTGCTCTCGATCCTGCTCAACAACGTGGCCGGCGCGCTGGAGAACTGCGAACTGTACCGGGAACTGGCTTCCTACAGCTAAGGCCTCGAGCGGCTGGTGGAAGAGCGGACCCGGGAGCTGGTGGCATCCAATCAGAAGGCCCAGGCGGCCAACCGCGCCAAGAGCGAGTTTCTCGCCAATATGAGTCACGAGTTGCGCACCCCGATGAACGGGGTGATCGGGATGGCCAGCCTGTTGCTTGAGACCGTGCTGACCCCGGAACAGCGGGACTACGCCCAGACGGTCCACCACTCGGCTAACAACCTCCTTTCGCTGGTCAACGAT
>CAZOES010000255.1:0-3718 GCA_964578865.1 uncultured Gemmatimonadaceae bacterium | reverse complement strand
CCACTAGCCCACTAGCCCACTAGCCCACTAGCCCACCATGAAAACGAAACTCTCCTTGCTGACGCTGCTCACCGCCTGCGCCGCTCCCGACAACGGTTCTGCCGGGCAGGCTGGCGACGTCTCCGGCACCGAGCAGGTGGCCACCCTGAGCATAGGCGAGACCCACAGCTTTGCCGGCGGAGCCAAAGTCACCATCGTCGCCATCCCCTCTGACAGCCGCTGCCCCAGCGGCGTGCAGTGCATCTGGGCCGGAAGCGCGGCAGTGGCCATAACCCTCTCGCTCGACGGAGCCGATACGACCGCCACGGTGAATTCAGGGATCGATCCCAAGACCTACAGCTTTCGCAGCTGGCATGTGGTCCTGCGCGGCGTGACGCCCGGTCCCTCGGCCGGTCAGCCGGTGCCAACCGAGTCCTACCGTGTGACCGTCGGAGTGGGCCGGGACTGATCTCCGCCCTGTCCGCCCTGTCCGCCGTCTTCTGTTGACATCCTACAAGACTCCCCTTACTCTCCTGTCGAGATTCAACAGGAGAGCGCCATGCCCGGATCCGATACCGAGCTCCTCCAGGGAACCCTGGACCTCCTCATCCTCAAGACCCTGAGCCTCGAGCCGATGCATGGCTGGGGGATCAGTCAGCGCATTCAGCAGGCCTCCCGCGGGGTGCTCGACGTCAACCAGGGTTCGCTCTATCCCGCGCTCCGTCGCCTGGAAGTCAAAGGCTGGCTGAGCGGCGAATGGCGTGCCTCCGAGAGCAACCGCCGAGCCCGCTATTACAGCCTTACTGCCGCCGGCCGCAAAGCGCTGGGGGCTGAGTCCGACCTGTGGAAGCGGTACGTACAGGCAGTGGGCTGGATCCTGGAGACGGTCTAGAAGAGACGGTCTGGACGGTCGAGAAGAGACGGTCTAGACGGTCTAGACGGTCAACTAATCTCGGGCAACGAACCTCGTCAGACGATGAGTGGACCGTCCCGACCGTCTATCTACGGGAGCGCGCTACGATGTCAGCACTGTACGGGCTTTTGATGCGTCTCAGAGCTCTGTTCAAGTCGAAGCAGGTGGACTTGGAGATGGCGGAAGAGATCCAGCATCACCTGACCATGGAAACCCAGCACAACCGTGAGCTCGGCATGAAGACCACCGACGCAGCCCGCAAAGCCCGACTCGACTTCGGCAACATCGAGGTCACCCGGGAGGACGAACGCGATGCCCGTGGCTTCCGCTGGATCGAGGATTTTCTGGGCGACGTGAAGTACGCCCTCCGCTCCCTCCGCCGCAGCCCGGTGCTCGCCGGCGCTGCGATTCTCACCCTCGCCCTCGGGATCGGCGCCAATACCGCCATCTTTTCGGCGGTGAACGCCGTGATTCTTCGGCCCCTGCCGTTCGCCGATCCCGGCAAGCTCTACATGCTGTGGGAGGAGAATCCCGAGAAGGGTTGGTACAAGAACGTGGCCGCCCCGGCCAACATGCTGGACTGGAAGGAGCAGGTCGCCGCATTCCAGGACATCGGCGCCTACGCAGACTGGTCGGGTACCAGCACCATGACCGGCGAAGGCCGGCCGGTCATTTTCAACACCACGTACATCACCGGGAACATGTTCTCAGTGCTGGGCGTGCGTCCCCTGGTTGGCCGGGATTTCACTCCAGAGGAGACCTGGAAAACCGGGGCGCCGGTAGTTCTGCTGAGTGAACGGCTCTGGCGTGACCAGTTCAACGCCGATCCCGCCGTGATCGGGAAGACCCTGCTGCTCGATGGCGAGGCCACCCAGGTGGTCGGTGTGATGCCCCGTTCGGTGGGGGCCTTCCCCCGTGAAGCAATGGACATCTGGCAGCCGATGGCCTGGGATCCCGCGCGGCGCACCCAGATCTCCTTCCGCCGGGCCCACTGGCTCCGGGCCATTGCTCGAGCGAAGCCGGGCGTCACTCAACTTGACGCCGATGCCCAGCTGCAGACCACGGTCCGCCGGCTTCAGACTGATTATCCCCAGACCAATCGGGTCATGGGCGCGGGGATGACCCCGCTCCACGAGTTCATCGTGGGCGACACTCGCCAGCCCCTGCTTGTGCTGTTAGGTGCAGTCGGGGTGCTGCTGCTCATCGCCTGCGGCAACGTGGGCAACCTGCTGCTGGTCCGAGCCGCCGGCATGGAACGGGAAGTGGCTCTCCGGCTGGCACTGGGTGCCGGCCGCGGTCGAGTGGTGCGGCAGGCCCTGACCGAGAGCCTGGTCCTCTCAGTCCTCGGTGCAGCCGTAGGTATCGCAATCGGCTGGTGGGGCACCCGGATTCTGGTTCTGCTTCAGCCACCCAACATGCTCCCGGTTGCCGACGTCAGCCTCAGCTGGAGCGTTCTCGGCTACATCTTCGCCATCACTCTGGTCTGCGCCTTTCTCTTTGGGGCGGCGCCGGCACTCTGGGGAGCCCGCCGCTCACCGGTCGACTCACTCAAGGAAGGCGGCAAGAGTGGCAGCAGCAGCCACCGGGTTCGCCGCTGGAGTGATGTGCTGGTGATCGGTGAAGTTGGGCTGGCCTTGCTGCTGACGGTGGGCGCCTGCCTGGTGCTTCGCAGTTTCTGGCGCCTGACGGCGGTCGACCCCGGGTTCGACTCGCGCGGCACTCTGTCGGTTCTGGTCGTCCTGCCTGGCTCGCGTTACGACACCGACGAGAAAGCCCACACCTTCTTCTCCGACCTGGTGACCCGGGCCCGGCAACTTCCCGGAGTGACCTCGGCCGCCGGCACCACCAGTCTGCCGCTGACCGGGGTTCGCTACACCAGCGACTTCAAGGCCGATGGCTGGGGTCCGGATCAGATCGGTTTCGAGGTGGGCCATCGGGAGGTTACTGCCGAATACTTCAAGACCCTGGCCATCCCGGTGCTCCGCGGCCGAGCCTTCACCGAGAGCGATCGCGATGAGGCTCCGCCGGTGGTGCTGATCAACCAGACTCTGGCCAACAAGTACTTCCCGGGCGAAGACCCGGTTGGGCGCCGGGTCACTTTTGACAAGGTCCCTGACTCTACCTCGCTCTGGCGGACCATTGTCGGTGTGGTTCAGGACGAGCGGATCGACGGTCTTTCGGCCGATCCCCGTACCGAATTCATCGCTCCGGCCGCGCAGGACGGGGGCGGTGGCCTGTATCTCCTCCTCAAGACCAACGGTGACCCGGCGGCCCTGGGTCCTTCGGCCCGCGATTTGATCGCCCAGATGGATCCCGACCTGGCGATCGTCTCCATGCGGACCCTGGACGAAGTGCGAGATCGTTCAGTGGCCCGCCAGCGCTTCATGCTGACCCTGCTCGGTGCTTTCTCGCTGGTGGGAATGGCTCTCGCCGTGGTCGGGGTCTACGGGGTGATGGCTCAGCTGGCCCGCGGCCGCATTCGCGAGATGGGAATCCGGATCGCGCTCGGTGCCAGGGCGACCGAAGTTCAGTGGCTGGTGGTGAAACATGGATTGAAGCTGGTGGGGACCGGACTCATCATCGGCCTGGTCGGCGCCGTACTTCTGAGCCGCAGCCTTTCCGCTTTGCTCTTCCAGATCGAACCGCTCGATCCAATCACTTTCGTCGCCGTGCCCACGCTGCTGGTACTCAGTGGCGTCGCGGCCTGCTGGCTTCCCGCACTGCGGGTCAGCCGGGCCAGTCCGGCGCTGGCGTTGAGGTCGGACTGAACTTCAGTGGGCTAGTGGGCTAGTGGGCTAGTGGGCTAGTGGGCTAGTGGGCTAGTGG
>CAZOES010000254.1:0-3803 GCA_964578865.1 uncultured Gemmatimonadaceae bacterium | reverse complement strand
GCCGAGCAGGCGCCCAGCACCAGCAAGCCCCCGGTGAATCCCCCGCTCTGCTCCTTCATCTTGCCCAGCACATAGGGCCCGAAGAAGCCGCCCGCCGCGCCGAGTGAGTTGATCAGTGCCACGCCGCCAGCGGAGCCCTGCTCGCGGAGGAAGGCGGTCGGGAGCGACCAGAAGGGCCCCAGCCAGCCCAGGCATCCGAACGCGGTGATGCAGAGCGCCCCAACCAGCGTGACGGTAGATCCTGCCCGAGTCACCAGAAAGAACCCGACCATCCCGGCCAGCGCCGGCCCGACCATGTGGAGGTGCCGTTCGCCGGTTCGGTCCGAGTGCCTCCCATTCAGGATCATTCCGATCGCCGCAAACGAGTAGGGGATGGCGGTGATCACCCCGATTTCGAAGTTGGTAAAGTCCGCGCTGGCTTTGAGCAGCTGCGGCAGCCAGAGCGCCAAACCATAAAGAGGACAGATCAGGAGGAAATAGCAGAGCCCGAAGGCCCATACCATCGGGTTCGCCAGCACCTTGCCGAACTGGTGCCCTTCGGCCGCTTCCTTACCGGCGCGTTCGGCTGCCAGAGTGCTCTCCAGCCAGGCCGCTTCTGCGGGCTTCAGCCACTTGGCGTCCCTGGGGCGATCGGGGAGCACCCACAGCACCATCACCCCGACTACCACCGACGGGATCCCTTCGAGCAGGAAGAGCCACTGCCATCCCTGCATCCCCAGCCAACCATCCAGCAACAGCAATGCCCCGGAGATCGGACCGCCGATGATCCCGCAGATCGGGATGGCCGCAAGGAACCAGGCATAGGCCCGGGCCCGCTCCCGTGCAGGGTACCAATAGGTCAGATAGAAAATGATTCCGGGAAAGAACCCCGCCTCGGCCACACCCAGCAGGAACCGAAGGGTGTAGAAACCGTTGACGCTCCGCACCAGGATCATGGCCGAGGCCACCAGACCCCAGGTTACCATGATACGCGCCATCCAGATCCGGGCCCCGGTGCGATAGAGCACCAGATTGCTGGGGACTTCGAAGAGGCAATACCCCGCAAAGAAGATCCCGGCCCCCAGCCCGTAAACCGCCGGACCGAAGCCGAGATCCTGATTCATGGTCAACGCGGCGAATCCGACGTTGACCCGGTCGAGGAAATTGAGGATGTACAGCAGGAAGAGAAACGGGACCAGGTGCCGAAAGACTTTCTCGACAGCTATGGTGCCGGTTACATCAGCCGGAGCATCGGCGCTCACTGCGGCTTCGGTGCCTCGCTCAGCAGCACCAGCGTTGACGGGGTGTTGAGCGCCACCGAGCCGCTGGACACGGTCGCGTGCAACCCGCTGTACTCGTCGACCAGCTCGGTGCTGTCAGGGAAGAAGTCGAATACCGGGATACTCTTGGCCCCTTCCGGCTGGTCCAGGGCCACCAGCACCCGGTCGCGACGCCCGTCAGCTTCAAGAATGCGGCTGAAGATCAGCGGTTGAGCCTGCAGGGTGTGATGCTCACCGGCCCCCACCGCAGGATGGGCCCGGCGGAACCGGCCGACGATCCGCCAATGGCGGAGAATCGCGGCGGTGGCGTCTTTCCTGAGGTCCCCCCAGTTCATGAACGAGCGGAGATTGGCATCACCCTCCGCGCCCTTGATCCGAAGGGGACGAGCGGTCTCGTCGCCGTAGTAGATCTGGGCCGTACCGGGGGCGAGCAGCAACCGGTTGGCCGCTCCAAAGGGATCCTTCCTGTCAGGGTCGTAGGGACCGCCGTCGTCGTGGGAACTGAGGTAGTTGAGGACGGTGACGCCATTGAGTGGCCCGCTCGACCCCAGCGCGGCGGCATAGCGGGTGAACGTGGAGTCGAGCGAACCGGCCGCGTCGGCCTTGAAGCTGAAGTTGATCAGCCCGTCATACCCGTGGGAGAAATAGTCGACGGTCCGGTCTCCGAAGTCGTATAGTCGGCCCGCTCCCAGCCAATAGCCGTAGACCTCGCCCACCATGTAGAACGGCAGACTCTGCCGCAATTCACCGGCGTGGGCCGCCTTCCAGTCGGCGTAGGCGATATCGGCTTCCTTCCGGATCTCGCCACTGACCGATTCGCCGAAATGCTTGGCGGTGTCGATCCGGTACCCGTCGAACCCGAAGTCCCGGACCCAGTCGGTCAGCCACTTGATGATGTAGTAGCGGGGGGCCCGGGGATATCCGGTGCGCTGGAAGAAGGCGTCGAGGGATGCCTGTTCCTGCGCCAGCCGGCCCTCGCTCTTCCACTTCTCGATCAGGGCCGGCGGCAGATCGACCGGCATGTCGCTGTTGGTGATGACGTCAGGAAGAGTGGGAACCAGTGTGCAGTCGGTGGTGGTGGCGTAGCTCTTGTAGGTGCACTGCGGTGCGGTGCGGACCCAGCTCTCGGGCCAGGCCGGATCCTCCGGAGTGACCGGGCCGGGATGATTGATCACGGCATCCATGATCATCTTGATGCCACGCTGATGAGCCGCATTGACCACCGCATGGAGCAGCTCTTTGGTCCCGAAGGCCGGATCGACCGCAGTCCAGTCCCGGGCCCAGTAACCGTGATAACCGTAGGTCTTGCCGGTCCCCTCGTCGACACTGCCGTGGATCTGCTCGACGAAGGGCGTCATCCAGATGGCACTGACTCCCAGGCTGTCGAAGTACCCCTCGTTGAGCTTCTGGAGCACACCGGCGAGATCGCCGCCCTCGAAGTTCCGCAACTGGGCACCGTCGTGGACCCGCCCCAGCTCCCGATCGTTGTGGGGATCGCCGTTCTCGAACCGATCGAGCAGCAGGAAATACACCGTGGCACCGTTCCAGAACCGGGCCGATTGCGGCGTGGTGCTGGTGACCGTGACTTCCTGCGGTGGGGTCCTCGCCGGCGGCTTCCGGCAGGCAGTTGCCGCCGCCGCCAGAACGATCAGACCGACTGCTTGGGGAATCCTGGATGCCATGTCGAATCCGCGGCGCGGTCGTCCCGGTCATCTACCCGGAGGGTGAGCAGAGCGGCAATCACCAGTGACCCGCCGCCGATAGCGAGTGCGTAGATCGCCTGGCCCCCAAAGAAGTGCTTGACCAGCCAGCCCAGCAGTGCTGCCGCCACGATCTGGGGAATCACAATGAAGAAATTGAAGACCCCCATATAGTAGCCCATCTTGGAGGGCGGCAGCGATCCGGTGAGAATCGCGTAGGGCATCGCCAGGATGCTGGCCCAGGCCACCCCAACACCGACCATCGAACCGAGCAGGAACTTGGGATCACCCAGGAACATGATCGAGATCAGGCCGATCGCGCCGCAGCAGAGACAGACGGCGTGGGCCATCCGGCGGCTGGTCCGGGCCGCCAGCAGCGGAATCGCAAAGGCGACGATGGCGGCGACCCCGTTATAGGTCCCGAATCCAACTCCGACCCAGTTGGCCCCGGCGTTATAGGCGGCCGAAGTGGTGTCGGTGGTGTGATAGAGAGCGCTGGTGACCGCCGGAGTGGTGTAGATCCACATGGCGAACAGCGCGAACCAGGAGAAGAACTGCACCCACGCCAGCTGCTTCATGGTGTGAGGCATGTCCTGGAAGTCGTTCAGGATGGTGACGAAGCCGTTGTGGTAACGTCCGGCCTTCTGCATCAGACCGCTGATGATCATCAGCACGCCCACCGTACAGATGCCGGCCGACAGGATCATCACCTGGGCCGCTTCCATGGTGGAAAGCCACCAGGTCAGCACCAGGCCCACCGCCAGCAACACTGCGCCGATCGTGATCTGCTTCTGCCCATTGGTCACATAGGCCTCGGCCGAGCGCCGCTCCGGGCCGCTGTGCT
>CAZOES010000253.1:0-3832 GCA_964578865.1 uncultured Gemmatimonadaceae bacterium | reverse complement strand
CATGTCGCCGACGGCCGGTCATTCCCTTATGGCGCATTGTTGCTGGCCACCGGCGCCGATGCGGTCCGGCTCGACCTCCCCGGCATGGACCTGCCTCAGGTCGAGACCCTCCGAAGTCTGGCCGATTCCCGCCGCCTGATTGCCAGGTCGGCTGAGGCGAAACGAGCAGTCATCATCGGCTCGGGGTTTCTCGGCCTCGAGGCGGCTGCGTCGCTGCGGAAGCGGGGCCTCGAAGTGCAGGTGGTCTCTCCTGACAGGCGCCCGCTGGAGCGAGTGCTGGGCCCCGAGCTGGCAGCCCGGGTCCAGCAGATCCACGAAGATCACGGGGTTGTCTTCCACCTTGGCCATGGCACCAAAGCGATCAGGGAAACCGCCGTGCAACTGGACGACGGTTCGGAGCTGGCGGCGGATCTGGTGGTCGTTGCGGTGGGCGCCCGACCTCGAGTTGAGCTGGCGGGTAAAGCGGGAATCGTGCTGGCCAAAGGGATTCAGGTCGATCGCTGCCTCGAGACCAGTGTCAAAGGGATCTTCGCGGCCGGCGATGTGGCCCGCTGGCCTGAGCCACGCACCGGCCAGATCATCGGAGTGGAGCACTGGGCCTTCGCTATGCGGCAGGGTCAGGCCGCAGCCCGCAACATGCTCGGCGCGGGAATCCCATTCTCGGTAGTACCGTTCTTCTGGAGCCAGCACTACGACATGCAGATCAGCTATGTGGGTCACGCCGAGAAATGGGACCGGATCGAGATCGTTCCCAAGCTCCCGACAGACCAGTGGGAGCAACATTACTTCTCCGGCAACACGGTGATCGCGGTCGCGACGGTAGGCCGGGATCATCAGTCGCTCGAGTTCGAGGCGGCGCTGGAACGGGCCCAGGCCCGACAGTCGGGTGGTCATCCACAGGTGGCGAGATGAACCTCCGTCAGCTTTCGCTCCCCCTCTCGGGCTTTGGCGTCCTGCCGTCCCGGGCCGAGGTAGAGGTAGGCAGTCTTTCCTCGAGCGAGCGGCTCCGCCGGGCCGCCATCGCTCCGGTGATCGGATTGGGTGTGAGCCTGGCGGTGATTCCCATTCCGATCGTTCACTTCGCGGTACCGCCGGTCGCGCTGGTGACCGGTGTCGTGGTTGGCATTCGCCGGGCCCTGCAGCAGGAAATCATCACCCGGGCCACCGGCAGCTGCCCGTTCTGTGGTTCGCCCCAGACGCTTGGCCTCACCGGCACACCATTCCGGATGCCGCGCGACCTCAAGTGCCACATTTGCCTGAAGCCGTTCACCATTTCCGAAGCGGCGTAAGGACACTGTTTCGTGACTGAGGGAATCGCGCGGAACATCGAATCCGCTGCGACGCTCTACGAGTTTCTCTGCGTCTCTGCGCCTCTGCGGTTAATACTGGACTTACCAACTATCCCGGCCTCGTGTCTACTGCTCGCAGTTCATCTCCGTCCCTGATAACGCCAGTCATTCTCCCTCAGGCCGGGCGGCGCCTCGTCTTGATCTGCGCCGCCGCGGTCGTCATTGCCATCGGCGCCGGCTTTCTGGCCGAAGCGCTCACCGCGCTCATCGGGCTGATCACCAGCCTGGCCTTCCACGGCCGGCTCTCCCTCACCGATGCCACTCCGCTGGGCAACCACCTCGGTCTCTGGGTGATCCTGGTACCGGTGATCGGGGCGCTGATCGTGGGCGTGATGGCCCGCTACGGGTCGCCGGCCATTCGGGGCCACGGAATTCCCGAGGTCATGGAACGCATCCTCCGGCATGAGAGCCGGATCGCTCCGGGGATTACCGTGCTCAAGCCGGTCTCGACCGCCGTGTCGATCGGGACCGGGGGCCCCTTCGGCGCTGAAGGTCCGATCATCGCGAGCGGCGGTGCGCTGGGTTCGATGGTGGGCCAGATGCTCAGCGTCACCGCCCAGGAGCGAAAGACCCTGCTGGCCGCCGGCGCGGCGGCCGGCATGGCAGCCACCTTCGGAGCACCGGTGTCTGCAACGTTGCTCGCCATCGAGCTCCTGCTCTTCGAGTACCGGCCCAGTTCCCTCGCACCGGTAGCGCTGGCAACGGCTGCGGCCACCGCGGTTCGCTATCTGTTCCACGGCTTTGCTCCGGTCTTTGCCGCCCCGGACATCATCAGGTCACCGGGTGGCGAGGCGCTGACAGGGTATGTCATTCTGGGCGGGGTAGTCGGCGGGCTCTCGGTGCTGGTCACCCAGAGTCTCTACCAGATCGAAGATCTGTTCGAGCGGCTGCCGATCCACTGGATGTGGTGGCCGGCCATCGGCGCGGTCGTGCTGGGCGCGCTGGGTTACTTCGAACCGAGGGTGCTGGGGGTCGGCTACAACAATATCACCGAGATTCTCAGCGGCGATCTGGCGGGTCAGGCGGTTCTGGTGCTGGTGACTCTCAAGTGCATCGCCTGGATGATCGCACTGGGGAGCGGAACCGCCGGCGGTACCATGGCTCCGCTGTTCACCATCGGAGGTGGGGCCGGGTCCTTTCTCGCCGGGGTTGCCATTGGGTTCTTCCCGGGACTCGGCATCGACGTACGCATCGGAGCGCTGGTGGGAATGGCGGCGATGTTCACCGGAGCCTCCCGGGCGCTGCTGGCCTCGGTGGTCTTTGCCTTCGAAGCAACTCGCCAGCCACTGGGACTATTGCCGCTGCTGGCCGGCTGCACCGGGGCGTACCTGATATCGCTGGTCTGAATGAAAGACACTATAATTACCGAGCGGCTGGTCCGGCGGGGAGTGCCGGTGATCACCGAATACACAGTAGACCACCTTTCCCAGGTGTTCGCCGGAGACTGCGCCTCCCGCGAAGTAGTCCGCCTCGCGGCCGATCAGACTCTGGCTGAAACCCTGAGCTGGCTGGAGCAACGAGGCCCCGGCGCCACTCACCAGGGCTTCCCGATCATCGATCAGGACGAGCGGGTCATCGGCCTGCTGACCCGGCGCGACCTGATCGCGTCGGCACAACCGGGATCGAAGACCCTGCGGGAGCTGATCCATCGGCCGCTGGTGGCGGTGTACCAATCCAGCTCGCTGCGCGATGTGGCGGACCTGATGGTGCGGGAGCGGGTGGGGAGACTGCCGGTGATCTCGGACGACGGAAAACGCCAGCTGCGAGGGATCCTGAGCCGCAGCGATCTGCTGGCGGCGCACGAAGGCAGGCTGGATGCCAGCCGGCCGGCGGACCCGACGATTCGGTTGGGGTTTACGGCAGGGCGATCATAGGGACGTCATCCTGAGGAATCCCGAGCGAAGCGAGGGTGTAAAGGATCTCCTCGAAGTAGTAACTTTGCGTGCCGTCAGAGTAGATCCTTCGCTGCGCTCAGGATGACGACATCGTCGTCACTTCCCCACCCCAAGCTTGAAGTCGTACTCCAGCTTGATGGTGTCCTCGACGCTCAGCAGCACCGGCACTCGCGGCTTGGTCAGGTTGAAGTCGGCGAAACTGAATGCCGTCGCGGCGGTGCCGCTGAACTCCCCACCACTGAAGCTCCCCTTCCCCTGCCAGGTCACCGGGTACGTGACGCCCTTCACGGTAAGATTGCCCGGGATGGTGAAGCTGGTCTCCCCCGAGGTTGGCAGCGGGAGACGCACTCCGCTCACCGCCGTGGGCGCGAAGGTGACCGTGGGGAATTGCTCGGTCTCGAGCAGCCGGCCCCGGACGTAACCATCCCGCCGGTCCCGGTCGCTCTTGAGAGTGGTCACGTCGATCACGAACTGTGAGCCGCCGGCGATCACTCCGCCGGTGCTATCGAGTGCGATGCCGCCGGTGATGGTACTGGCTCGTCCGATCGCATCGTTGGGCAGGCTGACGTTCACCAGCTGCTCCCGGAC
>CAZOES010000252.1:0-3833 GCA_964578865.1 uncultured Gemmatimonadaceae bacterium | reverse complement strand
ATAGCAGCGCTCCCACCGAGACCGAAAGTCCCAATCCGGTTCCCAGGAACCGCTGAAAAACCGCCCCGGTATAGCCCATCAACGCCGAGACATCGAGATCGAGCAGCAGCGCCACCCGGCCCAGGTCGAGTGGGTTCAGCAGGGTCAGCGCGAGGAGGGGAGTTTCCAGCGGGTAGTCGGCAAAGACCACGGTGAGCAGCAGGATCAGGCCGTCGTAGACCACCGAACAAGCCAGCCAGACAACCAGGGCGGCCCCGAAGCCCTTGGCTCGATCCTCAATGTGCAGCGCCAGCAGGAAGGCGATCGCGGTGAACACCGCGGTGAGGAGACTGCCGGTCGCGAGGAGCAGGAGCAGGGACTTGAAGGGAACTGCGATGAGGGCGGCATTGGCGAGGAACGGCAGTCCTACCCCCAGAACCAGACCACCGACCAGGGGCAGCACTACTCCGCCCCAAAGGCCCAGAAACAACGCATCGCGGCCCACTGGTTGGGCCAGGAGCAACTCGATGAACTCCCTCGCGTTGTAGAAGTAAAGAGTTCCGAAAGTCAGCGCTACCAACGGCACCAGGATCAGCACCAGGTTCAGCAGGCTGAGTATGACCCGGGATCCGTCTCCACTGAGCCGGAACAGGGTCTCGGTGAGCGCCAGGACAACCAGGGTGTAGGCAATCATCCAGCGGTTCCGGACCACGTCCCGGAACTGGAAGCGCAGGACTTTCCCGGCCAGTTTCACGCGGCCCCCTTCTGCATCAGTGCCGCAACCGCCTTTTCCAGTCTGGCGAATCCAGTCAATCGCCGCAGCCGGTCGATCGGTCCGTGAAAGCAAACCCGGCCATCCAGCAGGAACACGATGTCGTCGGCTACCTCTTCCAGCTCGGACAAGGTGTGAGAGGCCAGCAGAACCGTGATGCCACGCTCGCGGCATTCGGCCAGGCGGTCTTTGAGGATCCCACTCGCCACCGGATCGAGACCCGCGGTCGGCTCGTCCAGGATAAGGAGGCGGGGAGGGAAGAGCAGTGCCAGCACGGCGGAGAGTTTCTGGCGAGTACCACCGGAAAGGGTCCGCACCCGCTTATCCAGTTCGGTCTCCAGGCCGAAGTCTGCCAGCAGCGACAGGTCTCGATCGATCTCAGAACGGCGGAGATCTCCCACCAGGCTCAGGATCTCGCGGCCGGTCAGGTTTTCGGGGAAACTGGCGGCCTGCGGCATGTATCCGATCTGCCGGCGATACTCCTCGCTGCCGTTGAGCTGGTTTCCCAACACCGTCAGGGTACCACTATCCGGCCGCACCAGACCCAGGATCAGCTTAATGAAGGTGGATTTCCCCGCGGCATTTGGCCCCACCAGACCGGTGACCCGGCCCGCCGGCAACTGGAGGTCGAGACCTTTGATAACCTCCAGCGGCCCGAACCGCTTGGAGACCTTATGTGCTTCGATGGCGAAGGTCATGGCATCGGCGCCGTGGTCCGGGCCCATTCAGGCAGCCGCATCAGGGGCTCACGGTCGATCATGGTTGCAGGCGTGAGTATCGGTGCGACCCGCTCGGTCGCATCCAGCAGGGTGACGAAGAAGCTGCGCAGCAGGATCAGCGCCGGCGGGTTCTGCTGGACCACCAGCGCGAACAGCCGGACCGGAGGGAAGGGGACGTCGCCGATGCCGTTGCGATCGAGATCGTAACCCTGGTAGCGGTCCCAGTAATTCCGGCGGAATACGCTGGCGGCGTTGACACTGTTGGTGCCGGCGTCGAAGGAATTGTTCTCGAAGACGTTGCCGCTGAACCGGGTGTCCTGCGCGTCGGCCAGTACCTGAATGGCCCAGCCGTTTCCCGCGAAACGATTGCCCTCTACCTGAACCCGGTTGGTGCCTTCGGCGTAGAGGCCCACCGTATTCGCCTCGAAGCGATTGTCCGACATCCGGCTGTCACTGATCTCCTTGAGCAACAGGCCGTAGGCTGCACTCCCCTGACTGCGGCGGAACTGGTTTCCCGCCATGGTCACGTCGCGGCTGTACATCACGGCCACGCCGGCCCGGTTCTCCTGGAATCGGTTCAGCCGGTAGCTGCACTGATTGGAGAACATGAAGTGCAACCCATAGCGGAGATTGCGATCGCTCTCGTTGCGACTGACCACCGCGTTGCTGGTGAACTCGAAGTAGATGCCGTCCCGGTGGCCACTCACCTGGTTTCCCTCGATGATCAGGCTGTCGGAGGTCCAGGAATGGATCGCGTTGCCCGAGAGCGCTTCGGTGGTTCCCGAACCGGTGATCCGATTGTTGCGCACCGTGCAGTTGCTGGCCCGGGAGAGATAGATCCCGAAGAAGGTCCCGATCAGCTGGTTGTCCTCCAGGGTGCAGTTGCGCCGGCCGACCACTTTGATCCCGGCCCGGTCGTCGGTGGCGCTGGGGGTGATATCCCGGATTGTCAGGCCCCGGATGGTGACGCTGTCGGCCAGTATCGTCAGGACCTGATGATCCCCGCCGATGAAGACCGGCGAGCCGGATCCGAGGATGGTCACCGGGCGGGTGATCCGAATCTCCGACTCTCGATAGGTGCCTGCCTGGACCAGAATGGTATCACCGGCGGAAGCCCGCGCCAGCGCCAGTGTCAGGGTGGGCAGGGCCGATCCGGGCGCCACCGTCCAGCGATGGGGCTGGCCCGATTGAGCCGCCAGGGCCAGGAGCAACGCCAGCATCAGTGAGTTCCCTCGCGATGGCCTCTCAGTTGCCGTACCGCCGGCCAACCTAGCACTTCTCCGCCCAGCGCCACTCGTACGCTGTCCGCCTCGGCGGGCGTGCGGAAAGCGACCAGACTGCTCGACATGGGGGTGTGGAAGTGACTGCTCTTGAGGAATGTGGCGCTGTCGGCCCGGATCCATTGGCCGTCAGTCAAACTCACCACCCAGGCTTCTCCGGCTTCACCGGCGTTCTCGGCCAGCCAGGTGGCCATGCACCCGATGTCATCGAAGGTGATTGCTTTCCCGGTGGGGGTCAGCAACTCGGCGCTGAATCGGGGGTCGGCGATGGTCATGTGGCAGTGACTGCAGGCCTCACTGCCATACGCGATGTCGCGGGGACGGCTCCTGGCGCAGGACGCCACCAGCAGTCCCAGGGCCAAGGCCAGCCACCATCGGCCCCGGGTCATGGCATCGCTGCCTGGGAAACCTCGCGGGACCGGCGGAACTCCCGGACCACCAGCGCCGTCGCGACCGCCAGGCCGGCTATCGCCACCCAGCCACCACTGGCCGGCCACGACGTGGCGTGAAAGTTCAGCAGTTGCTTGCTGCCGATCAGGGGCGGCTGATAACTCATACCGGGAATCTTGATGATCGCGTCGTCCGCCAGGTTGTGCCCGTAGTCGTAGCTCCAGCGATAGAAATCGGCCAACCCCGCCGCCGCCCCGACGATGAAGAGCCCCACCCATCCATAGAACAGCGGTCGCCGCCCGCTGAGTGCCACGATCAGCCCCGCTGCGATCAGACCGGCCACCAGCCAGGGCATGTAGCGAAGCTCGGGAATGTCCTCCGGGGTTATCACCTTCATCCCGATATAGTGATTCAGGTTGTTGATGCTGTTGAGGTCCTGAGGCTTCTCTCCCTGGATCCGGTTCACCCCGATGTAGAGACCCAGGCCCTCGGGGTACTGCGGGGCCTTGAGTCCGATGTGCCAGAGCGGGAGCAGATACACCAGGCTCAGTCCCAGCGAGATCGCTGCCAGCGTGATTCGAGTCGAGCGCATCATGACGGACCTTGGCAAAAGAGCCGGCGGACCGAAGTTGTGCTTCGGTCCGCCGGAGTGCCCCTACTTGGGCGTGTTAAAAGTGACCTGAGTGCCGGCCC
>CAZOES010000251.1:0-3892 GCA_964578865.1 uncultured Gemmatimonadaceae bacterium | reverse complement strand
CGCGGCACCGCTGAGTCGGCCCAGACCAGCACCGTCGACACCGCAACTCTCCCCTGAGCCAGGTGTCGACGGCTCTCGAGCACGGCGTAGAAACGGCTGAACCTCGCCGAGACCGAGTCGCCATCGACTTCCGGCGGGAGCCGATGGCGACCGGCCCAGGCCCAGGGCACGCCAGTCGACTCCAGGATCACCACCGCCATCTCGGCTTGATCGCGAGGAAGCACCCGGCTCAGCTCGGCGAATGCCGCTTCCCTATCGCCGTTAGCCAGCGGAATGGCCGCAGCCGACAGCTGATTGGCCCGACTAACCGCTGATTTCAACTCTCCACTGAGGCGTTGAAACGCCGAGTTCACCCGCCGCTCGCGTTCGGTGGGCCAATCGTGCCCTACCGGTGCAATCCTTCGCTCGGCCACGAAAAGCGCGATAGCCAAGGTGGCCATCGCGATGACGGGGAGGTACTGAATGAAAGGAACCGGCCGGTCTGACGGGGCCCGACCGGCCAGCAGGAGGGCCCCGCCCACGAGCGTCACCAGAAAACTCAGCCAGACCCAGAGGTGCGTTTCGGGAGAACGCAGCCACTCGGTGGCAACCAGCAGTGCCATCAGCGCCAGCCACGCGCCGCGTCCGGGCCGCCAGGGGGAGTTTTTCTGCATCTCCCCCCAAGTTAGCCGGGGGTTATTCTTCTGTGCTATGAAACCGCTCCTTCGGATAGGCGGCGCCGCGCCGGGTCTGCTGGCGTTGGGCTTGGCGGCGTTTCCGGTCTCGGCTCAGTACTCCGACCAGGGAACGTTGCTGATTCGTGCTGGCGGACGCGAAGTGGGCACCGAGACCTACAAGATCAACCTCGATTCGACCTCGATGAGGATCACCAGCCGTTCCGTTTATGGGACGCAGCCGTCCGCTGACGTGACAGTTACAATAGCCAAAAACAAGGAAGGAGAGCTGGGTTTTCAGCTTGATCGCCGCGGTGCCGCACGCGGCGCCCAGATCTATGCCGTGCAGAAACGCAATAGAATCACGGTTCGGCGCGTCGAACGCGGCGCCGAGCAGGCCAGTGAACTTCCGGGTGGTCCAAGAACTGCTCTCCTCGCGGACAGCGTTTTCAGTGCGTTCTATCAATTAGTAGCCCTGGCTGACGCACCCGGCCCCATCAACGTCCTCTTCCCCCAGGGTACTCGCCGCCTCACTCTGACCGTGGAACGGGTGGCAGCGGGGAACGGTAGCCTGATCCGCTTCCGGGGTGGGCTGGACGGTGAAATCGAGTTGGGCAACCGTGGTCAGGTGCTGCGCATCCAATTGCCGTCACTGGGGTTGGAGGCTGTCCGCAAGCCGGAATAAACGGCCGTCCCATCCTGAAACTCCCCGACTGCCCCCTCCGTAAGCGGGGCAGCCGAATTCACTCATTCACAACAGGATTCGTTCGATGCGACGCTGCTGGCTGCTTGTCTCTGCCCTTGTCCTGCCGGCGCAACTCTTTGCCCAGGCCGCGGGCCAGCCCTCCACCGTTCCGACTTCGGCTACCCTGAGCCTGAGTGAAGCGCTCCAACAGGCCCGGAACAACAATCCACAGTACCGCTCGCGCCTCAACAACGCCGGCACGGCCCGTTGGAATGTCCGGAACGCCTATGGCCAGCTGCTGCCCAGCGCCAACGTTTCCGGCGCCATGAACTACACCGGCACCGGCCGCGCCAACTTCGGACAAGGCCTGACCCAGGAGACCTCGGCCATCGTCGGGTCCAACTGGAATGTCGGTCTGCAGTGGCAGTTCGACGGCGCACGATTGGTTGCTCCCAAGCAGGCCAAAGCCAATCAGCGCGCCACCGAATCCGAGATTACCAACGAGGAAAGCTTCCTCAAGTTCAACATCACCACCCAATACCTGACTTCCCTGCAGGCGACCGCCCAGGTGGCGGTGGCCCGGCAGCAGGTTGAACGCAACCAGAACTTCCTGGATCTGGCCAATGCCAAGTATCGGGTGGGACAGGGTACGCTGATTGAGGTGCGCCAGGCCGAAGTCCAGAAGGGCGTGGCCGACGTGCAACTGCTCCGGAACGTCCAGGCCGAGAGTGAAGCCAAGCTGGAGTTGTTCCGCCAGATCGGGGTTGAGCCGCCGATCGACATCGCCCAGATCGGGCTGAGTGATTCGTTCCCGGTAGAGCAGCCGGCCTACAATCTCGATCAGCTTCTGCAGACCGCGAAGGACCAGAATCCTTCTTTGCTGGCCCTGGAAGATCGTCGCAAGGCAGCGTCAGTGGGTGTCACCTCAGCCAAAACGGCTTTCCTGCCGAGCCTCTTCGCCCAGGCTGGATGGGGTGGGTTCACCCAGCAGGTGACGGATGACAATCTGCTGCTCCAGCAGACCCTGGCCGGCTCGCAGGGGCAGGCCTTCGGCTGCCTGACCAACGACTCGATCCGGGCCGGCGCCGGTCTCGCTCCGCTGGGCAACTGCTACACCAACGCCGGGCTCAATCCCACCGGGACCGCACTCGATCCGGCCGTCCGGCGTAGCGTGCTGAAGTCGAACAGTGTGTTCCCCTTCGACTTCACCGGTTCGCCCTTCCAGGCCAGCCTCCAGATTTCTCTGCCGATCTTCACCGGCTTCGGGCGCTCACTGCGGGTGGCCCAGGCCCGGGAGCAGGAACTCGACGCCGAGGAGAGCGTTCGAGCTCAGGCGATCCAGGTGCGGACCGATGTGCAGCGTCGCTACCTCGCTCTGGAGACCAACTTCAAGGCGATCGCGGTGCAGGCCTCCAACCGGGACGCCGCCCGGGACCAGCTGAGACTGGCACAGGACCGTTACCGGCTGGGGAGTGGAACCGCGCTGGAAGTGTCCGATGCTCAGAACGCGGTACAGCGGGCCGAAGGCGATTACGTCAATGCGATCTATGATTATCACAAGTCTCTCGCGGCCCTCGAGTCCGCGGTGGGACGACCGCTCCGTCAATAAGAAGAGGAAGAGACCATGTCGCGTCGTATGAAGCTCGGGTTGTTCGCCGGCCTGCTGGTTGTGGCAGTGGGTGCGATCGTGGCCCTGGGCGCCGCCAAAGGGAAGAACAAGGCGGTCGAGGTCCGCATGGAACCGGTCGGCACCCGCGACCTGGTCGCGGTGGTCACCGCCAGCGGAAAGATCGAGCCCGACACCAAGGTCGATATCCTGTCCGATATCCAGGGCCGGATTACCAGGATCGGGGTGAAGGAAGGCGACATGGTCAAGAAGGGTGACTTCCTGATCCAGATCGACGCGGCAGTCTACCAGGCGGCGGTGAGCCGCTCGGAAGCGCTGCTCTCGTCGTCGCAGAGCGACCTGATCCGGGCCCGGGCCAATGAAGACCAGGCCAAGCGGGCCCTGGACCGCTCCAAGGAGCTGCAGAAGTCGAGTCCGACCCTGATCACCACCGAGTCGGTGGAACAGGCGCAGACGGCATGGGAAGTCTCTGTGGCCAACACCAAGGCCAGCCAGGCCACGGTGGACCAGGCTCGGGCCGGCTTGCAGGAATCGCGGGACAATCTGAGCAAGACCCGCATCATGGCCCCGATCTCGGGCCGGGTGACTCGGCTGGCAGTGGAAGAGGGCGAAGTCGCAGTGCCCGGCACCTTCAGCCGGGACGTCGGCCTGCTGATGACCATCGCCGACATGTCGCGGATTCTGGCCAAGGTCCAGGTCGACGAGACCGACGTGGTCCGGCTCTCCGACGGGGACTCGGTCGAGGTGTCGATCGACGCCTTCCCCGACACCACCTTCGTCGGTCATGTCACCAAGATCAGCAACAGTGCCCAGCTGACCGCCACCTCGACTGCTTCGGGCTCGAACGATCGGGCGGTGGACTTCGATGTCGAGGTCACCCTGGCCAATCCGCCCAAGGACATCCGGCCCGACCTCTCCTGCACCGCC
>CAZOES010000250.1:0-4045 GCA_964578865.1 uncultured Gemmatimonadaceae bacterium | reverse complement strand
CAGCCCGGCCTCGGGAACGCTTCCCAAAGGCAATCTGCCGGACGATCGCCTCGAGAACTGAGCCTAAGTTGTTGATTTCATTAGCCATGCCCTGGTACAGAGCAAGGGACAGGCCAGTCGGGGGCTAGTGGGCTACGGGGATAGTGGGCTAGTGGGCTGGTGGGCTAGGAACCGAAGGTTTGTCCCAGCCCACTGGCCCACCAGCCCACTAGCCCACCAAAAACGAAGGGCCCGGTCTGATGACCAGGCCCCGAGCATGGAGCTGAGGGGGATCGAACCCCTGACCTCTGCAGTGCGATTGCAGCGCTCTCCCAGCTGAGCTACAGCCCCGTGAGGGCGAATAAGCTAGTCCCATGCCGCTTGCAGCGGTAGAGTCAGCGTCTACCTTAAGTCACCCTTCGATGCAGTAACCCTCCACGGAGTCTTTGCTATGGCAACACCCAACCTGCGCGGACGATTCGTCTGGCACGAGCTGCTGACGAGCGATTCTGCCGGCGGCATGAAGTTCTACGGCAAGGTGGCCAACTGGAAAACCGAGCCCTATCCCGATGTCCCGGGATACAGCGTCTTCATGGCGAAGCGAGGTCCAATCGCGGGAACCATGACGATGCCCGACATGCCGCCCAACTGGCTGTCGTACATCGGAACTCCGGATGTCGATGCGACGGCGGCCCAGGCGGTGAGTCTGGGTGCCAAGCTGCTGCAGGGTCCGGCGACCATCCCACCAGGGCGCTTCGCGATTCTTTCCGATCCTCAGGGCGCGGCGTTCGCCATCTACACGCCCAACTTGATGGAGGACTCCGATCCCAAGCCTCAGGTGGGCGAGTTCTCCTGGCATGAGCTGGTGACTTCCGACCCCGATGCCGCCTGGTCGTTCTATTCGACCCTGTTCGGATGGGAGAAGACCACCGCCATGGACATGGGCGATCTGGGGGTCTATCAGATGTACGGTCTGCCCGGCCTCGAGCTGGGCGGCATATACAAGAAGCCGTCGAATTATCCGGCTCCGCCCAACTGGCTTCCCTATATCATGGTCGCCGATGCCAAGAAGGCGACTGCCATTTCTAACAAGCTGTCCGGCAAGGTCATGAACGGGCCAATGCAGGTGCCCGGGGGTGGCTGGATCATGATGGGAATGGATCCGCAGGGAGCCGCGTTCGCAGTCCACTCGGCTGCCGCAGCCGCCCCGGCGAAGAAAGCCGCACCCAAGAAGAAAAAGGCTGCCGCCAAGAAAGCCGCGCCGAAGAAGAAAGCCGTCGCCAGGAAGTCGATGAAGAAGGCGGCCAAGAAAGCGGTGAAGAAAGCGGTAAAGAAAAGCGCCAAGAAGGCGGCGCCGAAGAAGAAGGGCAAGAAGCGGCGGTAAGAATCCCGCCACGGAAGTGAGGAGTGAGAAGTGAGGAGGAACTAATCTCATGCTTAGTTCCTCCTTACTCCTTACTCCTAGATGGAGCCTAGTTCCGGTCCGCCAGCAGCAGGGCGGAAAGCGGCGCCCCGCCTCCGGCGGCTTCCACCGCGATGCCGGTACGGATCTGGCCCGCGACCAGGGTCAGCGACCCGGTGTCAATCGCCACCGTCTTGCTGCCGGTGGGGGTGATGCGGACCTGGTAGGCTCCGGCCGGGACCTCGAGATAGCCGCTCTCCGCCTTGAAGGGGACGGCGGTCAGAGTCGGCGCCAGGCCACTGATATCGGCGCCGGGGGCGGTGATGTAGATATCGACCGCGCCCACGCCGGGGGCCCCGTGCACCAGCCGGACCTTGATGTTGCCGGCGGCCGGTGGGCTCAGATCATCCACCAGCACCAGCGGCTCGATCGAGGCCAGCTCGTTAGTGGCGATCACGGTGTAGGCGGTGCCGGCAGTCAGCGTCGGACTGGCATTGATCACGGTGGTGGCACTGTTCGCCGCGTTGACCTTGATGTTCCGGATGCCGGCCGGGACGTCGAGATAGGCCGAGCTCTGGGTGTAGCTCACATCGCCCAGGACTTCGGCGCCGTCGACCAGCACGTCGACCGCCGGGGCATCGGGTGAGCCGTGCACCACCCGGACCTGCGCCGTGCCGTTGGGCCCGGTCTTGTCGTCGTCGCTGCAGCCCAGCAGCAGCGCGGTGGCGGCCAGGACGGCCACGGAGTAACGGGTCAGCTTCAACATTGTTCTGATCTCCCAGGAAATTGTTTGGCGCGGGGTGCGGCAGCCGCCGCACCGCATGCGACCCGATGCGGATTCAGTTCCGCACCGGGTCGGCGGTCGGCTTATGACTTCGGCAGCAGCACCGCGTCGATCACGTGAATCACACCGTTGCTTGCAACCACATTGGCCGCGGTGACATTGGCCATCTGGTCGCCCACATGGACCGCCGAACCGGCCAGATGAATCCGGAGATCGGTCCCCTGCACGGTCTTCAGCGTCACGTAGCCGTTCTTGTCAGCCCGGGCCTTGAGGTCCGCGGCCGTGATCGTGCCCGGTACTACGTGATAAGTGAGGATGGCCGTCAGCTTGGCCTTGTCCTTGAGCAACTCCGGAATGGTGTTGGGCGGCAGCTTGTCGAAGGCCGCGTCGGTCGGGGCAAACACCGTGAAGGGACCCTTGCCCGACAGAGTCGGGATCAGGCCGGCCGCGTCGAGCGCGGTGGCCAGGGTCTTGAACTGACCGGCGGCGACCGCCGTCTCGACAATGGTCCCCGGCGCGGTGGCAGGCGCCGGCGTCGACTGGGCACTCAGCGAGCCAACCGCGAACAGTCCGGCCACCAGCCCGGCCATGACCACGGCCGGCTGGGCCAGCCACCGCCGCTGAATCCCTTTCCACTGCAGCGCCTGCCACACCGCGCTCAGGCCCACCAATCCATAAACCACTCGGCTCAGCATACTTCCGCCACCGAGCGCAGCCGCCACCAGATCCGGCCCGCCCAGGGCAATGACCCCCCAGTTCAAACCGCCGACGACCAGCAACACGGCGGCAAGGATGTCCAGTCTCTTCATGTTCTCGCTCCAATTAGGAAATTCGTTGTCCAACTTGTGTCGAGCAAATTACCGTCGAACAGCCCGTATGTCAAGCTTGTGTCTATATTATTAGCTTGACGTTACTTAGACAAAGACGTATTATTGGCCATGACAACTCCCGATTCCGCCTCGCCAGCCGACCAGCCCCGTCACCCGGTGAGGGTGGTGGCCCAACGCACCGGGCTCTCGAGCCACGTGCTCCGGGCCTGGGAGCGGCGTTATCACGTGGTGGCACCGACTCGCTCGGTGGGCGGTCAGCGGCTCTACTCCGACGCCGACATCACCCGCCTCTCCCTGCTGCGGATGCTGACGGCAGAGGGGGGGGCAATCAGCCAGTTGGCGCGGCTCCCCACCGGCGAGCTGAGTCGGCTGGCGCTCGAATCGCCGCCAGCCGCTCGCGAGAGCCCGGTCGGGGGCAGCACCGAGCAGTCGCGTTCCAGTGCCATGACTGCGATCGTCTCGCTTGACGGCAACACGCTCCGGCGAGAGCTCGGTCGGAGCGCCTTGGCCCTCGGCGTTCCGCAATTCCTCGAGCAGGTGGTGAGCCCGCTGTTGCGGGAGGTGGGGTCGCGCTGGAAGGAGGGCCGGCTGAGCATCGCCCATGAGCATCTGGCGACGGCGGTGGTGCGCGAGGTCCTCAGTTGGGTCCGGGAGTCGTCCGAGTCCGACGGCGCGGCGCCCATGCTGGTGGTGGGCACGCCGAGCAATCAGCTGCATGAGAACGGCGCGCTGCTGGCGGCCGCGGCGGCCGCGGCCGAGGGATGGAGGGTAACCCAACTCGGCGCGAACCTGCCGGGCCAGGAGATCGGCGCCGCCGCCGCACGCACCGGCGCCCGCGCGGTCGCCTTGAGCCTGATCTACCCTGACAACGATCCAGAACTGGGCCACCAGCTGCAGGCGCTGCGCGGAGCCCTTCCGCCGGGCGTGGCGCTGCTGGTCGGCGGCGCCGCCGCGGAGGCCTACCGGACCGAAGTCGAGGCAGCCCAGGGCCAGGTGCTGGCCGATCTCACCGAATTGCGACGATCGCTGCACCAACTGGCAGGCCGGGCG
>CAZOES010000249.1:0-4081 GCA_964578865.1 uncultured Gemmatimonadaceae bacterium | reverse complement strand
CACCCGCACAGCCCGGTAGTCCGAGGCCCGCCGGAGAATCGCGACCAGCTCGTCGTTGGTGAACGGCTTCTGGATGTAGTAGAAGGCGCCGGCGTTCACCGCGGCGATGGCCGTCTGCAGCGAGGCCTGCGCCGTCATCAGAATCACCGGGGTCATCGGATCCTGCTCCCGGGCCGCGGCCAGAATGTCGAGCCCGGTGACCTGAGGCATCCGCACGTCGGTGAGGACGATGTCGTGGGTCCCCCCCTTGATCGCCTCGAGCCCGGCCTTGCCACCCTGCGCGGTAGTGACCTCGAACCCCTCCTTCTTGAGGAGAATCCGGAGGGTGTCGAGGATGCCTGATTCGTCGTCGATGACCAGCAACGATGGTTTCTGACTCATGCCGCTTCCTCCGCCGTGCGGCGGGCGGGAAAGAAAATGGTGAAAGTCGTGCCCTTGTCCGGCTGTGAATCCACCAGCACCATGCCGCGATGGGCCTCGACGGCACGCTGTACAATCGCCAGCCCCAACCCGGTGCCGCCGGCCCGGCCGGTGACGAAGGGCTGGAACAGCCGGTCGCGCAGCTCTTCAGGAATACCGGGGCCGGTGTCTTTGACCTCGAGACAGACCGGCTGATCGATCGAGTACCCGCCGGGCAGCTCGGTGGCCTTGGCCGGCCTGGTGGTCACGGTCACGGTGGCCGGGCCCCGAGCGGCCTGCACGGCGTTGAGCATCAGATTGGCGACCACCCGATGCAGCAGATCTTCATCACCGTCGAGTACGGTGCGGGCGCCCTGGACCCGGATTTCGATTTCCGGCCGAGAGTCGGGATGCTCCCGGACCATCCGGGCCGCTGCGGTCACCACCGCCTGGAGATCCACCGGTACGAACTCGGTAGCCCGGACCCGGGCAAAATCGAGGAACTCGGAGAGCAAACGACTCAGCCGGTCGCTTTCCCGAACGATGAGCTGGGCGAGGTAGCGATCGTCTTCGTCGGCGTGGGCCGAGCGGGCCAGCTGCTCCACCGAACTCCGGATCGAAGCCAGCGGATTGCGGATCTCGTGGGCCAGAGAGGCCGACAGGGCAGCCACCGCTTCCAGCCGCTCGGCCCGCAGGTTCAACTCATTGAGCCGCTTGTTATCCGAAATGTCGGTGAAGATGGCAGTGACCGACGGACGGCCATCGGAGTCCCGTTCAAACGTCGTCGTGGAGAGACCGATTGGGAAGATGCGCCCATCGGAATGTTGGACCGTGCCTTCGCCCCGGCTCACCTTGCGCCCGTGCCGGATCGCGGCCACCAGGGCAGCCCACAATTCGGGAGAGCGTAGCTTCAGCTGATCCAGGACCGGCAGACCGGTGACCCGTTCCCCATCGACCTCGAGCAGCCGCTCGGCCATCGGATTGATGAAGGCCAGCCGGCCGGTATCGTCGACCGTCATTACGCCGGAGCGGATGTGCCGGAGAATCTCGTCGGCCTCCAGCCGGACCCGGCGGAGCTCGATCTCCAGGGTCTGTCGCTCCACCCCGGCGGCCCGCAGCCGGGAAGCCAGAGCCCCGATCAGCACGTAGGCGGCGATGAACACACCAACCTGGCCCCAGAAGGCCAGACCGGGCATGGAATCGAGCAGCAGGATACTGTCGGCGAAGTAGACCACCGCGATGGTGAGGGCAACCAGCAATCCCCCGCCAAAGCTCGTCAGCAGCGCATACGCGGCTATGATCAGGATGTAGAGCGAAGGGAACGGACTGCGGGGTCCATCGGTAACATGAACCAGCAGGGTGGTCAGCCCGATATCGCCCAGCGCCTGAAGAAAGAAAAACAGCGTGCCTGGACTCCGATGCCGCAGCCAGACCAGCCAGTAGCCGTAAACGGTCAGGACGAACGCGAAAAGAACCCCGACGCTCACCAGGAAGGAGAGCCGCGGTTCTTCAGTCCAGCTCAGTGAAGCGACAAACAGAGTGGAAACCGCCAGAACCAGCCGGGCGCCGAAGATCCAGGACAACAGGGTCTTCTGGTCCGGCAGTCCCCGGGCACTCTGCCGTGGCGGGAAGTTGGCCATCTAATTGAATGTTATACAGACAGTGGAGTGGATCATATGGCGGTCAGGCGATCCATCGCACCGACCTGGCACGTCTACATTCTCCAGTGCGCCGACGGCTCGCTGTACACCGGGATAGCCCGTGATCCGGAGCACCGCCTGAAGCAACACAACGGCAAGAGGGGTGCCGCGTATACCCGGGCCCGTCTCCCTGTCAGGCTGATCTACCAGGAACCGGCCCCGGATCGCTCGGCGGCACTGAGACGGGAGTGGGCCATCAAGCAATTACACCGAGAGGAGAAGCTGGAGCTGATCATGGCCAAGTCAGGACCCAAGAGTGGCAAGACCGCAGTGGAAGAGCGCTTTACCTCGATCCGCCCGGCCGCGATTCGATTTCTGACCGGACTGAAGAAACGGAACACCAAGCCGTGGTTTGAGGCCAATCGGGCAGTTTACGAGACGGAGGTCCGCGCCCCCCTCAAAGCGCTGGTCGAGGAGGTCGACGTCCTGCTAGCCCGGATCGCTCCGGAGATGGTGGGTGATCCCCGCCGCTCGCTATTCCGGATTCATCGCGACGTGCGCTTTTCCAAAGACAAGTCTCCCTACAAGACCAACGCGGCCTGCTGGTTTTATCACCGCGACGCGGGACGGGCGGTGGGAGGCGAATCTGAGGGCGGAGCCGGATTCTATTTTCATTTTTCCCCCACCGAAGTGTTTCTCGGCGGCGGGATCTGGATGCCGCCCCGCGACTCACTCAACCGGTTGCGCCAGGCCATTGCGGAGAATCCCAAAGGCTTCGAGAAGATTGTCCTTGCTCCCGGATTCAAGCGAAAGTTCGGCAAGCTGGACCAAGACGCGATGCTCAAACGAATGCCGCGGGGATTCGAGGAGGATCACCCGGCAGCAAAATGGCTCCGCTTTCAGTCATTTACCGCGGGACGCGAGTTGAGCCGCCGGGAACTGCACTCCCCCCGGTTGCCCCAGCAGCTGGCCAGGGACTACGCAGCGATGACGCCGTTCATTCGCTATCTGAACCGGGCCCTCGGCTTCGGGTCGCTGGATCGGAGAGTCTGATGACCGCTGTAAAACCACACCCCGGCGCCTTTACCCTGTTCAGCCGCGCGGTCCGCCTTCGCTGTCCCAACTGCGGAACTCCCGGGCTGTTCCCGTCCTTTTTTAAAATGCGGGATCAGTGTCTTGGGTGCGGAATCAAAACCGAGCGAGGAGAAGATGGTTACATCGTGGGGGCCTACATGTTCAACATTGTGGCCGCCGAGCTGGTGTTTGCCATAGTGGCGTTGGGGGTGACCCTGGCCACCTGGCCCAATCCTCCCTGGAATCTCCTGATGGTCGGAGGCGGGGTACTGATGCTGACTCTTCCGTTTCTGTTCTACCCCTTCTCGAAGACAGTTTTTCTGGCGTTCGATCTTTACTTTCGGCCATCCGAGGACGGTAAGAGAGATCCCTCGCTTCGCTCGGGATGATCGGTTGTCTGGAGCAACCGATCATTGCCACTGCAGCCGATAGCGGCAGACCTCTCCGCCTTTGGCGCGGCATTCCTCTTCGACGATCACGACCGCTTTGGCGCCGCACATCTCCAGCGCTCTTCGATGCCACCCCACCACGGTGAGACAGTCGGGTGCGCTGAAGGTCTCGGCGTCATGAGTGGTGAGTATCGCCTCTTTGTCTCCCACTTTCTGGTAGTCCCGCCGGCCGGTCTCGTAATAGAGCCGGTAGATTGTCGGGGCCTTGGCGAGAAAGGCGTGAGGGTCCCCGGGAGTCAAGAAGGCCGCGTGCATCTTGGCGAGGTTCTGGTCGGCCGATGCCTCTCCTAGCCGCAGAAAGAAGTGGCTGTGCCCCCCGCCCAGCACGTTGACGATTGCGTCATCGAGGCGCCGGCCGAGGTCGAAGGGATACCACTTCACCGGAAGAAGCCGGCTGAGCTCATGCTGATCGTCGGGCGGGAGGCTGGCGAGAACCTTTTCCCGGCCGGCGGCACCAAAGTGTTGGTCGATAAAGCCGAGCCGTGCCTTGAGGACGGTGCCTTTGACTTGTTGCATGGT
>CAZOES010000248.1:0-4229 GCA_964578865.1 uncultured Gemmatimonadaceae bacterium | reverse complement strand
TCAGTTCGTTTCCGGCTCATCACCTGCTGGTCCGCTTCATCCCCCCGGCCGCAGCGCCGCCAGTGCCTGGCGGACTCGTTCGACCGACGGACGGAGGGAGGGTTCCGGGTCGCCCCGGAATGCCAGGTACCGACGATAAGCCAGAATGGCGTCCGTTGTATCGCCGGTCATTGCGGCGAGCCTGCCTTCTTCGCGGAGGAAGCTGGTGAGGTACAGGGTCGCTCCGCCGAACCAGGTCGAGCGTCTCTTGATGGCTTGGAGGGCTAGGGGCAGGTCGCCGGCACGCTCCCAGAGTTGAGCCAGCCAGAGATTGGCGGTCTGCAACGCACAGCAGACCTGAAAAATGTAGGTACGGGCGAGCGAATCGGCCCTGACGAGTGCGACCCGGGCTTCGGCCGGGGCCTCGCGCGAAACGGCGAGGGATGCGTCGAGCAGGGCGGCGCACAGCTGGACGTACTGCAGATGGGAGACGCTGTCCTTAGGGCCCAGGTCAGGCCATAAGGTTGAAGCGAGAAGTTGTCGACTGGCGGTCGCGACGGCCTCCAGGTCCCCTTGCGCCGCACGCCATTCCCCGATTGTGCAGACATCCTGCGCCCGGGCCATCATGGATCTCGCATCGGTCGCGGGGGCTTCGGCAAACCGGGTCAGTAGTCGCACCGCTTCGACCGCTGCCCCGGAATCACCTTCCCAAAATATTCCAGCTCTGACGCGGGAACGCAGCCCCTGCCGCTCGCTTTCGACGTCGGCTCCCCTGAGTGGTGGCACCTCGGTTGGCCGGCCTCGATTGAGGGCGGTAATCCACGCAGCATAGTCGGCCGGCCCAGTGTCATGAGCCTGCAGGCGCCCAAGGTCGGCTTCGATGGCGCGTGCCTGATCCTCCATGCCGATACCCGAGGAACTTATGAAAAGCGAGATAAGCATCGCGCTATGCTGACTCGCCGTTTCGAATTGTTTCCAGAAGGCATGCCGGGTTGAATCCCCTTCGATCATCGCAAGGTGCCAACGAAGCACCCGGGCCACATCGCTGGACGTGTCGGGAGCGATCCCTCGCAGCGCCAGCCGGCGAACTTCGGCGGTATCGCCGCGGATGTGGGCCAGTTCGGCCATCAGGAGAATGGGCTCCGCAGTCAGTGGCCCCGCTATGGGGTGGGCTGACCGGGACTCTATAGCAGAATCAACCTGCCAACCACTCCGGAACGCCACCTCGGCGCGAGCCAGCGCCCTGTCGAGTCCCGCCAGTCGGCCCCAACGAAAGTAGGCGATCCCCAGGCCATACCAGCCTTCCGGGTGGTCCGGGTAGGCAGTGATCAACTTGTTCCATTTGTCGAATAGCGCGGGCGCGCTGATCCGCTGTCCCTGTAACACGTCGAGCAAAGCCTGATCGGGCGGACTCAACTGACTCCGGCCCGCAATTGCCCGTCGCTCACCAATCTGGGCGGATTCACCACCACGCACCCAGATGGTTGTTCGGTAGAGATCCAGCGCTGCGACCGCGAAATTAGAGTCGGCCTGTACCGCCTCCAGAAAATCCTTGCGCGCCTCATTCATCCGCCCGGTGCGAAACGCAACCCGCCCAGCGAGGAAGGCACGGACCGCCGGAAGGGATGCGCTGGTTGAATAAGCCAGCCGACCGGCCTCGAGGCCCGCACTCTCACCGATGAGTTGAATCGCGAGACGATCGACCAGGGCCTGAAGGCTATCGGCAGGTCCGTTTACCGTGGCTTGAGCGAGCGGTTGCCCACCATGGCTCGGCTCGATCCGAGCGGTCAAGATGATTCGGCCGCCGGTTCCGCTGACACTCCCTCGCACGACCCGTCCGTACTTCTCGCGTTTGTCCGGCCCTTCCACCAGCAACCCGGGTACTCCGCTGAGTCGGTTGGACAAGAGGTCGACTATCCCTTCCCCCAGCCAGCGAATCGTCGAGTCTGCTCCACTGACTTTGAAAGGCTGCACCGCGATCAACCAGACCGCTGAAGTTGGCGGCTGCGTACCCCTTACCAGCCCGGTGAGAACTCCCCCAGTGACGAACGTGACGATCACGCCCACTGCGATAAGTATCCTGCGAGTCGAGCCGAGAGCGGGAGCCACAGGCTTTACCGAACGGGGCCGAGCGTAGGCCGGGCCCGCATCAGCTAAGCCGCGCGAAGAAGTCACCGCATTCGCGGAGGGAACCGGACGCAGGTCGCTTCGATTCCGCACCGCATCGATCAAGGCCCGCGTCTCGGGAGCAGGGACCGCCGAGTACTCGGCCTCGAGTTGCCGCTCGAATGCCTGGTACGTCGCGAGCGCGGCGGAGCGGTCTCCCATGCGATCCAGCAGACCGATGAGATGAACCACACTCGCCTCATCATCCGGCACCAGTTGGATGGCCCGGCGCAGCAGGGTCACCCCTTCGGCCGGGCGGCCCTCGCCCTCTTCCTGGGTCGCGGCACTCCGGGCCGAGCGGAGAGCGAGGTGTCTCAACCGGGCTCGCTCGGCCTCCACCCACTGGTCGAAGTCAGGGCCCAGTCCGCTGACATGAAATCCGGCGGCGAAGTCACCCCGGTACAGCAGGAAGGCCTCCGCCTGACGGCCCGCCTGACAAGCCTGTTCGAAGTCAGTCGCGTCGCAGGCGAGAAAGCCGGAGGCCAGGCCGACTTCCTCTTCGCCCTGCGTGATGATTGCGCCCGAGCCGAGTTGTCGGCGGAGACCGGTCAGGGCCTGGCGCAGCGCCCCTCGTCCATGGGTCTGATCGGAATCGGGCCAGAACAGGCCCAGTAGTACATCCCGACGAACCAGCGGCCCCCGCCCGCCCCGACCAAGAAACAGCAATAACGCCAACCGCTTGGCATGAGTGTTCAAGGGCTGCTCGCCATCGGCGGTCGCCCTCAGCAGTTGAACCGACCCAAGCGTCCGAAGCAGGAACATGGCGGAAGATCGATCGGCGTCAGGGTGGTCCACACCCGACTCACGGGTGCGTCACGGGAGAATCACGGGGTCTGAGTATTCAAGAGGCTCACCCCGCTCTGAAGAAGCTAGGGCACTTTCGGACCCCTGTCCAAGGTCCCTGGCCGGAGGTGCGGGCTGGTCTTGTCAGGCACCACAAACAATCCCGGAGACCACCATGACCACCAGAATTGCCGGAGCCTTCGCGCTGTCGATGCTGATCCTGTCCGCCTGTAGTGACACTACGGCTCCTCCCCCTCTGGAACCGGCCGGCAACGTCGCGCTATCCCGCGGGGGACCAAGGTTCTGGGAGGCCGGGGCGGCCGTTCGCTGGAACGAACTGTCCGACCAACTGATCGCCCGGCGTCCCCAGAACGTGGTACGACTCTTCACTTACCTGTCGCTGGCCCAGTTCAAGGCTGCCGAGGCGGCGGACCAGAGCCACGGTCCCTGGGCCTCGACCTCCGCCGCGATTGGCGGAGCCTCGGTTGCGGTGCTGCGCTCATTCTTTCCGTTGGATACGACCGAGATCGAGGCAGCACTGGACGCGCAGGAAGCGGAGAGCGGAGGACCGTCCTCTAAACACCGGGGATTTGCCGCCGGTGAGGCGATCGGACGAAGCATCGGTGCCAGGGTCATCACCTACGCCGCAGGAGACCGGGTGAACCTGACCGATCCGGGTCACCCGCCGATCGGCCCGGGCTTCTGGATCTGGAATGGCGGCCCGATCGCCCGGGGCTTTCTCGGCGCTCGCCCCTTTTTCCTTAGCTCTGGCGACGAGTTCCGGCCCGGCCCGCCGCCGGCTTTCGGATCGCCGGAGTATCTCGCGGCCCTGGCCGAAGTGCGCCAGATCTCGGATACCCGAACCCCGGAGCAACTGGCGATCGCGCAGTACTGGAATGTCAGCCAATCACCGGTGAGCGATTCCGCGATCAACCGAATCGCCCGCGAGCTAGTCGTCAAACATCACCGCAGTGACCGTGAAGCAGCCCGGATTTTCTTCCTGATGAACGCGGCCGCCTTCGACGCCCTGAATGGGTGCTTCGACGCCAAGTACACCTACTGGTTCATCCGGCCACCCCAGGCCGACCCACTGATTACCCTGCCGATCGGATTGCCGCCCCATCCGTCTTATCCGTCGGCGCATTCTTGTGCCTCGGGGGCCTTCACCAAAGTCCTTGCCAGATCCTTCCCCAGCGAACGGCGCCGGATGGCGCAGATCGCCGAAGAGGCCAGCCTCTCAAGGTTGTATGGGGGAATCCACTACCGCTTTGACATGGAGGCCGGCCTGGCGCTGGGACGGG
>CAZOES010000247.1:0-4231 GCA_964578865.1 uncultured Gemmatimonadaceae bacterium | reverse complement strand
CACCCCCAGATCGTCCATTTCGTCGTCGCGCTGGGAATCTTCGGTGTGCTGTTTCGGCTGGTATCGCTCTCCGGCAAGCTCTCCTGGACCGGGCCGGCCGCGGCCGCGTTGATCGTCTGCGCCGCAGTGGCCTCGGTATTCGCCGCTCAATCGGGCCACGATGCCCATGGGCTGGCTGAGCGGATTCCGGGCGTGCGGGAAGCGGTTCAGGAACACGAGGAAGCGGGTGAGTGGACCCGGAACCTGTTTGTCGCGCTCGGCATCGTGGAGCTGGCGGCCCTGGCACTGCGCAACAAGGCCTCGGCGGCCAAGGGACTCAGCATCCTTTCCGCAGTTTTGGGACTGGTGACGATCGCATCGCTGGTCAGGACGGGAGACTACGGCGGGGAGCTGGTTTACAGCTACGCCGGTGGAGTGGGCACCCGCACCGGCGATAGCAGCGACGTTCGGCGACTGTTGATCGCGGGGCTCTACCATCAAGCCCGGGTCGCGCGGCAGGCGGGCCAGCTGGAAGAATCGGCTCGGCTGACCGATGAGCTGGTGAAACAGCTGCCGTCGGATCCGAGCGTCAAACTGCTCGCGGCCGAATCAATCCTCAAAGACAAGAAGGACCCGGCCGGCGCTCTCGCTGCGATCAACGCGATCCAGGTGGCCCCGGAGGACCGCCTCAATCTCCGCAAGGGTATGCTCGCCAGCGACGCCTACGTTGCAGCCGGCCAGAAGGACTCCGCCAAAGCGATCCTCAACGACCTGGCCCAGCGCTTCCCGCAGGCCGGGCGGTTCATCAGCGAGGCGCTCAAGAAGCTGGAGTAGGGCTGGTCAGTCGTCCTTATCGAGCTTCAGCTCCCGGACCAGGGCTTTGGCCCGACGGTCGTCCGAATCCTTCAGTTCATGGGCCGCGACATCCCGTACATAGGTGTCGCGGCTGTTCTTTACCACCTCCATCACAAAGCCCACGCCGTCGGCCCCTTTGAGCTCCACTGCAGTTTCGAAGATTTCGGACAGAACCTCCTCATCCCGCTCGGTCGCGGCCAGCCGCTTGAACAGCGCCAGAGCGGATTCTCCGTCGGCATTCTCGCCGTACGTCTCAACCGCCTCGCTTCGAACCCGGGCACTGGGGTGATTGGCCGCGATATCGGCAACTGCCTTCATCGCCTCAGTCGACTTCCACTCACCCAGCGTCTCCACCGCTTCGGCCATCAGATCGGGGTGATCATTGTTGCGGGCGACATCCAGCAGGACCGGAATAGCCCGGTTGTCTTTAAGATCGCCCAGGGTTTCGATCGCCTCCTGCCGAACGTCGTAGGACGGGTCCTTGGCGATAACGTCTTTGAGGAAAGCGATCGCTTCGTCGGTCGGCATATGAGGCGGAAGGTCTTCTACCGCTTCCCGCCGGAGATCGGCGTCATCGTGTTCCCGGGCCAGCCGTTTCACCAGTTCCAGCCCCTTGCCGTCACGCAGTTCAATCAATTCTTCCACCGCTTCCCGCCGGACATCCTGGCTGGGATCGTGGCGGATGACTTCGTCGAGCAGGTCGACCGCCTGATCGACCGGAGCTGCTTCGGCCCAGGTCTCCACCGCCTCCTGGCGCACGTCGGCGATCGGATGATTGACTACCAGATCCTTGAGCACGGGGAGACCGCGCGCATCGCTCAGCTCGCCCAGAGTTTCGGTCGCTTCCCGCTGTACATCCCGGTCGCGGTCGTGGAGGGCGATGTCGCCCAGGACTTTCGCAGCGTCGGCCTCCTCCCGATCGCCCAACGCTTCCACTGCCTCCTGGCGAACCTCGGCTACATCCAGTTCCCGGGCCAGTTTCACCAGAACCGGGAAGGCCTCCGGCATCTTGAGATCACCAACCGCTTCCGCCGCTTCCTTGCGCACGTCACGGGAGCGATCGCGGCGAGCGGCATTGTCGAGTGCGGTGAGCGACGCACGGGTGGGGTGATAGCCAAGCCAGGACGCTGCGGCCCGACGCACATCCGAGGCGTCGTTCCCCTGCAGGACTGACACCAGGTACGAAACCACCTGATCGCTGGTCTCATGGACTCCGATGAGCCGAACCAGCATCTCCCGAAGGTCGCTGGTACCGGCCTGACCTGTCAGGCCGCGGAGCAACTCCACGCTTTGAGGGCTTTCGGCTCCGCCGAGCCAGTAGACCGGCTTCCCGTGAAAATCGTAGGGCAGTACCAGGCTCACTGCGGCAGCATCGTCCAGCTTGTCGCCAGTGTAGCTCTGAATAATGGCGACCTGATCGGGCTGGGCCGGGAAGAGGGTCATCAACCGGGTCCCGGGACCGCTGAAGGAGGATCTCCCGCCGATGTTGACCATCGAGCCGGAGAATACCGTCTGGCCGTCGCTCAGGAAGACTCCGTTCCCAATCCAGAACGTGCCTTTGACGCTCTGTACCGGCCGGACCGAATGCACCACGTAATAACCCTTCTGGTTGGCTGCACCGCGGGACTTGGCCCAAGCCACCCGTTCAGCCAAAGGCCGGCCGGGATCAGGGTGGGAGATCACCGTATCGAGAGCCACCGCCACTGCGTTCGATTCGATCGGCGGCTCCGGCGGCTTGATGAACGAATTGACCTTGGGTAGCCCGGTGCCGGCGGCTCCCAGCCCCAGGATCGAAACCACCAGCCCACCGGCGATCCAGCGGGGAAAAATCTCCATTCCGAGGGAGTCAGGATCCACCAGCCGGCGGATGCGGGGCAGCAGCGTCCCACCAGTGGCGGCCATCGCGAGTTGCGGTACCGCACGGATCCGCTCCAATGCCACCAGCGCTTCGGCGTACTGACGGGCGTCACCGGTTGCGGCGACCGCGATATCGTCGCAGCAAAGCTCGCGCTCTTCCCGGGCCCGCTGGGACAGCCACCAGATGGCCGGATGATAGAAGAGGATCGTCTCGACTGCGCATTGCAGGAGGTTGATCAGATAGTCGTGACGGCGGACGTGAGCCAGTTCGTGAGTCAGCAGCAACTCGATCTGGCTGGGCGTGAGGCCGGTTAGCGCGCTGGCGGGCAGCAGAATCACCGGCCGGATCCACCCCACCACCGAGGGCACCGTTGCGATCGTGCTCTCGAGCAGGCGCACCGCCTGCCTGACCTTGAGCCGTTGAACCAGCGAGTCGAACATCCGCTGGTACTCAGGCGCAGCAGGGCCGGTGCCCTGATGCATCAACCGCCGCGCGGCCGACCAACCTCCCAGCAGCCGGACACTCAGAACTACCACGCCGCACAGCCAGAGGATCACCAGCGCAGGAAGCCAGCCGGCGATGCTCTCACGGAGTGACACCGGCGGCGGCACATCTTCGAGGACGGGATCGGTCGAGCCGGCCGAAGGCAAAGCGGAAGGGGTGGCACGCTCTGCCCCGCTGCTCCCCAGCGTGAGCCGGTGCGCCTGCGCTCCGGCGGGAGTAAGGCCCCGCGACTTGTCAGGCTTAGCCGTGAGGGGTCCGGTCGGATGCCATGCCACGTCACCATCGATATGGGGGATCAAGGGTGCCGTAGACTGATGACCAATGACCGCGGTCACCCCGAATGCCAGCGGCATTGCGGCGATGGCAACGATCGCAACCAGGTAACGGGCGCCGGCGTTTCGGAAGACCCGCAGGAAGACCCACGCAGCCGCGGCGATGGCACAGCCCTGCCAGAGGAAGTGGAGCAGGGCCCAGCCGAGCGCGTTGGTAAGAGTCGAGTCGATCACTTGCGGCCTCCTTTGCCCTGCTCGAGCAGTCGCCGGATTTCTTCCATTTCCCGGGCGCTGGCCGGCTTGGCCGACAGCGCGCGGAGTACCAGATCGGCCGACGACCCACCGAAGGCGCGATCCATCAGGTCCTTCACCAGTTCTTTCTGAGTGGCCACCTCATCAACCGCGGCCCGATACTGATGGGGCCGATTCGATTCATCGCGCTGAGCCAGTCCCTTCTCTACCATGATCTGCAGCAGCTTGAGTACAGTGGTATACCCGGGCTCCTCCTCGCGATCCAGTTCAGCTCGCACATCGGCGACGTTACTGGGACCGCGTTTCCAGAGGACTCGCAGGATGGCGAGCTCGGCGTTGGTCGGGTGGGGTGAAGGGTGCCGGGGCATGGGGGTCGTGGGTCGGGTCGATATTTGCGAAAGAATTCGTAATTGTCAATACGAAGGTATTCGTAGACGAGTTTCGAGCCTGGTTTCGACTAGCCCACTAGCCCACTAGCCCACTAGCCCACTAGCCCACTAGCCCACTAGCC
>CAZOES010000246.1:0-4271 GCA_964578865.1 uncultured Gemmatimonadaceae bacterium | reverse complement strand
TGGCTCGTCCGATCGCATCGTTGGGCAGGCTGACGTTCACCAGCTGCTCCCGGACCCGGTAGCGCACTTCATTGCCGGCCGGGAGTACCGTCAGCTTCACGGCCGCACCGGGAGCCACCAATTCGACCCGCTCCGGCACCTGGGCGGCCAGCTCGCCACTGTGGTCTGCCTTCCCCGCGCTCTCGTTGCTCTTGCAGCCCAGCAAGGTCAAAGTGGCCAGGGCGGTGAATTGCATCAGCTTCATCATCAATCTCCCATCACTCAAGGTGTGATCACTCGAACCCATTTCACCGCGGCGGACCATCCGCCCCCGGGTGACCTGGCGGCGGACCATCCGGACCGCCCGGACCCCGGTCACCCATACCGCCGGGACCGCCCCGGCCCCTGGGCCCACGCCGGCGCATCAACTCCTCGGCTTTGGTCCGCTGATCCGGGGTGAGGATCGAGTCGATCGCTCTCCGAGTGACCGAGAAGATCGTATCTATCCGGGGCTGCATCTCCGATCGTACCGCGCGGAACTCGGCCATCTGCTGCTCCATCAGGGAATCAACCTTCTGCTTCTGCTCGGCCGTCAGCCCCAGCTCCTTGGCAAAGTGATCCCGAATGTGCTGCTCCATGTCGCGGCCCGGCGGCCCACCGCGACCCGGTCCGAAGGGCCGGCCCTGGAAATGCCAAGGCAGGAAGACCCGGCGATCGAGCGCGACACCGGCCACCCCCCCACCCAGAGCGATCAAGACCATGACCAGCCCGGCCATCCGACGACCCTTCCCGGCCGCGGTTGAGACAGCTCCGGCATCCGACATCTTCTGATTACCTCGCTTCTGGAGACGCCATCGTCTCACGCTGATAGGCACCGTTGAGCAGCAGTTCATCGCTGGGTGCCGCTAACAATTGCTCACTCACCCTTGCTTCGCCGGCCGGCAAGGTCACGGCACTGAGCACCGTCTCGCTGACCGTCATGCTGTCTTCGTTCCAGGCGGCGTTGATTGAACCACGCTCGGTCAACAGCACCCCGCCGGCGGCCAGGCTCAGCGCCACTCCCGCCGGAATCGCCATCTGAGCCCACCCCGCCATCCATTCCCACCAGGGCCGAGGGGGATTCCGCAGCTGGCCCAGCACCGGGTTGGCGGCTGTCATGATCCGCCGGATCAGGTTCTGCTCGTCGGCAACCGAGGGGTTTCGCTCGAGTCGCCGGAGTTCTCCCGCCAGTCGGGGGTCGGGTTCGGGATCGGGAATCAATCGCGTCATGGTTTCCTCTACGCCCTCAGGTCCGCCAAGGCAGTGCGGAGGGTTCGCCGGCCTTGATGCAGATGCCAGCGAACCGTGACTTCAGCCACACCCAGACTCTCGGCAATTTCCTTGGTCGTCATTCCATCCACCTCAAAAGACCACACGATCGCACGCTGTCTGGGCGGCAAATGGTTCGAGGCTTCCTGGAACCGCCGCCGGATTTCACTCTGTTCGGTTAGCTCGGCCGGGTCGGGATCATCCGAAGCCACCTCGCTGGTTTCATCCTCGGTCTGCCGAGTCCGTCGTCGCCGGTGGGTGTCGAGGCCGGTGTTCACCAGCACCCGAAAGAACCAGGGGCCGAAGGGCCGCTCCGGGTCGACCGAATCGATCTTCTGCAGCACCCGAAGAAAAGCGTCCTGTACCAGGTCGTCGGCATCCTCCGGGTTCCGCATCAGCCGCATGGCAATAGCCCGGGCCCGCCGGACGTAGCCCTCCACCAGCTGCTGAAAGGCAGCGGTATCGCCCCGTTGAACCCGGAGGATCAATCCGCGCTCGTCCGCCGAAACGGCCGCGGGCGCGCCGCTCGATTCCGCAGGCATTACGTCGGACCAGCTTCCCAGCAGTGAAGCCATTCCCACCCCATGGTCGCAAACCCCTGTACCTCAACCAGTTGGGCGGCCGATCCAGGGGCCTGCCCCGCATGCTCACCCCATAGTACGTGGCCGCAATAAAGGTGTTGGGATGGAATCGGGGACCAATGACGCCAACTATTCATTGCCGCAGCCGTAGGATTGCCGAGGTCCAAACCCAGTCGATCACTCCCGAGGTGTTCATGAGCGATGACGATCCGATCGGCCAGCTGCTTTCTCGTCGCGAGGCTCTCTCCGTACTCGGTGCCGCGGGTCTGGTCTTTCTCTCCGGCTCCCGACCAACGCGCGGTTGGCCCAGGGGAGTCGCCCTCGACCGGTGCGTGGTGCGACCGGCTCAGACCTCGGGTCCGTTCTTCATCGACAAGATGCTTAATCGATCGGACATCCGGGCCGACAACAGTGGCGCACTGAAAGAGGGAATACCGCTCGCGCTGGGGTTCAACGTCTCCCACATCGCGGGCAACAGCTGCGCCCCGCTGGCGGGCGCGGTGGTCGATGTCTGGCACTGCGACGCGTTGGGGGTCTACTCCGATGAGCGCGACCCCGGTTTTCACTCCGATGGAGAACGCTGGCTCCGGGGCTACCAGGTCACCGATGCCAGGGGTGCGGCCCGGTTTACCACGATTTTTCCGGGCTGGTATGGCGGGCGGACGGTGCACATTCATTTCAAGATCCGCTCGCCTGCCGGAGCCACACCGGGTTACGAATTCACCTCGCAACTCTACTTCGATGATGCCCTGACCGATAAGGTACACGCTCTGCGGCCCTACTCATCCAAGGGCCAACGGGGCCAGCGGAATGCCAATGATGGGATCTTCCGGCGGGACGGATCGCAGCTGATCCTGGCGGTGACACCTGAGGGTCAGGGGTACAGGGGTGTGTTTGACGTGTCGCTGGCGGTCGGCTAGGCGAATGGGACCAAGTTCAATACAGGATTGAAGGAATGAATGAGGATTTGAAAGATTGGTTGTTTTTCAACAACCGCGCTTCAATCCCTTCAATCCTGTCTCCTCACTGTGGTATTGGCTCAGACTGCCGCCTACCCGCCGTAAGGATCGTCGCTGCGACGGAGCGCGGGGACGGTGCGGGTCGGCACCACCTCGCGCTCCACTTTGCTGCCCAGCTGGGCGGTGAAGAACGGCAGCACCCGCTCGGGGCGGGTCCGGCGGGTCGCGTGGAGGGCGCGGCGAACGTCGTCTTCCCGCCGCCCGTCGATCAGGGTTTCCACCCGGGCAGTGGTAATGGTGGAATCGAGCGCGCGGAGCTGACGGGCCACCGCGGCCGGGAACGGCAGATCGGGGGCCGGAGGAAATTTCTCGACTCCCAGCCGCCCGGCCAGCATGGCGGGTCGGGGGAAGCGAACGAAGAGCGGCTGGGTGAAATGCGGGTGCCGCACCATCAGCTCGCCCTTGGGCAGCGCGGCCAGCTTGGCGCGAGTGGCGGGAGATAGGATCCCATACCCCGCGGTCGCCAGCTCATCCATATCCATCCGCCCGAACAGGGCGGTCCCCGCATTGCCCACTACCCGCCGCAAGACCTGGGAGCGGAACTGCTGCGCCGAGAAGAGCACCAGGCCGAGGTAGCGGCCCCGCTCGGAGAGATCAAGCAGCATCCGGCGAACATAGGTGTCGGGACCGTCCGCCGGTGCGTACTTGTTGAGCTCGTCGACAAACACCACCACGTGGTCGACTCCCAAATCCCGCCGTTCGAGATGCTCTCGAAGCTTGGAGACCAGCCGGGCGAAGACCAGATCCTGGGCGGTAGGATCGAGCGCGGCCACATCGATTACATGGAGACTGCGATCGGCGAATTTGCCCCAGGGCAGATCGCTGGCGTGACCGTCATCGGTGACCAGGCCTTTGGCCCGGACACTGATATTGCCCAGCCGGTTGCGGACTTTGCGGATAGTCGCGAGGTGGTGGTTCTTCCAGATCTCGCTGCCGCTGGCCCGGGCTTCCATGAAGTTGAAGATCTGGCGGAAGAAGTTCTCCAGATCGGCGAAGCTGCGAACCTCCATCGGATGCTCGAAGGTCGGATCGGCGTACAGCCGCCCCACCACCCGCTCGGCCAGAAAGCCGATGAAGGCATCGGCCTTGGCATCGACGTCGTCGCGATTGAGCAGGACTTCGGCGTAGTCGAGCACTTCCCGCAGGCCCCACACCAGCGGCAGGGTGTTTCCCGCCAGCGATTCGTGAGTCCTGAGAGTGTTGAGGTTCACCCCGTCGGGCTTGAACGGGGCGTAGTAATGCACGTCCTGAAACGGCTCTGCCTTGAGGCCGAGTCGGTCATAGAGACGGCGGTCTTCGTCGGTGAGATCCGCAGCCTGATCCAGAAAGCAGAGGTCGGGACCCTTCACATTGAAGCAGACCGCCGCGACGCTGCCTTTGTGGC
>CAZOES010000245.1:0-4379 GCA_964578865.1 uncultured Gemmatimonadaceae bacterium | reverse complement strand
GCTGGCCGATCTCACCGAATTGCGACGATCGCTGCACCAACTGGCAGGCCGGGCGTGAGCGGCCCCCTGATTCTGCTCACCGGCGCCACCGGCTATGTGGGTGGCCGGCTGCTCGAAGCGCTGGAACGGGCCGGCCTTGCGGTGCGGTGCGCCGCGCGCCGGCCGGAGTATCTGCGGTCACGGGTGGGGCCCGGCACCGAGGTGGTCACGGCCGATGTGTTCGACCCGGCCTCGCTGGCCACAGCGCTGGATGGGGTGGGCACCGCGTTCTATCTGGTTCACTCGATGGACTCCACCGATTCGTTCGCCGAGGCCGATCGCACGGGGGCACTCAACTTTGCCCGGGCGGCCCGAACCGCCGGGGTCAGGCGCATCATTTATCTCGGCGGGCTGGGCGGGGGTGACGAGCTCTCCTCACACCTCGACAGCCGGCAGGAGGTCGGCCAGATCCTGCGGGAGTCAGGGGTTCCCACCACTGAGTTCCGCGCCTCCATTATCCTCGGCTCCGGCAGCGTGTCGTTCGAGATGATCCGGTCGCTGGTGGAGACGCTCCCGGTGATGATTACCCCCCGCTGGGTGTCGACCCGCACCCAGCCGATCGGGATCGAGGATGTGGTCGCCTATCTGGTCGCGGCGCTGGACGATCCCGCCGAGAGCAGCGTGATCTACGAAATCGGCGGGCCGGACCAGGTGTCTTACGGCGATCTGATGCGGGAATACGCCCGGCAACGCGGCCTCCGCCGGATGTTCATTTCGGTGCCAGTGCTCACTCCCCGGCTCTCGAGTCTCTGGCTGGGCCTGATTACCCCGGTGTATGCCCGGGTCGGACGGGCCCTGGTCGACGGTCTCCGAAACGAGACCATCGTGCGGAATGACCAGGCCCGGCGAGCGTTCAGCGTGCGGCCGCTGGGCGTGCCGGAGGCGATGGCCCGGGCACTGGCTAACGAGGACCGTGCCTTTGCCGCCACCCGATGGTCGGACGCGCTCACGGTGGCGGGCCGCAGGCCGAAGTGGGGTGGGCACCGGTTCGGATCCCGGCTGGTCGACGCCCGCCGGGTTGAAGTCGCCTGCTCCGCAGAACGAGCCTATCGCCCGATCCGGCGGATCGGCGGAGAGACCGGGTGGTACCACGCCAATCTCCTGTGGCGGCTTCGGGGACTGCTCGATCTCCTGGTCGGCGGCGCCGGGCTCCGCCGGGGCCGACGCGATCCGGAGCACCTGCGGCCGGGGGATACGCTCGACTTCTGGCGGGTGGAGGCGGTCGAACCTGACCACCTGCTGCGGCTGGCGGCCGAGATGCGGCTGCCGGGAAGGGCCTGGCTCCAGTTCGAGGTAGAGCCCCAGGGTAACACGAGCATCATTCATCAGACCGCCATCTTCGATCCGATCGGTCTGTCTGGTCAGCTCTACTGGTACGCCCTCTGGCCTCTACACCAGTACGTGTTCGGCGGAACCGTCCGGGCGCTGGCCCGCGCCGCGACGCGCGGTGGCACCTGGCCCGCAGGGACGCGGTAGGTGAGAATCGCCCTGAGTTTGGTCGGCAGGCGGGCAGGAACCACCTACCCGAGATCCCGCTCCCAGGTCTGTCCCAGCTGTTTCCCACCCCAGAGTATCTCCTCCTCGCTCTTGACCAGTTCGAACCCATGCCGCTGATAGATCTTCCGGGCTGAGGTGAGCAACCCGTTGGTATAGAGTGTCATTCGCCGGTACCCCGCCTCGCGGGCCCCCTCGAGACACATCGTCACCAGTCGATCTCCCAGTCCGTGACCGCGGGCCCACGGTTCGACCAGCAGCATCCGCAGTTTGGCGACCCGCTCGCTGGCCGGCATCAGGAAGACGCAGCCGGCCCGCACTCCGTCGATCGTCGCGATCCAGCAGCGTTGCCGAGCACCCTTCCCCGCCTGGGTGACCGCGAAATCACCCACGATCCCGGCGACCATCGTTTCGAATTCCTGGTTCCAGCCGTACTCGGCGGCGTAGAGGGTCCCGTGCCGCTCGACCACCCAGCCGAGGTCGCCTGGAAGCGGATCCCGGAAGGCAACGGCACCCTCGGTCTTCTGCGACGGATCGCGAAGCAATCGCTCGACGTTACGCATCGATTCGACCAGCCGATGCGATTCGCCATCACCCAGAGACTTGAGCAGGTCCCGGACCTGGGCGTTGGCTTTCACATCGAGCTGACGGAAGGCAGCGGCCCCCTTGGGTGTGAGACTCAGCAGCCGCTGCCGCCGGTCGGCCTTCACCGGCACCGCTTTGACGATTCCCCGGCGTTTGAGACCCTGAAGAATGCGGCTCAAGTACCCCAGATCGAGTCCCAGATCCGAGCCGATCTCGCCCGCCGTCGGGGCGTTCCGGTGGACCAGCTCGTACATCACCCGGACTTCGGGGAGAGAGAAGTCGCTGTGGAGCAGCCCCCGTTCCAGCAGGCCGAAGCGCCTGGTGTAGAACCGGCTGAATTGGCGAACCTGTTTGATCGCGGCGTCCATGGGTTGAGATTGATGGCAATACTTGCTTTTGTCAAGTAATTGAGCAACTCAACCTTGAACAAGAAATTGACCAGTTCCGATGCTTCCCGACAGTTTCAGTCGTCAGTCGTCAGTCGTCAGTCGTCAGTCGTCTCCCGTCTCCCGTCTCCCGTGTCATTACCCACCTGGTTCATCGGTCCCTGGGAGCTATCCAAGGCAACCGCCCATCTGCCGCCCACTCCAACGGCCGGTCGAGTGCTCCTGATCGAGAGCACCGACAAGGGAAGTGCTCTCCCCTGGCATCGCTGGAAGCTGGTCCTGGTCCTCTCGGCGTTGCGTCACTTCGCCGAAGAACTGCGGGGGGAGGGATATCAGGTCGATCATCGGGTGGCGCCCAGCTACGCCAAGGGAATTCGGGATCACATCGCCGAGTTTGGGCCGAGTGAGGTGGTGGCGCAGGAACCGGCCGAGTGGGGGATCTCGCGATCGGTCGGCGAGGTCGCCCGATTGCTGCCGGACCGGAGGTTCCTGACGACCCGGCAGGAGTTCGCCCGCTGGGCCCAGGGCCGCAAGCTGCTTCGAATGGAGGACTTCTATCGCTGGCAACGGAAGCGGCTGAGGATTCTGGTTGACCGGCGAGGCGAGCCGGAAGGTGGCCGGTGGAACCTGGACCGGGAGAACCGCCAGTCGGCCAGGGCGCTGCTCAAGCGAGGTCTTCCCCGGGCCCCGATCTCCTTCGAGCATGATGCGATCACCCGGAAGGTGATGCGTCTGGTCACCCGGATGGACCATCACTGGGGCTCGGTCGATGGGTTTGATCTACCTGTGACTCGGGACCAGGCTCTCGCGGCCCTCAAGGATTTCCTCGATCACCGGCTGGCCGACTTCGGCCCCTACGAAGATGCGATGCTCTCGGGGCAGACCTACCTGTACCACTCGCGACTCTCCGCGGCGATGAACGTGGGGCTGCTGCACCCGAGGGAAATGATCGACGCCGCGATCGAGCAGTGGCAGGGAGTCAAACGCGGAACGCAGAACGAGGAACGCGGAACTATTCCCCTCCAATCTCTCGAAGGGTTCGTCAGACAGATCATCGGCTGGCGGGAGTACGTGAACGGGATCTACTGGACTCAGATGCCGAACTACCGGGAGGCCAACTACTTCGGCTTCGAGCGTCCGCTGCCGCAGCTCTACTGGGACCCGGAGCTCACCGATCTCGCCTGTCTTCGCGATTCGGTTCGGATGGTGAAGGATCACGCCTACGCTCACCACATTCACCGGCTGATGGTCCTGTCCAACTTTGCCAACCTGGCCGGAGTGAATCCGCTGCGATTGTCGGAGTGGTTCTGGGCCGGCTTTGCTGACGCGATGGAATGGGTCGAGCTGCCCAACGTGGTGGGGATGTCGACCTTCGGCGACGGCGGGCTGCTGGCGAGCAAGCCCTACGTCTCCAGTGCGGCCTATATCAACCGGATGAGCAACTATTGCGGCGGCTGCCGCTATGATCCGAAACTGCGGGTGGGTGACGATGCCTGCCCGTTCAACTACATGTACTGGTCCTTCCTGGATCATGTCGCGAATAAGAAATTCGATGTGGGGCAGCGGATGGCGCTGGTGCTGAAGCAGGCGGCGGCGATTCCGGCGGAAGAGATGCGGGCCATGAAGCTGCAGAGGCAGAGGTTTGTCGAGAGTCTCAAGCCGGACGATACCGGGTGGGCTTTTCGTTTTGATCAGGGCTAGGGGGCTAGCTGGTGGGCTAGTGGGCTAGTGGGCTAGCTAGTGGGCTAGTGGGCTAGTGGGCTAGCTAGTGGGCTAGTGGGCTAGTGGGCTAGTGGGCTAGTGGGCTAGCTAGTGGGCTAGTGGGCTGGTGGGCTGGGAAGACTCAACTTGGGCTCGAGCTCGTTTGAGAAGTCC
>CAZOES010000244.1:2959-4504 GCA_964578865.1 uncultured Gemmatimonadaceae bacterium | reverse complement strand
CGGCAGGGCGAGATGGGAGTCGGTCTCGGTGTCGCCGTGTCCGGGAAAGTGCTTGGCGGTGGCCAGCATTCCGTTGTCCTGCATCCCTCGAATGCTGGCCGCGACCAGTCGCCCAACCATGACCGGGTCCTCGCCGAACGAGCGAGTGTTGATCACCGGGTTGTTGGGGTTGTTATTCACGTCCGCATCCGGTGCAAAGGCGAGATGGATGCCGACCGCGCGTCCTTCGATCGCGGTGATGCGGCCCATCTCGTACGCATCCTGGTCGCTTCCGGTCGCGGCCACACCCATATTGGTGGGGAAGGGTGTGGCTCCGTTCAGCCGGAAACTGGCACCCGACTCGAGATCGGCCGCGATCAGCAGCGGGAGGGGCGAGCGTTGCTGCAATCGGTTGAGTTTCATCGCCACATCGAGCGGCGATCCGATCGACACGATGACTCCGCCCAGCTGCAGTGAATCGACCCAGCGCTGGGCTACCGTGAAGGCGCTGTCGTCGAAGGCGGCATAGCTCCCCGCCAGCCAGGGCATCACCAGCTGGGCCACTTTGGCCCGCAGCGGGAGCGAGTCGATCAGTTTTTCGATGGCGAGGCTGTCACGCCGGGATTCCTGGGCCTGAACTGCCGGCGAGAATCCAAGCAGGAGAACCGCGAGGAGTGCGAGTCGAGATCTATGGCAGCGATGCACTATGGGCTCGCAAGCGTAATCGTTCTGGGAATGATCTGTGCCGGTCACAAATCGGCCGAGCCCAGGGCCGGCCTGACTCCATCAGTAGCAAGACCTGGGCTCGAAGTTCTGTTATCGGACAGTTTCAAGCTGGTTCAAGGCCGTCGGGTCGGTTTGGTCACCAATCAATCGGGGGTGGATGCCCAGGGAAAGAGCGGGGTCGATCGGCTGATCGCCGCCGGCGTGAAAGTGACCACGCTCTTCAGCCCGGAACATGGCTTCCGGGGTACTGCCGACCCTGGCGAGGCCGTGGGATCCACCACGGATCCGACTTCGGGTCTACCAATCTACAGCCTCTATGGTCGCAATTCCGCCCCGAGCGACTCGATGCTGGCCAATGTCGACGTGCTGTTGATCGATCTGCAGGATGCCGGGGCCCGCTACTACACCTACCTGTGGACCACAGTCGAGGTCATGAAGGCGGCTGACCGGCGGCACATCCCGGTGATCGTGCTGGACCGCCCCAATCCGATCGGCGGCGCAGTGCAGGGCAATGTGCTGGACACGGCGTACCGCACCCCGGTCGGCCTGATCGCGATGCCCATGCGGCACGGGATGACCCTGGGCGAACTGGCCCGGCTGGCCCGGAGCGATTTCGGCCTCAGCACCGAGCTCCTGGTGGTGCCGGCGGCGGGCTGGAAGCGATCAGAGTATTTCGATCAGACCCGGCTGCCCTTCGTGGCGCCCTCGCCCAACCTCAAGAGCCTGGAAGCGCTGATTCACTATCCGGGTACCTGCCTGTTTGAGGGGACCACGCTGTCGGTGGGGCGGGGAACCGATCATGCGTTCGAGCAGGTGGGCGCTCCCTGGCTCGACACCGCC
>CAZOES010000244.1:0-2859 GCA_964578865.1 uncultured Gemmatimonadaceae bacterium | reverse complement strand
GGCCGATACCTCGATGTGCGGGCTGGAGTTCTCCGAGACAACGGGGCCATCGTGCTTCGGGGTGGGCGCATCGTGGAGATCCACCCGCCCGGCGAGAACTGGAAACCGCCGGCCGGGGCCGAAGTGCGCAAGTTGGATGGACAGACTCTGCTGCCGGGTCTGATCGATGCCCACGTGCATCTCACCATCGCGGGAAAACCCGACGCCAACGCATCTGCCACAGTGAAGGCCGGGTTCACCACCGTCATCGACCTTGGTTCGGTCAACGGTGGCGGGGTCCGGCTCCGCGACGAGGTCGCCGCCGGCAAAGTGCTCGGTCCCCGGATCATCGCTGCCGGCTCGTGGATTGGGGCCAGGAACGGTGTTTGTGAATTCGGGCGGGCGACGATCACCACTCCCGATGAAGCGATGGCTCGCACCAAGTCAGACATCGAGGCCGGCGCCGACCTGATCAAGCTGTGCGTCACCGGCTGGCCGGCCGACGCGGTGAGCTCCCCAGATTCGGTCGAGTTCAAGGCGCCCCTCATCAACGCGGTGATGCCACTCGCCAAGGCCGCCAATAGACCGGTGTACGCCCACGCGATTGGTCAGGCCGGTGCGTTGCTTGCCGCGAGCAGTGGGGTCCGGGCCCTGGCCCACACTCCGGTGGTCGATTCGGCCGCCGCGGCGAAGCTCGGCCAGTCCGGCGTCTTCGTCATTTCCACTCTCGCCACCCTCACCCAGGGTCCGGGCGGCGAGCAGGTGAAGCAGTCGTTCCAGCGGCTCCGCCAGGCCGGAGCCCGGGTCGTTCTCGGTACCGATGCCGGAGTCTTGCCTCACGGCAAGAACGCTGATGAGCTGGCGGCCCTGGTCGCTGCCGGTCTCTCCCCCATCGATGCCCTTCGCGCCGCCACTCTTGCGCCTGCCACCCTGCTCGGCCTGAACGACGTCGGGGAGATCGTTGTCGGGAGCCGGGCCGACCTGGTGGTGGTCTCGGGCGATCCTCTGCAGGACATTTCTGTGACTTCCCATCCCCAGCTTGTGGTGCTCGCCGGGCACATCATTCCCTGATTACATCCCGTGCCGGAGGTTCCTCTGGCCCAATGGGATAACCCCGAGCCGGAAGCCCGGAACTTCCTATAACCCGTTTGCCGGGTTATAGTTTGCCGCGGTTTTCCCGGGGGCCGGAACGGCCAGATCCCGGCCCTTGAACCACCGGGGGCACCCATTCCGGTGAAGCTCATAACCAAGCCGGTCGAGCGGGTTTTTTACGCCGTTACTCGGCCGATAGTCGATGCCCTGATCCGTTCGGGCATTACGCCCAACGCGATCACGACCGTCGGCACCCTGCTGGTCATCGCTTCCGCGGTGGCTTTTGGGGCTGGTTGGCCGCGGCTGGGTGGATTGCTGTATCTGGTGAGCGGGATTGTGGATACCCTGGACGGGGGAGTAGCCCGAGCCAAGGGTCAGGTGACCAAGTTCGGCGCCTTCTACGATTCGACGCTCGACCGGGTGGGTGACGGCGCCACCTTCATGGGCATCGCCGTGTTCTACCTGCTGGCGGTGCCGGAGAGCGTTTCGTACCGCGAGCCCGCCGTCATTATCTGCATGGTGGCCATCATCGCGTCGCTGCTGGTGTCCTATGCCCGGGCTCGGGCCGAGGGTCTCGGCATCGACTGCAAAGTGGGACTGGTGCAGCGGGCCGAGCGGATTGTGGGACTGGGTGTGCCGACGGTGCTGTTTGGAGCGGGGCCTCAAGGACTGCTGCTCTTCTGGATTGTGGCGATTCTCGCGTTCGCGTCGGTGATCACCGTCGTGCAGCGCTTCGTGTACGTCTACCAGGTGACGGAGGGCGCGCAAGCGTCCGAAGCGCCGAAAGGACCCTGAGCGTGGCAACAGGTACTCCCCGGCCGGTCGCGCCGGCCAAGGGCAAGCTGGGCGTTCTCTGTGTTGGTCTCGGTGCCGTCGCAACTACGTTCATCGCCGGCGTCGAGCTGATTCGCCGCGGCAAGGCCAAGCCGATCGGCTCCCTGACCCAGATGGGGACCATCCGGCTGGGCAAGCGCACCGAAGGCCGGGCCCCGCTGATCAAGGAGTTCGTTCCTCTCGCCGATTTGAACGACCTGGTGTTCGGCGCCTGGGATCCGGTTCCCGATAACGCCTACCAGTCCTGCCTGCACTGCGGGGTGCTCGACAAGCACGAGCACGTTGAGCCGATCAAGGAATTCCTCCAGGCCATCGCTCCGATGCCGGCCGCGTTCGACCAGAACTACGTGAAGCGGCTCGAGGGGAAGAACGTCAAGACCGCCCGCAACAAGAAGGAACTGGCGGAAGCGCTGCGGAAGGACATCCGCGATTTCAAGGCCAAGCACAACTGCGATCGGCTGGTGATCGTGTGGTGCGCTTCGACTGAAGTGTTCATCGCCCCCGGCCCGGCCCATCAGACCCTGGCTGCGTTCGAAAAGGCGATGGAGACTAACGATCAGTCGATTGCGCCGTCGATGCTGTACGCCTACGCCGCGATCATGGAAGGGGTGCCCTTCGCCAACGGCGCTCCCAACCTCTGCTGTGACATCCCCGCGATCGAGCAGCTGGCCAAGGACAAGGGTGTGGCCATCGGCGGCAAGGACTTCAAGACCGGCCAGACCATGATCAAGACCGTGCTCTCGCCGATGTTCAAGGCGAGAATGCTCGGTGTGGCGGGCTGGTACTCCACCAACATCCTGGGCAACCGGGACGGCGAAGTGCTGGACGATCCCGAGTCTTTCAAGACCAAGGAAGAGTCCAAGCTCGGGGTGCTGGAAGACATTCTCCAGCCCAAGCTTTATCCCGAGCTCTACGGCAATCTCTTCCACAAGGTGCGGATCAACTACTATCCGC
>CAZOES010000243.1:0-4530 GCA_964578865.1 uncultured Gemmatimonadaceae bacterium | reverse complement strand
CACCCGCGGTCGCATCAGCGCCGCGCAGGGTGAGCGTGGTGCCGTGGAACCGGCGGATAGCCTGGGCTGCGGGGATCGCCGAGTCGGGATGCACCGGGATATTTCCCATGGCAGGATTCTCAACCAGTTCGATCATCATCCCATCCGGGTCGCTGAACCGAAGCGTGGGAGCACCGAATCGGTCCCGCCGGAGCGGAGTCATCGCCAGGCGTGAGCCTAGCCGGTCTTCCCAGTAGCCCAGCGAGCCGGCCGGTACCGCGAAGGAAGTCACGGTGGCCTGGCCGGCGCCGGTACGACCGGGAAAGGCCCTGGCCCAGGGGAAGAAGGTCAGCAGTGTTCCCGGCTGACCGGTGTGGTCTCCGTAGTAGAAGTGGTAAGTGCCGGGGTCGTCGAAATTAACGGTGCGCTTCACCAGTCTCAGACCGAGGGTACCGGCATAGAAATCGATATTCCGCTGCGGCTCACCCGCGATGGCGGTGATATGGTGGATTCCGGAAGTTGGGTTCTGCATTGTGCTGCTCCTTATGTGAATCTGGCCGTTAGCCGTTAGTCAGTGGGTTCTTCGTCTCAGTCTTCGGTGTTCCGCCTTCGAACGTCAATCAGCCGTTGGTCTACTCGCTCTTCCCCTGCCCCAGTTTGCGGCACAGGCGCCCGAGTTCCTTCTGTTCGGCTTGAGTGAGAGCGCTCATCAGCTGCCGGATTCGGGCGGCGTGTTCGGGGAAAGCTTTGGTCACCGCGGCGCGGCCAGAGTCGCTCAGTTTGACCAGGTAGGCCCGCCGGTCTTCCGGGTTGGGATCGCGGCGCACCAGGCCACCCTTCTCCAGATTATCGATCACCGTGGTGAGATTACTGCCGCTGACCAGCAGTTTCTCGCACAGCCGGGCCTGGGGCATCGGCCCGAGATGATACAGGGCCTCCAGGACTCCGAACTGGGTCTCGGTGAGACCATGCTCCCGAGCCAGGACGGGGTTCAGTGCTCCCGACAGGGAATTCACCGCCCGGCGCAACTTTACAAAGGTGCCCAGGGCCAGGACGGTGGCGGAATCGCGGGTCAGGTTCATCGGCATTTTGTTCGACCTCGAATTGTTCGATATCGAATATAATGTCCGGCTCAAGGCGGTCAAGGGCGGGGGCTGGCTTCCCCCAGACGGCGGAGCACTGCCTTGGAAAGGGCGTGCCCGCCGGCGAACCGCTCGGCCCGGGCCCGCACGCCCTTCTGGGAGAGCGACGCCGCCAGCGCTTCGATCCCCCCTTCGGGAGCGAACTGATCACGGTCGCCCGCGACGAGGATCACTTCGCGTCCCACCATCCGTTCGGCCACCTGGGGCATCGCCTCGGCCGGCGGGGTGATTCCCCAGATCACCAGCTGCTCCGGCAGCACCGATCCGCCGGCCACCCACCGTGACGCCATGGCCGCGCCCTGGGAGAACCCCAGAATCGAAAGCACCGCTCCAGAGTGTGCCCGATCCATCAGGTCACCGTGGAGTTGATCCAGATATCGAATCGCGTCGGCGATTTCGTTCTCCCGGTCCTCTTTGGTGATCCACGTCGCGCCGATCGCGTCGGAATGCCGGCCGTCTCGGCCGGTCTCCAGATAGAAGCGGGACAGGGCTTCAGCCGAGACGACGACGGTGTGAGGCGGGTCGGCCAGAGGCGCCAGCAACCGGGCGAAGCGTTCGCCCATCATGGCATAGCCGTGAAGACCAATCCAGATGTGCCGCGCCGCCTCTACCGGCGAGCCGAGGGTGAAGTAGCGAGCTGTCCGGGTGACTCGAATGTGATGCGTCGTTACGCGGAGACTTGGGGCTGAATCATCCATAAGCTCCAAAATGCTCATGGAATCCCCGGCTTAACAGAGGTCTCCTCGCATGTTGCGTTGCTGGTGAGCAGGGAGAATGAAGGAGGAGAGATCATCCCGGATCACCCGATTCTCCTTTACCGTATCAGCCTGGGTCGCCAGGAAACTTCCAGCAGGGCCCCGGGCGGGCCACCCCTGCTCACTGACTCGGGGGCGTGATACCATTCGCGCCATGGCCTGGCTGAACTATCACCACCTCCTCTACTTCTGGACCGTCGCGCGGGAAGGGAGTATTACGCGCGCTACCCAGAAACTGCACCTCACCCAGCCCACGATCAGCGCCCAGATCAAGACGCTGGAGGACTCGCTGGGTGAGCGGCTGTTCGTGCGGCAGGGACGGAAGCTGGTGCTGACCGAAGTGGGCCAGATCGTGTATCGCTACGCGGAGGAGATCTTCGGCCTCGGCCGGGAGCTGCAGGACGTGGTGGCCGGCCGGCCCACGGGCCGGCCCACGAAGCTGCACGTCGGGATCGCGGAGCAGGTGCCCAAGCTCATGGCCCATGAGCTGCTCGCGCCGGTGCTGAAGCTGGCGGAGCCGCCGCAGCTTATCTGCCGGGAAGACAAGCTGGAGCGGCTGTTCGGCGACCTTGCCTCCCACAACCTCGACCTGGTCATCAGCGACACGCCGCTTTCGCACCAGGCGAAGGGGAAGGCATTCAACCACCTGCTGGGTGAGACCGGGGTCACGATCTTCGGGGCTCCGGCGCTGGGGGAGCAGTACCGGCGGGGGTTCCCGGGCTCGCTAGACGGCGCCCCGTTCATCCTGCCGGTGGAGGGGACGACGCTCCGCAGGACACTCGATGCGTGGTTCGAGCGGGAGCGGGTGGCACCGCGGGTGATGGGGGAGTTCAGCGACAGTGCGCTGCTCAAGGCGTTCGGGCAGGGCGGGATGGGGCTGTTCGCCGGGCCGAGCGCGATCGCGGGGGAGATCCGCCGCCAGTTCGAGGTAAAGGCGCTGGGCGAGCTGGGGGGGCTCCGGGAATCGTTCTATGCGGTGACCGTGGAGCGGCGGCTCCGGCACCCGGCCGTTCTCGCCATCTCGGAAGCGGCGAGGCACCGGATCTTCGCCTGAGGGCGCCCCGACCGGCATGCATGCCAACGAGGCCCGTGGAGCGATCCACGGGCCTCGTTGTCTTCCGGTGGTGGCCGTGACGGTCAGCGGGCGCGTTCCCGGGTCCGCTCCTCGGGCGCCAGGCCGAGCTTCTGGCCAATGGCAAGCTGGGCCTGGTGGATGGTACTGAGCGAGCGGTAGAGCTCTGCCGTCAGGAACCGGGCCTCGGTGCGGCTGGGCGACGCGTCGCCGGACTCCATCCGCAGCTTGGAAAGCTGGGCGTCGGCCTTGGCGAGCGCATCGTTGACGGTGGTCACCTCTCCGGTCACGGTGATGCGGGCAGTGGGCGTCAGCATCCCCGCCATCTCGGTGAAGGCGGCGCGGCCAGCCTCGAGATCCTTCCCGACCTGCACCGCCTTCTGCTGGGCGATGTAGCGGTCGAGGCTCACGCTGTGGGTGGCCCAGTGGTAGTACCCGTTCACGCTCTCGAGCCCGGAGTTCCAGGCCTGGAGCACGCGGCGCTGGCTCTCCGCCAGGCTGGTACTGGCGAAGCGATCGGTGTCAGGCGCGCCCGCGAGCAGCAGGGCGGCGGTAGCGAATGCGAGCATGGTATGCCTCCAGAAGTCGAATGTTTGTGAGTGACGTCAGTCAGGACAGCTTGCGCCGGATCGACGCGACGGTGGCCTGGATGTGGGCCATGGCGCTGTAGACCTGGGCGCTGAGGAACCGCACCTCGACCGGCCGGGGCGCGTAGCTGGCGGCTTCGCAGCGCAGGGTGGTAAGGGCGGCAAGGGCCTTCCCGAACGCCTCGCGGACGATGTCCACCTCCGCGCTTACGCGGGCGAGGCGGGCCACCGGGAGGCCCGCAATCATCGTCTCGAAGCAGTCGCGCGCCTCCTCGACGCGCAGGTCGAGCGAGCGGACGGCACGCGCGGGCGCGCAGCGCCCGGGGATGAGCTGGATAGACGCGGCGCGGAAGGCATCGCTGGCGGCGTTGCGCGCCGCCTGGGTGACGGCCAGCACCGTCCGGCCGGGATCGGCGGCAGTGGGCAGGGACGACAGCGGGACAGCAGACAGGGTCGGCATGAGCCGCCTCCGGGTGATCGGTCGTTGGCGGGGGCGCCGGGTGCGGCGCTCGCCCGTGGGAGCCAATCTTTCACCCGGGGCTGCTATCGACAATTTGAACTTTACGCGCCTTCACATAGAACAGTCCTTATGATCAGTCCCCAAAGAGATCGATAGATTTACCCTATGTATTAGTTGCAAGAATACGATTTGATCTAATCATGCCGGGTCCCTAGGTTCGGCGCCATGCTGACTGCATATGGACTGTTCTTCGGCCTGATCCTGCTGTTCCTGGCTCTCGACCTCGGGGTCTTCCACCGGAACGCCCATGTCATCGCGATGGGCGAGGCGGTGCGGTGGACCATCGTGTGGATCGGCGTGGCACTGGGGTTCAACACCCTGGTGTACTTCGCCTATGAAGCGCACTGGTTCGGCCTCGGCCTCAATGTCCCGCAACTCGACGGCTCCATCGCCCCGGCGGTCTCGGGGCTGGAGGCGGCGAAGCTCTTCCTCACCGGCTACCTGGTCGAGAAGTCGCTCAGTCTCGACAACGTCT
>CAZOES010000242.1:0-4682 GCA_964578865.1 uncultured Gemmatimonadaceae bacterium | reverse complement strand
TCGCGAGATGATGCCCCAGTTCCAGGCCGCTACCGGCCGATTCGACAAAGAGAACGCCGCGGTCGGCATGACCCTGTTCCTGTTTGGCCTGACCAAGAAGGTCTTCCTGGCCGATGGCATCGCAGGATTGGTCACCCCGATCTACGATCATGCCGCCGGCGGCGGGACAGTCTCGTTGCTGCCGGGCTGGATGGCCGCGGTGGGTTTCACTCTCCAGATCTACTTCGATTTCTCGGGCTACACCGATATGGCCCTGGGTCTGGGGCGCTTCGTGGGCGTCCGGTTCCCCCCCAATTTCAACTCGCCACTCAAGGCGACCAGCATCATTGAGTTCTGGCAACGCTGGCACATGTCGCTGACCCGGTTCCTGACCGCCTACATCTACAATCCGCTGGCCTTGTGGCTGACCCGCCGGCGAATGGCCCGCGGGCTTCCGCCGCTGACCCGGGCCAGACCGAATCTCGGAGCGTTCCTCACCCTGGTCATGGTTCCAACCATGATCACCATGTTCATCTCCGGTCTGTGGCACGGAGCCGGATACCTGTTCATCCTCTGGGGCCTGCTGCACGGCCTGTATCTGACGATCAATCACGCCTGGCGGCTGCTGGCGGCACGGCGCTGGAAGGACTCGGCCCGGCTGGATCGCTGGATGAAGCCGATCGGCTTTGGACTGACCTTCATCTCGGTGGTCGCAGCCATGGTGGTGTTCCGGGCCCCCACCACCCGGGTCGCCGGCGATGTCCTGCGGGGGATGATCGGCCTCAACGGAGTGGCGCTCCCCCAGTCAATTCTGGGTCATCTGGGACCGCTGGGGAGCATACTGGAACGAGCCGGGGTCCAGCCGGGGCTGGGCGGCGGTCTCTACCTCGATTTTGGCGATATGGTCATTTGGACCGGCGGGCTGATGGTGATAGCTTTGGCCCTGCCTAACACATTACAGCTGCTCGCCCGCTACCAACCGGCCCTGGACTTTACCCCGTCCGAGCACGGGATCCGGTTGGGTCGGTTCAGTCTGGCCTGGAGTCCTACGTTGACCTGGGCGGTTCTGGTATCCCTGGTTGCCGGATTGGGCATCCTGCACCTGGGCGGCCAGAGCGAGTTTCTCTACTGGCAGTTCTGATCATGGATCCGTCTCCTCCCGGTTCTCCCCCTACCCGGTTCTGGCGGAAGCACATGAAACTGTGGCGCGTGCTTGGCGTGCTTGGAGTTCTGGCTGCCGCTGGACTCATCGTGGCTGCTTCCTCGCCGGCCATCCGGACCCGGGTGCAGCTGGTGGGGCTCAAGCTGACCGGTCAGCTGCCCGATGTTCCGCTGCGGGATCTGCCCTGGCTGATGCGGCCCCGCTCGGGCTTTGATATGTACGCCCTGCGAGAGACCGAGAGCGGGGCAGCAACTCTGCTGCTTCCCCCCGAGATGGCCTACGACACAATGCCGGGGTCGTTGCTGTTCTCCCGCAAGTGCTCCCAGTGTCACGGCACCCGGGGCGAGGGAAGCGTTGGCCCATCTCTGGTCTCGGGCGAACCGCGCCACGGGGCCAGCGACTGGGCTACCTACCAGGTCCTCCGGCACGGCATCCCTCAGACCGCGATGCAGCCCACCGGGCTTTCCTTCACCGAAGCCTGGCAGGTCATTGCGGTGCTGCGGGCACGGCAACGGGGGCTGACCCGGGGGACGCCCCCGATGGCCCAGGTGCGGGACCGCCCGGTGGAGGACTCCGATCTGGCTCAGGCAGACTCGAAGGAAGATGAGTGGCTGTCCTGGTCGGGCGGCTGGTCTGGACGGCGCAACCGGATTGCCCCCGATTTGACCGCCGAGACGATGAATCGGCTGCGCCTCTCGTGGGCCTACAAGCTTCCGCCCGATCCGGAAGTCTCCCAATCGGCCCCCATCGTGGTCGGCAAGATCCTCATTATCACCTCGGCGGAAGACGTCATCGCCCTGAACTCGGAGAGCGGCGAAGTGATCTGGCGGTTTCATCACGCCCCCCGCCATCCCGTGCTCCTCTGTTGTCAGCGCTCCAACCGGGGTGTGGCTGTGTACGGCCGTCTGGTGTTTGTCGGTACCCTGGACGGGCGTCTCATTGCACTTAACCTCGACAACGGGAACCAGGTCTGGGAAGCCGAGGTTGGAGATCCCCGCGCCGGAGTCAGCATTACCGGCGCACCGTTGGCGGCCGGAGGCAAGGTGATTGTAGGTGTCGGCGGCGGGGAGTTCGGACTGAGGGGGTACCTCGACGCCTATGACCCTTCAACCGGTAAGCGGCTGTGGCGCTTTCATACGATCCCGCAGCCCGGTGAGACGGGGGGCGACAGTTGGCCCACTGGCGGTTTGGCCAGGGGCGGCGGCGGCACCTGGGCCACCGGGGCCTACGACCCCGAACGACAGCTGCTCTACTGGGGCACCGGAAATCCGGCGCCGGTCTTCGCGCCGGAGCTGCGCCAGGGTGATAACCTCTATACCTGTTCGGTCCTGGCTCTCGACATCAACACCGGAGCCTTGAAATGGAGTTATCAGTTTACCCCTAACGACTCCCACGACTGGGATTCGGCCCAGACCCCGGTACTGGTCGATCACTCATGGAAGGGGCAAGTCCGTCCGCTGATGCTGTGGGCTAACCGGAACGGCTTTGTCTACGTGCTGGACCGGGAAACCGGCGAATTCCTGAATGCCACCGCCTTTGTGCGGCAGAACTGGAATCAGGGGTTCGACAGCGCCGGTCGACCGATTCTGGCTGCTTCGACCGCGCCGACCCCGGGCGGGACCCTGGTCTACCCGTCAGCTTCAAGCGCGGCCAATTGGCGGCCGGCGAGTTACAGCAACCGGTTGGGGCTGATGTTTCTGGCCGCGACCGAAAAAGGCGGGCTCTACGTCCGGAACCACGGCCTGGACGATGAGAACAGCGGCCACCTGGGCGGCTTCGCGGTTCCGCTGGAAGGGGCCAATTCGATCCTGGCCATGGAGATCGAAAGCGGCAAGATCCGCTGGCGCTTCGCCGCGCCTCGTTCCGACGAATCCAATCTGGGCGGACTGCTTTCGGTGGGAGACCAGCTGGTAATCGGTGGAGTGGGAACCCAGCTCTTTGCGGTGGATGCCCGAACCGGAGAGCAGGTCTGGAGCCTTCGGCTGGGGGCCCGAATCGCGGCGGCACCGGTACTCTATCGGATCCGGGGCCAGATCCGGCTGGCGATCACGGCCGGTTCGGTGCTGTACGTCTTCGAGCCGATGCCGATTGCCTCACCACCTACCCCCTAGAATTGCAGCACGGCCTTCCGGCTGTAGAACGCCTCGGCCCAGCCTGACTGGGCCCGGCACTCAATCCCCCGCAGCCGGAGCAATCCCCAGAAAGTATCCTCGCTGAACCAATCCTTGGCCCGCTGGGTGGCGAACATCTTCATCAGTAACTGAACCTTCTTCCGAGCCACCCGAGCGCTGAGCGGCACGTAACTGTTGGGCCGTCCAAGGTCGCCGTCCCACTTGGGGATCTCGTACTCCAGAATCAGGTGGCGCCGGAAGGTATTCCAGGCCAGATCCGAGAGCACCCGGTGATCCTGATGCCGGTCTTCCCGGAACTGGGTGAACACCACGTCAGGAACGAAGCGGCGGGCCACTTCTTCACAGGCTTCTTTCACCTCACCCAACTGCACCGGAAAAAATCCGTCCCGGAAAGTGTGCAGGGTCAGCGCCCGGTCGCTGCCTCGTCCCAGGAAGCCTCGAGCACTGCGGCGAGCCTCTTCGGCCCGGGGAGGAGTGCCACTGAACACGACCCAGTGAACCTGGGCCCCACCCGCCACCAGCTGGAGCACGGTCCCGCCGCAGCCGATCTCAATGTCGTCGGAATGAGCGCCGAGGCAGAGCACCCGGAGTTGGCGGCCGGCGGGACGCTTCAGGTTCAGTGGGTGCATATCGGAGAGCCGCGGTCAGCTCTGGTGCCTGCCGTTGTTCTGCCAGACGTACCAGGGTGGGCGACCCGACGCGTGCAGCTCGTCCAGCTTGGCTTTGTCCTTGGCGGTGTCCATGGGGACCCAGAAGCCGTCGTAGGTCATGGCCATCAGCTTGTTCTCCGCTACCAGCCGGCCGAACGGCTGCTCGACCAGCTCCTCCCCTTCCTTCATGTAGTCGAAGATCTCCCGCCGGAAGATGAAGAAGCCTCCGTTCACCCGAAGACCGGATTGCAGAATGTCCCGGAATCCCTGGACCCGGCCGGCCGCATCGGTGGCCACGAAATGGTAGCTCAGATTGGGTTTGACCGAGAGGAAAGCGCCGACGCAGCCGCTGCGCTTGAACTCTTCGATCTGGCCCGGCAGAGGCAGGTCGGTCAGACCGTCGCTGTAATTGGCGAGGAAGACTTCTTCGTTTTCCACGTACTTCTTCACCCGCATCAGGCGCTGCCCGATATTGCTGGACAGCCCGGTATCGACGAAGGTGATCCGCCAGTCTTCGATGTCGCTGGAGAGCAGCTCCCGCTTTTTGCCGCCTTCCGAGAGCACGAAATCGTTAGAAATGCCTTCCTCATAATTGAGGAAGTAGTTCTTGATCATGTCGCCGCGATAGCCGAGGCACAGCACGAAGTCCCGATGCCCGTAGTGGGCGTAGTACTTCATCAGATGCCAGATAATGGGCCGGTACCCCAGGGGCAGCATCGGCTTGGGGACGTTCTCGGCGTAATCGCGGAGCCGCATCCC
>CAZOES010000241.1:0-4696 GCA_964578865.1 uncultured Gemmatimonadaceae bacterium | reverse complement strand
GCAAGGTGATTCTGGAAGTCGCTTGACTGAGAAGTGGGCTAGTGAGCCAGGACTTCCCGATGTCCAACCCAGTTCACCAGCCCACTAGCCTACCAGCCCACTAGCCCACTGACCTATGTCCTCTCTCCAGTCCCGGATCGAAGCCGAACTCGCCCAGTTCAAAAAAGACGGCGTCTACAAGAATCTCCTCTACATCGACAGCCCCCAGGCGCCCCGGGTGAGGATGGAAGGCAAGGGCGAGGTTATCGTCCTGTCCTCCAACAATTACCTCGGCCTCTGCGATATCCCCGAGCTGATCGATGCCGGGAAGAAGGCCCTGGATCGCTTCGGCATCGGCACCGCTTCGGTCCGCTTTATCTGCGGCACCTTCACAGTACACCGCGCCCTGGAAGCAGCCTGCGCCCGTCTGGTGGGAACTCCTCAGTCGCTCAGCTTTGTGAGCTGCTGGAACGCCAATGAGGCGGTCCCCGGAACCCTGCTGGGAGAGAACGACCTCATAATCAGTGACCAGCTGAATCACGCTTCGATCATCGATGGGATCCGCCTTGCCAAAGCCATCACCAAGTGCCAGACCGCGGTATACCGCCATGCCGACCTCGATGACCTCCGGGAGAAGCTGGCCGCCGCCCGGGATCGCCGGGTCCGGATGGTGATCACCGACGGGGTCTTTTCGATGGAAGGGGCGATCGCCAAGCTGCCCGATATCGCCGAGATCTGCCGGAAACACGACGCCGTCCTGGTGGTGGATGACAGCCACGCCACCGGGGTCCTGGGTAAGACCGGCAGGGGTACCGCCGAGCATTTCGGGATGGTGGGCCAGGTGGACATCATCACCTCAACCCTGGGGAAGGCCCTGGGGGGGGCCGCCGGGGGGTTTGTTGCCGCAAGCGAGGCAGTCTGCGACTATCTCACGCAGCGCGCCCGGCCCCAGCTCTTCTCCAATGCCCTCCCCCCCACGGTGGCCGCCACCGCCCTGGCCTCGGTGGAGTACCTCGAAAAGCACCCCCAGCGGGTTGAACAACTGCGGAAAAACGCCTCCTATTTCCGCGATCAGCTGCTGGGCAAGGGCTTCAAGCCCCTCCCTGGGGAAACCCCCATTGTCCCTGTGATTGTGGGCGAGACCGCCAAGGCCATCGAGATGAGCAATCAGCTGCTTAAAGAGGGCGTTTTCGTCACTGGCTTCGGATTTCCGGTAGTACCTCAAGGGCAGGCCAGAATCCGCTGTCAGATCTCAGCTTCCCACACTCGAGACGATCTGGACCAAGCTTTGCTAGCAATAACGAAGGTGGGCCAACGCCTTGGACTGGTGTGAGATAACTCACATTTTCGGCCTCTAATCGGGGGTCACGGTTCTTGTGGGATTGGGCCACTTCAAGTAGTTTGGAAGCTCAACGCTACAAGCAAATGCTGGCAAAGCCCTTTGGGCCCCCCAACGCACCCGTTATGGAGGCATACCGATGCGCATGCTAGGCCGCACCGCCGTGGTGCTCGGACTGGCTTGCCTGGCTCAGGCGCCGTCGCTTTCGGCCCAGTCGATTATTGGATTCGACTCCTTCAAGTGGTATATCGGAGGCCAGGCCGGATTCACCGTTTTCGAGACGCCCAACCAGACCAAGGGTGGCATTTTCACCGCTGGCGGCCACTTCCTGGTAACCGCTCGTCGCACCGGCCTCCTGTTTTCGGTCGAAGAGGGGTTCAAGAGCAACCAGGTCAGCTCGGTGGTTGACGCCGCGAGCGCCAGTGGCCGACGCCGGGTGGTGTTCAACGACATTCGGAAATACTCGCTCAGCCTCCTGGCCTTCCCCTTCCGGACTATCGCCCAGCCCTACCTCGGGGTCGGGGTCGGCGTCCTGCACACGGTCAACGAGTACCCTGACTTGACCGGGGTGGCTCCGGCAGACAAGGCCCAGCTTGAGGACTTCGTGGATGCACAGGGCACCCACACCTTCGCCAGCTTCACCGGCGGAGTGCAGGTCCGCTTGGCGCGTTTCGCTGTGTTCGGCCAGTACCAGATCACCAGCGGACCCGAGAAAGGCAACCTGTTCGAAGGCCCCACCCACGCTTTCATGGGTGGCCTCCGCATCAGCCTCGGCAGCTCTCGCGAGGACGACGGCTCGGGCATCTCGAAGTAGGACACCCCATCAAATCAGCGGGGGCGGATCATCCGATCCGCCCCCGTTTTCTTTGCTGGTGACCGTTGAGCATCCGGCCACCCGAGGCCCAGGGAGACTGCTTCAGCACAAACCGAAGCGGCCAGTCGGCGGCCTTGGTGATTCCGATCCGGGGTGTCACCAGGATTTCTTCGCTTGAAATATCACTTTCCGTCAGCCCCACCCGGGCCAGCGACTGTTCCATCGGAATTCCATCCAGCCTGGCCCGGGTGATTCCCAGGGCCTGACACAGTCGGCCTGGTCCGGAGCCCAGCGCCTCGAGCTCTTTCTGCTTCCGCCGGCGCATCATTGCAGTTTGCCCCTCGGTAGGCTCGATGGCCCGCAACAGCACCGCCCCGCCCTGCGCCGGCGTCCCCGCCACCAGGTTGGCGCACCAGTGCACCCCGTAAGACAGGTAGACATACCAGGTCCCGGGGTCGAGATACAAAGAACCGTTGTGGGCGTGGCGGCGGAAGCGATAGGCGTGAGACGCGGGGTCTTCGGCCCCAAGATAGGCTTCGACCTCCACGATGCGCCCGGCAGTACGGCAGCCGCGGAACTCGGTCACCAGGGTCGTTCCTAACAACTCCCTCGCAACCGTGGCGACGTCACGCCTGAAAAAGCCAACGGGCAGCGTGGCTGCCCGTCGTCTCTCCGTCATGCTCAGCCCTCGACCTTTTTCTTGGCCCGGGGTCGCGGGGCCTTCTTCCTGGGAGCCGCTTCCTTGGGAGCACTCTCGCTCTCCGGCTCGGCCGCGGCCTTGGCGGCGGGCTTCTTCCGGCCCTTGGCCGGCTTCTCGGCCGGCGCCGGCTCGTCATCCAGCTTCACCACTCCGACCATGGCGATCGAGGGTGGGGCAACCGGGAGACGAGATCCCCGACGGAATCGGATTCCACCTCGGGCCGCAGCATCGGCTGGATTGGGAGTGGGAAGCGGGTCGAGCGTGGGAGCCGGGGCACTGCTGATTGCCACGCTGGGCTGCACCGGGGCCGGTTCAATTCCCCGGCCGATCACCTCGAACTCATCCTCGCCGATCTTACGGACATCGGCGATCTCGGCATCGTGGGCCTGCCGCAGCAGCCTCGCAAAGCGATCAGTCTCGAGCAGCTGATCCTGTCGACCCAGGAGAGCCGACATCCGCAGCCGCAGCGCCTCATGGCCCACCGGGCTGGGTAGCTCCGAGAGGGCCCGGCGGAGCAGCTCGAAGGCGCGGGCCAGCGTAAGCTCGTCACTGCGCTCGGGGCTCCGTCGGGGCGGCTCGCTCCGGCGCGGTGCTTCCGCCGGCACGGCTTCGGCCTTGGGTTTCTCCTCCCGGTCGCGGCCTCTGCCGCGGCCCCGTCCCCGGGGGCGCCGGCCCCGGTCGTCCCGCGGGGTCCGCTCGCCCGGGGCCGGTTCGGCCGGCGCCGAAGCAGGCACAGCGGCAGCGGCAGCGGGCGAAGTCCCATTGGTTTCCGAGGGGGCCACTTCGTACTGTCCATTGTCCATCCGGGTGATCTTGATGTGGCCCCGGTGGCCCGCCTCAGTCACGAACTTGCTGAAACGATTGAAGCCGGCGTCCTTCTCGTCGAAGTTGGGATCGATCTGCTGCATCACCTGCTTCAGCCGATCGGACCGCATCACATCCCCTTCGCGGACCATCTGGGCCACGGCTTCGACCACCAATACCCAGGGATCTTTCTGGGCCGAGGGAAGATCGGTTTCCTTGGTCAGCCCGGCCAGATCGGAGTAGGAGTAGTACTCGTCGCAGTTCTGAATCAGGAGATCGCTGGCGCTCTCCCGGATTCCCACCCCGATGACGTACTTGCCGTACTCCTTCAGCTTGATCACCAGCATCGAGAAGTCGCTGTCGCCCGAGAGCAGAATGAAGGTGCCGATCTCGGGGCGAGTGAACACCAGCTCCATCGCATCGATGGCCAGCCGGATGTCGGTTGCGTTCTTCTTGTTGTTGCCAAAGGCGGGGGCGAAAATCAGATCGATCGAGGACTCCGACAGCGGAACGATGTACTGGTGGTAGCGCCGCCAGTCCGCATAGGCCCGGGAGACCGCGACTTTGCCTTTGATGATGTCGCTGTTGAGGAGCTGTTTCAGTTCTTTGGTGAGGTCCGACCGGATACCCAGTGTGACGTTGTCGAAGTCGATCAGCAGCGCAGCATTGGGGGCGTGCACCGGGTGATCCCCGGTGCGGAGGTGTCGTAATTGAGGTGTGGTCACGGTTTTTTGAGGAACTCCGCGCACGGTCTGCCGCCGGCACCCACCGCTGCCCTCCCCGGACCCGGTGCCGGGAAGTCATGCGGTGCGGGCCGACCAGGCCGTGCACTGCTTCTGAAGATGAACGCGCAGGCCCCATTGGCCGACGCAGGGTCGTGGGCTGGCCAGCTTCGCGGTTCCCGAAGAGTGCCTCGAACACCGGTTGAGGTGAGGCGAGGATCTCGGTCATCTGCCGCTCGACCGGGTCGCTGCGGCGGAAGGGTTTTGGGAAGGCTGGAATTGGCTAGCCCGGTACAACCAAGGGAAATCTATGTAGCGGCACGAGATACGGGTAGGCC
>CAZOES010000240.1:0-4756 GCA_964578865.1 uncultured Gemmatimonadaceae bacterium | reverse complement strand
TGCGCACCCGCGATCTGGGCGGCAACGCCACCACGCGGGAGTTCGGCGATGCCGTTGCCCGGCGCGTGGGCGCCTGAAGTCCCCTGCGCCCGCTGCGGGACCCGGATCGCGGGTCTTGCCTGGGGCGACCGCTGCGCTGCCTGCCAAGCCGAGAAAACCCGGCGTGCAAATACCATTGCCAGCCGCATCTCCCTCACGGCAACCGTGCTGGTCGCGTTGTATGCCAGATTTCGGCTGCCCTCCACCCAGATGGCCGCGTTATACGGCATGATCGTGGTGGTGATCACTTACATCGCGGTGCGGAAGATCGCCCAGCGAGTGGCGCTTGAACTGATCAAGGATTAAGGGAGAGTTGATATGATAGACGAAGCGGCAAGGCGGCAAGGCGGCAAGGCGGCCGGTAACACCAGCCGATCAGTGTGGCGCAGCGTGTTGGGTGCTTTTTTGCTTTTCCCTCTCACGTCTCACGTCTCACGTCTCACGGCAGTTGCCCAGGCCCCTACCAGCCTGACGCTCTACAACGACGGCCGAGTGCTGGTGCGCCGGACCCTGCCGCTCGATCTGCCCAAGGGCGATTCGGAGCAGCGGCTCAGCCTGGGTCCCCTGGATCCCAGCACCGTGTTCCCGATGGAAGACGGGGTGAACCTGGTCAACACCGGCTACGACGCGGCGGTCGACGAGCAGAGCGTGCTGCGCCGGTCGATCGGGAAACTCATCAAGTTCCGCTACGGCTCCTTCAAGGACACCATCAGCGCCGAGCTGGTTGGGGTGGACCCCGAGCGGTACCGCATGCCTGACGGGACCATCAGCTTCAGCCGTCCGGGAATGCCGCTCTGGCCGGCCGAGCTGGTGGCGCTCGAGCCCACTATCCGTGCGACAGTCAACAGCAATCAGGCGCGCAAGGGTCTCAAGCTCGGTTATTTCACTCAGGGCGGTGGCTGGTCGGCCAACTACGAAGTGATCCTTGGCGCCAAGAGCGATCCCGCCAGGATCATGGGTCGAGCGGTGATCAACGGCGGCAACCTGTCCATCAAGGATGCCGAACTGCAGTTGCTGGCGGGTGAGGTGAGTGTGGCGGCTTCGGCCGACGAGTATCGGCCGCGCGCCGAGGCGATGATGCTCGCACGCAAGTCGGCTGCTGCTGCGCCGGCTCCGGCCGAACAGAAGGTGGGCGAGTTCCATCTCTACACCCTGCCTGGCCGGACCACCTTGCAGCCCGGCTTGATCAGCACCGTAGGCCTGTTCGAGCCCACCACCGCCAAGACCACCAAGAGCTTCCAGGTGACCGGCCAGATTCCCTATTGGGGCGGCCTGCCGCAGTATGGCGATGAAGAAGAAGTCCCGGTGACGGTGACCTACACTGTACTCCGCCCCCGCAAGACCGATCTGGGCGACCGCCCGCTCCCCGGCGGCGTGGCTCGTCTCTACGAGGCCGACAGCACCGGCCGCTTGCAGCTGATCGGCGAATCGGGCATGGATCACTCGCCGGCGGGTGAAGATCTCCGGCTCAACGCCGGCAACGCCTTCGATCTGACCGCCAAGCGGATTCAGACCAACTACGCCACTCGGCGGGACAGCACTGGTGGGACCTGGCGGACCATCGCAACCGCGGATTACAAAGTCACGCTGAACAATGCAGCCGATCTTGCAGCCACGGTTGAGGTGGTGGAGAACCGCGGGGGAGAATGGGCTATCGTGTCGAGCAGCATCAAGGGTGAGAAGCTCTCCTCCACCCGCACGGTGTTCCGGGTTCCGGTTCCCGCCAAGGGGAAAGCCACACTCACCTACAGGGTACGGGTTATCTGGTGAGCGATGTCGTAGTCGCGCACATCTCCGATCTCCACTTCGGCGGTCGCGCCGATTTCCCCCAGCTCGCGGTTCTGGCGAAATTTCTTCCTTCGCTCGGACCGCGAGCCATCGTCGTTTCAGGCGATATCACCCAGCGGGCCCGCCACGGAGAGTTCCAGGCTTCCCGGCTCTACTTCGAAGCGCTGGCCAAGGCTGCCCCGCTCCACATCATCCCCGGTAATCATGACGCCCAGTGGTGGCGCAGCCCGCTGGGATTGCTGGGAGAGCGGATCAAGTTCGCCAAGTATCGCTCCTACTTCGGCGAGGATCTCGGACCCACCCTCAAGCTGGACGGTCTGGTCATCGCCGGTATGCTCTCGGCTCACGGGATCGCGCCGAAATCGGTGACCTTCAATCCCAACGATCTGGCGGTGAAGGGCCATCTGTCGCATCGTGAAGTTGCCCGGGTGAAATCAATATTCGATGCCACTCCGCCAGGTATTGTGCGGATGGCAGTGCTGCACCACAACGTGCTGCCGGGAATCATCTCCCACCGCTGGGGTCTGGCCCGCCCTCACCATGCCCAGAAGGCGCTGCTGACTCTGGGTGCCGATGTGATCCTCTGCGGCCACGATCACACCGAGGGTGCCGGCCAGATCGACGGGCGACTGGCGGTGAGCACCGCCGGCACTCCCTCGCTCCGCTCCCGCGGCGGGCGGCCCTCGGCGTTCAACATGGTTCGGGTGAGTAATCAGCAGATCAGTATCCAGAGCTACATCTACCAGCGGGATCAGGCGACCTACCGGGCCGGGGACGTCGCGATTTTTGCGAGGACTCGTGGTACAGCTTGAGCTGGTGTTAGGATGGCTTGGATTTGGGAAAAAGGACGGTCTGGCGAAAGACGGTCTAGACGGTCAACTAAACGTTCGCAAAGATCTCCTCGACCGTCCCGACCGTCCCGACCGTCTCGACCGTCTGACTGGAAGGCTGAGGGCACTGGGACTTCCGCCTTTCGAGAAAATCAGCGGGCACACTAACGAGCAGGTCATGCTTTCCTGGGTCCCGGGGAAGATCCTCCGGATTCATGAAGGCTACGCCGCCGCACCGGACGAGGTGCTTCAGGCGATCGTCCGATACGTTACCCCTCGAACCCGCCGGCCGGCCCGGCTCGCCGCCAAGCGAACCTTCCTTTCATTTCCCGTCGAGGAACACGCTACCAGGCTGGCTCGGCCAGGGCGAAAGCAGCGGATCGCGCCCCAGGATCGTCCGGCTCACGAGCGGCTGGTCCAGATGCACTTCGAGCTCAATCAGCTGCACTTCGAGGGAAAACTCGAAAGCATCCCGATTCGTATCTCCAGCCGGATGCGCCGCCGGCTGGGCGAAGTGCGGCTGGACCGCAAGACCGGCAAAGCGACCTACATCGGTATCTCCCGCCGCCACATCAAGCGGGATGGCTGGGTCTCGGTGACCGATACCCTGCTGCACGAGATGGTGCATCAGTGGCAGGCCGAGACCGGCGCGCCAGTGGATCACGGGCGGGGATTTCGGGCCAAGGCAAAGGCTGTCGGAATCGAGCCGAGGGCCGTGAGGCAGGATTGGTAGGCCGAGATTCCCGTAGAATGGGAACAGGATACAAAGGATTGAAGGATTGTATTCGAGCTTACGATTGAAGGCAGTTGTACTAATTTCTTGTCCTGGAAATCCCATAATCCTTTCATCCTGTTTGCTTTTATGCCCAAGTTTACAGCCCCCGACTTCTACGATCTCGACTCGCTCCTCTCCGAGGAGGAACGCGCTGTGCGCGACACGGTCCGCGCCTGGGTCGACGACAAGCTCATGCCGGTGATCGGGGACTGCTACATCGAGGGCCGGTTTCCCAAGGAACTGATTCCCGGTATGGCCGAGCTGGGGGTGCTGGGGGCCAATCTGCCGGAGGAGTATGGCTGCGCCGGCCTCAACAACGTGGCCTACGGGCTGATCATGCAGGAACTGGAACGGGGCGACAGCGGAATTCGCTCCTTCGCCTCGGTGCAGGGTGCCTTGGTGATGTACCCGATCTTCGCCTTTGGCAGTGAGGAGCAGCGCAAGAAGTGGCTGCCCGCGCTGGCGGCGGGGAAGGAGATCGGCTGCTTCGGATTGACCGAGCCCGACTACGGCTCCAACCCGGCCGGGATGATCACCACCGCCAAGGAAACCGCCGACGGCTGGGTGCTGAACGGGGCCAAGATGTGGATCACCAACGGCTCTCAGGCTACGGTGGCGATCGTCTGGGCCAAGACCGGCTCGCTCGATGATTCCAAGTCGATCCGCGGATTCATCGTGCCCACAGCGACCAAGGGCTTCACTGGAAAAGATCAGAAGGGCAAGCTTTCCCTCCGCGCCTCGGACACCAGCGAACTGATTTTGCAGGACGTCCATCTCCCCAAGGATGCAATCCTGCCCAAGTCCGGCGGTCTCAAGAGCCCGCTCAGCTGTCTCACCCAGGCCCGTTACGGCATCTCCTGGGGCGCCATCGGTGCAGCCATGGCGTGCTATGACGAGGCGCTCCAGTACTCCAAGAACCGAATCATGTTCAACCGGCCGATCGGTCAGACCCAGATTCAGCAGGTCCGTCTGGCCGACATGCTGACCGAGATCACCAAGGCGCAGTTCCTGGCCCTCCAGCTCGGCCGGCTCAAGGACAAGGGTACCATGACCCCTCAGCAGGTCTCCCTCGCCAAGCGCAACAATGTCGACATGGCCTGCGAGTGTGCCCGGGAAGCCCGCCGTCTTCTGGGGGCTAACGGGATTCTGGCCGAGTACCACTCGATGCGGCACATGGCCAACCTGGAGTCGGTCTATACCTATGAGGGCACCCACGACATGCATTCGCTGATCCTGGGCGAGGCGGTGACGGAGCTGCCCGCGTTCTGAGCGGAAGGGGCGGAAGCGGCGGAAAGGGCGGAAGGGGCGGAAGAGGCGGAAGGGG
>CAZOES010000239.1:0-4759 GCA_964578865.1 uncultured Gemmatimonadaceae bacterium | reverse complement strand
TAGGCGCGATCCACGATATCGAGTGTCTGTTCCACGTTGTGGTCGGTGATCAGCACGCCGATGCCCCGATGGCGGAGCCCCGCGACGAAGGTCTGAATGTCGTGAACCGCAATCGTATCGACTCCGGCGAACGGTTCGTCCAGCAGCATGAACTTGGGCCGGGTCACCAGGGCCCGGGTGATCTCCAGCCGGCGCCGCTCACCCCCGGAGAGCGAATACGCCTTGCTCTTTCTCAGGTGCTTGATCGACAGCTCGTCCAGCAGCGTCTCCAGCCGTTCCTTCCGTTCCGAGCGGGAGATCGGCAAGGTCTCCAGGATCGCCAGAATGTTTTCTTCCACCGTCAGCTTGCGGAACACACTGGGCTCCTGAGCCAGATAGCCGATCCCCTTTCTGGCTCGGCGGTACATCGGCGCCTTGGTCAGCTCCTCGCCGTCGAGAGTCACCTTCCCTTTATCGGGCCGGATCAGCCCGGTAATGAGGTAGAAGGTGGTGGTCTTCCCCGCTCCGTTGGGCCCCAGCAGACCAACGATCTCCCCCTGCTGGACGTGCACTCCGACGTTGTCGACCACCGTGCGGCGTCTGAAGGTCTTGTAGAGGCCCGTGCCTTCCAGCACGCTGCCGCTGGCCACCGGCGCCGGGGCGGCCTGGGAGCGGCTGGCCCGCCGCCGGAGGCCGTAGACTCCCGCGTTGAGAAGCTGGGCTCGAGCAGCTTCCCGGTGGGCCCTGGCCTCTTCCCACCAGGGGCCGTGGGCCCGGATCAGGCTCCAATCATCCTCCCGACTGGAGGTGATCCATTTCTCGTCCGCCAGGCGAGGAAGCACTGAGCGGGTCAGATTCTCATGCACTTCATCGCTGGAGAGCTCGGGGCCATCCTCATCGGCCTGGGCCCTCGCGCTGATCACCGTCTCCCGGTAGGAGGGCCCCAGTGTAGCCAGGTCGATGATCCCCGTGTCGTCGGCGTCCCTCACAATGGCGGCAAGCGCCAGCGGGATCGAAGGGTCCCGCTCACCTAGTCGGTTAAGTACCTCGCTCATCGGCTTCTCCGCCGGGCGGTCGGTCCCGCAGGCTTGGTCGTGTCAGGCGCCACCACCGGGGTCGGTTCCAGATACACTCCGTCGACCTGCCCATGGATATCGACTCGCTCGACACCCTTCTGGCCGGCCGGCTTCATCTGAATGGCAATACGATCGCCCCTCGAGTAATTGATCGACGGCAATCCACCCGGCACTTTGGCTTCGGCGACCCTGTAATAGGACTTGGCGGCCCCGCTGGCATTGATATGATCGAGCCGGGTCTTCTGGGCGCCGGCCGAGTCCCACTGAGTGAACCTCGCGACGACGGTATCGCCCGACATCCAGTCCCGTTCTTTGGTCAGGGTATCGACTTTGCCGCCGACCCAGGCGCGTTGGAACGAGCGGATCTCGGTGAGCAGCTGTTTGGGCGTATCGAAGGCGACCGAGTCACCCCGGATTTCGTAGTCGGTCGCGATGGCGCGCGGCAGGATGCTGTCGCCCCAGGCGAGGGTCTGCACCAGCGACCGCTGATCCATGTCGAGCCCGATGGTATCGGCGATGAGATCGACCTGGTTGCTGATCGCATGGCCGTTCCCCAGCGCCGTCACGTAGGTGATCTCCCGCTTATCCAGCCGCATCTCGATCCGCCTGCCGGTCAGGTTGAAGGAATCCTTGCCCAGCCCGCGCATTGAGGGTTTTCCGACCAGGACTCCGAACTCGCCGGCACCGCTGTCGAGATAAAGCGAATCGCCCCGGGCCGCGAAATCGCTGCGGTCGATCGTAACTTTGCCGCCGGCCCAGGTCCGATCGTTGCCTTTGATCCGCACCCGATCACCGACGATCACGTAGGGCTCGCCGCGCTTGCCGGTCGAATCGGTGGTCACCGATTTGATCGTGGGACGCTGGATCGCATAGATCTCGGCGGTGTCGCGCACGCCCGGCATGACCCGCAGATAGTCGAGATAGGGTCCGGTGAGGGTCGAACCGTTTTGCAGGTTCTCAGTCACCACGTTGCCGCGGGCCTCCCACTTCTCGCCGCTTCGATAGTAGGTACCGCGATCCGCGTCCATGGTGATGAGCGAATCGCGATACTTCACTTTCCCGATGAAGTACACGATGCCGGTGCGGCCCATCGAAATCAGGCTGTCACTCGACATCTTGATCGTCGTCCCGGCACAACCGAGCCGTACTCCGCCGCCGGCGTAGTAGTTAGTGTCGGCCCCGATTACCTGCTGACTACCCTGGTTGCCGACATATTCGACGACGAAGCTGCAGGGTCTGCGGGCCGTGCCTGGACGCGGCGTCTGCGCCACCAGATCAGTGGCCCCACAGAGACCAACTGCAACCAGCCAAGCTCCTCTCATGGGTTGCTGCCCTGTCCCGGCAACAGGAAGCCGCCGCCGGTCTGACCCGGTATTTCGCGTCCCTTCGGCTGTCCCGCTTTGACGTTGGCAAACTCGGGATCCGAGGTAAACCCATTGCCTTCCAGATGCTGACCGCTCTGACCAGCGGGACCCGGCTTGTCGAACTGGAAATATTTGGTCGACGAGATCTCGTGCTTCCGCGCATCGTAGCGCAACTGTTCGGTCACCAGCTTCTTGCCATCGGGTGTGGTGCCGACCACGTGGCCCCACGCGTCCATTGAGCCATCCCGAGTCTGATAGAGGCCGGAGTCACCGACCACGGTGGAACGCTCGGTGCCGTTCAGGTCGTAGAAGGTCACCTTCACCTTCTTGAGCCGAGCCAGCTGAGTGGCCTCATACACGAAGGCGGTGTCAGCGACGACTCTGGTGCGGCGGACCCCGTCAGTGGTGAGGTTGAAGTCCATCTCCTCGAGGACTTGATCGGCGGTATCGGCGGCCGTGGCGGTCTGGGTTGGGCGCACTCCGTTGTCCTGACATGCCGTCGACAAGGCGATACCGGTGACAAACAAGGCGGACAGTCGGACAGACCGACAGAATCGGGGCGACCCGGTGCTTCGGTGCGAAGCGCCGTGAGCCGAATTCAGCTTGGTTACTGTCCGTCTGTCCGTCTGTCCGTCTATCACGTCTCTCCTCTGTCTTTCAGGTAGGTGCGGACCGCATCATCCCAGCGGCCCTGCGCTTTGAACAGCGCCTCGATCGCTTCCCGCACCGCACCGGATCCCCCGACCGCCGTGGTGGTATACGCCGCGAGATCCTTCACTTCCTTCACCGCATTGGCGACAGCCATCGGTAAGCCTACTCGGCGGAGCACCGGGATATCGGCCAGGTCGTCGCCCAGAAACGCGACCTCTTCCCATCCGATCCCGCGCCGCAGCAGCATCTCCGTCATTCCCGGGACCTTCCGGGCACCCGCGTCCTGGATCAGCTCGTCGATCTTCAGCTCGTTGGCCCGCAGCAGCGTCGCATCGGAGTAACGCCCGCTGATCCAGGCGATCGGCATCCCCATCCGGCGAACCAGCCCCATCGCCAGTCCATCCTGGATGTCGAACTGTTTGAACTCCACTCGCTGTTCGTTCACCAATCCGAGGTAGACAGCGTTATTGGTGAGCACGCCGTCCACATCGAGGGCCAACAACTTGATCTGCTTCGCGACCGCCGAATCGATCATGAAGTCCGCGGTTTGGACGCCATGGTTGCGGCCTGGGATCCCGAACGGGCCGCGTGCCACACCTCGAGAGTACGGCGCATCAATTCTTCCAGATCACCGAGCGGCCACTGGGTCGCTCCGTCACTCAACGCCTTCTCCGGCCGCGGGTGAGTCTCCAGAAAGAACCCGTCGGCTCCAGCCGCCGCTGCCGCGGCCAGTAACGGAGGCACGAATTCGCGATTCCCGCCACTGGTACCGCCGGTGCTCTGTCCCGGCTGCTGCACCGAGTGGGTCGCATCGAAGATCACCGGAACTCCGCTGGCGGCCTTGAGCCGGGCGAAGCTCCGCATATCGACCACCAGATCACCATACCCGAAAGCAGTACCGCGTTCGGTGACGGCGATGTCACGGCTACCGCCGGCCTGGACCTTCTCCACAGCGCCCCTCATGGCCTCGGGGGCGAGCCACTGACCCTTCTTCACGTTCACCGGAAGTCCGGTGGCACCCGCCGCGAGCAGCAGATCGGTCTGCCGACAGAGGAACGCCGGAATCTGCAGCGCGTCGACTACTTCGGATGCCTGAGCGGCCTGATCGGTCTCGTGAATGTCGGTCAGTACCGGAAGTCCGAATTCCCGCTTGACCCGCCGGAGCGCCTCGAGACCCGCCTCGATGCCTGGACCACGGGGTGACAGGGCCCGGGCCCGGTTCGCTTTATCGAACGAGGCCTTGAAACAGACCGGAATGCCCAGGGTAGCCTGCAGCCGCGCGAGGGTTTCGGCGACCTTCGGCAGGACATCCCCTTCCTCGACCACACATGGTCCGGCGATCAGGAAGGGGGCACCGCCGAAAGACCAGGGCATTGCTTAGTGCGCCGTGCCGACCAGCTCTCCTGCGGGAGCCTGAGGCCGCCGATGGGCCAGAGCGGCGCCCACGAAAGCAGCGAACAGCGGATGGGGGCGATTGGGCCGTGACTTGAGCTCGGGATGGAACTGGCAGCCGAGAAACCAGGGATGGTCCGGCAGCTCGACCATCTCGACCAGCCCCCCGTCGGGCGACTGACCCGAAAGCCGGAGGCCGTGCTCCGCCAGTACATCGCGATAGGCGTTGTTCACTTCCCAGCGATGGCGATGCCGCTCGCTGATCTGCTGGGTGCCGTAGGCCTGGGCCGCCCGGGA
>CAZOES010000238.1:0-4778 GCA_964578865.1 uncultured Gemmatimonadaceae bacterium | reverse complement strand
CTAGCCCGGTACAACCAAGGGAAATCTATGTAGCGGCACGAGATACGGGTAGGCCCGGCGCCCCGCCACTCCCCGAACCGATCAAAAGAGCCGGATTCTTGGCACCCAACCTGCGACAGGACTATTGTCCACTTGGTCCGCCCTTACCCGCCGCATCCGATCCCGCGCCACGAGGAATTGAACATCGCATGTCCCAGAGTCCCGGTTTTCGTGCAGGAGAATGGGTCGAGGTACGCAGCGCCGAAGAGATTCTTGCCACCCTCTCCAGCGATGGAAAGGTGGACAACCTCCCCTTCATGCCCGAGATGCTGGAGTTCTGCGGCAAGCGGTTCAAGGTCTACCGGCGAGCCGACAAGACCTGCGACACAATCCATGTATCGGTGTCGCGCCGGATGGAGAACGCTGTCCATCTGGAGGGATTACGCTGCAGCGGCGCGGCCCATGGTGGCTGCCAGGCCGAATGCTTCCTGTTTTGGAAGGAGGCCTGGCTCAAGCGCCCCGAGGAACCCCCGGCAAAATCGCAATCCGGAATCTCTCGAGATCAGCTGCAGCAGAGTACCCGTCGCCCGGATCAGCCCGACACCTTCGTGTGCCAGGCGACCGAGATGTATCGCGCCACCTCCGAACTCCCCTGGTACGATCTCCGGCAATACTACCGGGAACTGCGTTCCGGCAATGTCTCGCTCGGCAAGATGCTCAAGGTCCTTGCCCTGGCCTGGTACAACGTAGTGGCCAGACGCCTGGCCCCGTTGGGGGTCAAGCGTCATCCCTACGTGGCCGGTCTCTGCACCGGGAAGACCCCTAGCGCCACCCTTGGGCTTCAGCCGGGAGAAATTGTCCGGATCAAGCCCAAATCAGAGATCATGAAGACCCTGGGCCCCGACCGGAAGAATCGCGGGCTTCTCTTCGATGTGGAAATGACCCCGTTCTGCGATGGGACCTACCGGGTCAAAGGCCGGGTCGAGCGGATAATCAACGAGAAAACCGGGGCGATGATGAAAATTCCCCGCGACTGCATTCTGCTCGATGGAGTGCACTGCGGCGGGATGCTGAGCAAGGACCGGCTCTTCTGTTCCCGGAGTATTCCGGCCTTCTGGCGGGAGATCTGGCTGGAGCGGGCCGGCGAGACTGATTCGATCACTGCCGGTCCCAAACACGGTTTATGACCGGTGGCTCCGCTGGAGCAGCCATTCGGCCAGCTCGAGGTCAAAGGGAGTGTCGATATTGACTACCGGCCGCTCGATGACCACGGCGGCGCAGTTCTCTTCGATGATGTGACCCCGCTCGATCAGAGTGTCCCGCCGGACGGCGTAACAGATTCCGTTGCGGTGGAAGTAGTCGGGGATATCCTGCCGGAGTGAAAAGCGGGCCCCGTCGGTCAGATAGAACCCGATGGTTTTCTCCGGGGTCATCACCAGGGTCTTGTGCGGGCTGCCGTGGGCCGGGCTGGGACTTACCGTGGCCGCCGCGGCAAAATTCCCCGCCAGCATGCTCTGCACCGTCAGCTCAATGTCCGCTGCCTGACGCAGCGGACTGGTCGGTTCCAGCAGGATCGAAAGATCGAACCTTCGCCGGTAGTGCGCCTCGGCACTCAGCCAGGCATGCTGCCACATTCCCACGGACTTGGCTTTGTCTTCGGCCAGCTCCTTCGGACGGAAGAAGGGAACCGCGAGGCCCTGGCGCTCGGCCTCCTGGGCGATCTCGGCGTCGTCGGTAGACACCAACGCCGCATCGAGCCACGACAGTTGCTTGATCACTCTGGCGGCATGTCCGATCAAGCTGGTGCCCCCGACCTCCTTGAGGTTCTTGCGGGGAATTCCCTTGCTCCCCCCCCGGGCCGGGACCACTGCCAGTACCGACAATCCATTGAAGGCCATCAGACGATCTCGTCCAACGCCACCGTGCCCCGCTGGGCCTGGCTCCGACGGGCCGCTTCGATAACTCGCAGCACTGCCACTCCGTCATCGATACTGCAGGTCTTTACCGGACTCCCCTTGAGTACCTCGAGAAACTCCCGGGCTGTCCCCACGAACATATCGTTCCGCTGGCAATCGTAATTGCGCTCGGTCCAGCCGGAATCGAGATCCTTGCCGTAGCTCACCCGATTGGGGCGCTCGGACCATTCGATCGTACCTTCCTCGCCGACCAGCTGGAACCGCTTCTGATGGGGACGGCCGTAGAGATCCAGGTGAACGTTGACCCGTAAGCCGTCGGGGTAGCTCACCAGCATATCGACGTTGTCATCGGTGCTGATCTGCAGGTCGCTGATCTTTTCGATCCGGGCCGCCACCTCGTTCGGCATCCCGAAAAGCCACAGCATGATATCCAGCCAGTGACTCTCATCCAGCAGCGCACCGCCGCCCATGTCGCGGTGGGCCATGAAGAAGTCCTGGTAGTGCTCCCAGGGATGCCAGTCGGCCAGATGGGCCGAGAGGACGAAGCGGGCATGCAGCACCCGGCCGATCGCCCGGTCCTGCAACAGCTGTTTGACCTCCGCCAGAGGCGGCCACCAGCGCCAGGTGTATCCCAGCAGCAGGGGGATCCGTTTCGCAGCCACCGCCTGCTGGAGGACTTTTGCGTCGGCCAGGCCGGGTGAAACCGGCTTCTCCAGCAGGACCGGGATCCCGGCTGCAAGACACGCCATCGCTTGAGCCACGTGCGCCGTCGGTGGAGAAGCGATCACCGCACCGTCGTAACGACTGGCCAGCGCCGCTTCAACCGTGGGATAGCCTCCCCCAAATGGCAGCTCCTTAGCCAGCTCCTGCCGCCGATCCTCCCGCGGATCAACACAGGAAATGGTGCAGCCCTCGGCGGCCAGATTCCGAGCATGGCGTTTTCCCGCGCTGCCGGTTCCCACGATCAGAAGGTGCAAGGTGATTCACCCTTCAAAGTTCGAGACTAGCCGCGGATCCCGCGGACCATTTCCTGGTAGGCACCGGGCTCGAAGCCAACCTCGATGAAGCCGGGACCGGACTCGGGATTCCAGGCGTTCAGCGCGCTCTCCAGCGCAGTCCGGGTCTCCACTCTGGTCCCCGCGATACCAAGCCCGCCCAGCGGACCGAGCCAGCTGGGATGGCGCATGAGCAACGGCTCCTGCACCAGACCTTTGGCAATCGCCCGGGTCCGAACCGAGCCATAACCGCCATCCGACAGCAGCAGCAGCAACAGAGGCAGCCGGTGCTCGACCGCCAACTTCAATTCGGCGACAAAAGTACCGATCCCGCCATCGCCGACCGTGACCACCGTGGGAACAGAACGATCGTACAACGCAGCGCCAATCCCGGTGGGAATGGCGATACCCATGTAGCGACCCTGGCCGGAGCCGAGACACCACTCTGACTTGCGAGCCCTCCAGGCATGCTCTCCGATGGTGCAGAAGTATCCGGTGTCCAGAACCAGTCTGGCCGCTCCCTTGAATCGCGATTCGACCGCGCGGAAAACCTGGGCCGGCAGGAAGGGGCGCTCAAGCAGGTGGCGGTCGAGCCGGGTCAGGATCTCCGACAGCTCATCGAGACCCCAGGAGGCACCCTCGAGCGACGCCAGCACACTCTCGAGAGACGCCAGCCCGGAGGTTGCTGCATGCTTGAATCCGGGCGACAGGGCCTCGCCCATTGGGTCAATGGAGACCGACGGTACTGGAAATGGGGCGGCGCCCAGCACTTCGTTGCTTCTGACACCGATACAGACGATCAGGTCGGCCTGGGCCAGCAGGGTTGCTTCCGGCACCATGGCCAGTCCGACACCGGTGAACACGCCGGCTGCCTGGGGCAGCGTTTCATCAACTACGCCCTTGGCCGCGGCGGTGCTGAAGACCGGGATCTTCATCCCGGCAAGCCGGCTGCTCAGGTTGGATCGGAAGCCCAGAGTCCCGACAATCAGTACCGGCCGGCGACTCTGGGAAACCAGTCTCACTACTTCATCGCTACCCGGCGCTGCCTGTCCGACCGGAACGCCCTCCGCCGACTCGATCGCCTCGTCCGCGATTTCCAGGAGCACCGGACCGGGGCACTCCGCCAGCGACCAGCCGGCCAGCTCCTTGAATCCAGGTCCCTGCTTGCTGATGAATCGGTGGCCCTTGCTCACTGCGCCGGTGAGAAGCCCCTGATCCATTCGTTTGTGCTGTTTGGCGGGAGAGGTGCCGGGCGGATAGGCCTCCGACAGCGCCACGACCGGCCACGACTCGAAGTAACAAGCGGCCAGCCCGGGGAGCATGTTGGCCAGCCCTGGACCCTTGATCGAGAGGGCGACACCCGGCCGGCCCGACAGACGCCCCACCACACCGGCCATGATTCCGGCGGCAGCTTCGCAATGAACCGGATAGAACGGGATACCGCCCCGGATCGTCGCATCGACGACGGTAAGTGTCGGTCCACTCCCCAGTACTCCGAACGCCGCCGGAGTCCGGTTCTCGATGATTGCTCCAGCCAATCCGGCAAGAGCGCTCATGGCTGGCCTTCCAGATTCGCGGCCACCTTTTCGGCAGCCCGGCCACAGACCACCCTGACCGCATCGGGAGAATACCCGCCACAGTGCGGCGTGATCAGCACGTTGTCGCGCTGCTGAGAGAGCAAAAACAGCGGGTTGTTGGCGATCTCCGGTTCACCGTCGAGCACATCCACCCCAACGCCGCCAAGCCTGCCGGCCGCGACAGCGTCGGCCAGCGCGCGCTCATCGGCCACCGCCCCACGGGAAGTATTGACGAAAATTGCTCCCGGCTTCATCGTCGCAATCAGTTCCCGGCTGAGCAGCCCCCGAGTGGCATCAGTCAAGTGAACATG
>CAZOES010000237.1:0-4866 GCA_964578865.1 uncultured Gemmatimonadaceae bacterium | reverse complement strand
TTCGAAGGCAAGTACGTCAAGCTGGCGGACACCATCGAGAGCTTCGAGCGGGTCCTGGCCGGCGAGTTCGACGATCTGCCGGAGCAGGCGTTCTACATGGTTGGCGGGATCGATGAAGCTGTCGAGAAGGCCAAGAAGCTGGCGAGTTCGTGATGCGGGTCACGGTTATCTCACCTGAAGCCGCCATTTTCGACGGCGAGGCCGATTCGGTCGTGGCACCGGCCTTTGACGGGCAGGTTGGAATCCTGCCCCGTCATGCTCCGTACATGACCCTGCTCGGTCGCGGGCCGTTGGTAGTGAAGGCCGGCGCCGTAACCCACCGCTTCGCGGTGGACGGGGGCTTCCTGCAAACGGTCAATAACACGGTCCGCATCGTCGCGGAACAGGTGAAAGGAGCAGGGAATGCGTCGTAAGCTGTTCTTGGCAGTACTCGCGCTTTCGCTGGCCGGGACCTCGGCTGCGTCGGCCCAGGTGCTCGGTACCCCGATCTTCAAGGGACCCTACCGCGCGTTCAAGCAGAGTGAGCTGGGGGCCTACATCTCCGATCCGGGCGACGGCATCAGCATCGCCCTGGAAGGGGAGTATCGCCGCACCGCCAGCCGGGGAAAGTTCGATTGGGGGCTTCACTTCGGTTACGCTGATCCGTCCGGTCCCGGTGGCAATGGGATCTTCGGGCTGGGTATCGATTTCCGCGCTCCCATCTCACGTCACAACCAGGATTTCCCGCTCGATGCCTCCGTGACCGCCGGCTTCGGCGCGCTGTTCTCCGATGGCAATAACGGCTTCCTGGTTCCGCTGGGCGTTACCCTGGGCCGCCAGGTTCTGCTGGAGAACTCCAGTGTGAGCTTTGTGCCCTGGGTCCATCCGGTCATCGCCCCGGCGTTCGGGGATGCGTTTGACGGGGTCCAGTTCGGTCTGGGTCTCGGGGTCGACATCAACCTGTCGCGGACCTGGGACGTGCGTTTGAGCGGGGCCCTGGGCGACATCGATGGATTTGGAGTTGGTCTGGCGTGGCACAGATAGCCCCTTAGCCATTAGCCAGTAGCTGTACGTTGCAATGCGACCCTCTCGGCGACGTCCGAGAGGGTCGTTTCATAGAGAATAGCTGAAGGCAGACGGCTAATGGCTGACGGCTAATTGACTTATCCCTCAACACGACACTAGCTTGCGGCGCCTTAACCCGGGCGCTCAACAGGAGGTCCAATGAAGAAAAGCCTTACCCGAGCACTGCTGGTGACCACCCTGCTTGGTGGTGTTTCCGCCGGCGCTATGCAGGCCCAGGTGGTCACCGGACTTCCGGTGCGCAACGCCGGCATTCTGGGCGGTCTGACCATCGGCGGCGAAGTTGGTTTCCCCAACGCGGACTACGGCAAGGGCACGTCCTACGGCGCCCGGGCCTCGCTGGGCTTTGGCCCTATCGGACTGAGTGCGGTTGCTTCACGCTGGAATCCCGATGGTCCCGCCGAGGCTCACACCGGTGTCGGCGGCTACCTGAACCTGAAGGTCTTTGGCGGCCCGCTGATTCCTCTCTCGGTGACCTTGCAGGGCGGTGCCGAATACGCCAGCAGCAACGGAATCAAGCAGGTGCATGCTCCCATCGGTCTGGGCATCGGACTCCGGATCCCGAATCCGGCTCTTGCCATCAAGCCGTGGATCGCTCCCCGGCTCGATATCGCCCGGACTACCGGCAGCGGGATCAACAGCGACACTGAGACCAACTTCGGCATCAGTGGTGGGGTAGACCTGAGCCTGCTGGGCGGCCTCAGCTTCAGCGCCGCCTATGACCGGACCTGGATCAACAGTCTCAATCCGTCAGTGTTCAGCCTCGGCGCCAGCTACACGATCAAGATTCCCGGTCTCTGACCGGGTGAGCGGTGAACGGTGAGCCGGTGTCTCGGTTCGCCGTCCGTGCGTCTCCCGTTCACTGTTCACCGTTCACCACTCTCGGACCCGACCCGTGTACCAACTCCGCCGTGCAGTGCTTCCTGCGGTCATGCTCCTGCTCGCCGCCTGCGCCAATACCTTCGATGCCACCAAGCTGGGTGTGCCGGCCACGATGGCCTCATCGGCTTCCACGCCCGCCGAAGGGACGCCGTTCAGCATCACCAGCCGGGCGATGTATGGCTTCTGGGGCGCGGTGAAGTTCTCCGAGCCGTCGGTGAAGAAAGCTCTCGCGGCGCAGCTGGCGGGCGGGAAGGAAATCGCCGATGTGCGAATCAAGGTGCGGAGCAAGTTCTCCGATCTGCTGGTCACCGGACTGACCCTGGGATTGATTGTGCCGCGGGCGGTGACCATTGAGGGAGTGGTGGTGGACAAATGAGGTGCCGAAGGCGCCTCATCCCGAGTGAGTGAAACGCACGAGGGACCTGCTCACGGTGAGCAGGTCCCTCACTTCGTTCGGGATGAGGTTCTTCGGAGCGTAGCCTATCCGTCCAACCCACGCTTCTGCAACAACTCCAGAATAAACCCCGCGGTAATGTTGGCAGCGCCACTGCCGCTCTCTACCACGTTCCGAGCGGCCCGGGCCAGGTCGGTGCGCCACTTCTCGCTTTCCAGCAGCCACATCCAGTGCCAGGCCAGCTGAGTTCCCGCTTTCTGTTTGGGGATCGGCGTCAGCGCACTCACCCCTTTCAGAGCCTCCGCGTCACGGCTCTCACGCCAGTGAGGCCCCACCAACACCGTGCGGCCCCAGGCGGCGGGCTCCAGCACCGAATGCAATCCCCGTCTGCCAAAGCCGCCTCCCACGTAGGTGAGCAGGGCCCGGCCATAGAGGGCGACCAGTTGGCCGGTCTGATTGATGACCGAGAGTTGCGGGGGATTGATCCAGTCGATTGAGGCTGGCGGGATTACCGCCGGCTCATCCAGCCCGGCCCGCCGGGCCAGTCGCTGAATCCGGCGCACTGCGTCGGTGCCGGGCCGGTGGGGCACCAGCATCAGCCGGGCGTAGGGATGGCGGAGCAGCACCTGGGGGAAGGCGGAGAGCAGCACTTCTTCGTCTTCCTTCCAGGTGCTGCCGGCGACCAGCAGCTGCGGGGTCGGCTGGTCGGGCAGGCCGGCAATTCGCTCCAGCACCGTGTCATAGCGCGGATCGCCCACCAGCGAGATGTGGTCGGAGGGAACTCCCAGGGCCGCCAGCCGCACGGCGTCCTCCGGGCTGACCGCCAGTGCCAGATCTACCGACTGGTAGGCCGTGCGCAGCACCACCTTGGCCGGCCCGTTGAGCCGAGTGCTGTTGGGGCGCACCGCGGCGGCAATGATGATGATGGGGATGTCGCGGGCCCGGGCCTGAAGAGCCAGCTCGGGCCAGAGATCGAGCTTGGTAACGACCAGCGCGGCGGGCTGCAGCTGGTCGAGCAGACCGGAGACATCGCGGCGGCGGTCCCAGGGGAGAAAGCCGTGGACTTCGGGATTGAGCTCGGCGGCAACCGACCGGGCCGACGGACTGGTGTAGGTGAACGCAAACTGCAGGTCGGGGCGAAAACCGCGGAGACTTCGAACCACTGATTCGGCATGGCGCCATTCGCCGGCCGAAGGAGCGTGGACCAGGAAGAGCGGTGCAGTGCTGCGCCGGGTGCGGGCGAACTCGGCGAATTCGCTCTGGCTTTCCTTCCGGCCCCGCACCGCTGCCCGGACGGTAGCGGACACCAGACTCAGAGCCCGGGCCAGAGGAACGGCGACCGCCGTGGCCGCCCGGTAGGGCCACGGCGGTGCCAGGGTCAGGTCTTCCAGAGCCCCACCACTCGAGTGATTCGCCCGTCGGGAGCGAAGTCGAAGACGTTGCTTCCCCGGGTTGCCACGGTGCCATCGGGGGCCCGAGCCACCCAATCGGCCACGCCGGTCCCCTGGCATTGCCGCAGCGCGCCATCACGAGCCATTCGCATGCCAGGCATGTGCATCAGGGTGGCGCCGATGTGATCGGCCAGATCAGAGGGAGAAGCGGTGACGCCGAAGCCGTCCCGGAAGACCAGGTCGGCGCTGGCGAGCGAAGCCAGTTCGGCATGGCGTTTGGCCGAATCAGGCTCCGACCAGACCGCAAAATATCGGTCCACCACCGACTCGGCGCTACCGTATTCTTCCCGAGACGACACATTGGCAAAGACGGCCAGCTGATAGCGCCAGCCGGGAATGTGCGCGTCGCGGGCCGGGGCGGCCGAGAAATCGTGTTTCAGGTGAAGCAGTGTTCCTTCCGGGTGCTGTTGGACCGTGACGGTGACTAACGAGCCGCCGGCCGGCACCAATTCACTGTTCTTGCTTTCGTAGCCATAGGTGAAGCTGATCTGCTCCACCGGCCTCAGCGCGACCACGTTGCCGGTCACCACGACGCCGCCGGGATAGACGATGCGGACCGCGCCCCCCGGCCGGGCATCGATCGATGACCCCTCACCCCACCACGAAGCGAAGCGGGCAGTATCGGTGAAGTAGCGGAACACCGTTCCGGGCCGGGCGCGGATGACCACGCTGCGATCGAGGGAATGGGGCAGGGCGGTCATGCGGCGGATTCTCCTTTGCGATCTTGGCCGGCCCGGGGCCGGCGGGTGCGCCGAGCCGATCGGGGCCCTCGGCGGGCCTCTTCCAGTTCGGCCTGAACTTTCAAGCGATACAGGGCATCGTCCCAGGTGGACTCCAGCCAGAGCCGGAGCGGGCCCAGAGCGTCGGGTTGGGCCCGGTAGAGCCTGCGGCGACCATCCCGGCGCACCACCACCAGGCCGGCCTTCTGGAGCACGCTCAGGTGCTGCGAGATGGCCCCGAAGGTCACATCGGGCAGGGCATCGTGGATGGCGCCGGCGCTGGTTTCCTGGTGCCAGACCAGCCGGAGGATCTCCCGGCGGCGGGGCGTGTTGATGGCAGCGAGGGCGAGCATGGATC
>CAZOES010000236.1:250-4881 GCA_964578865.1 uncultured Gemmatimonadaceae bacterium | reverse complement strand
TCCTTTTGGGGCTCACCCTTCCTCGGTCCACCAGCCGCCTAGCCGCCTAGCCCCTACTCCTCCACCCTCAACGCACTGGCCGGCTGAACTCGCGATGCAGCCCGGGCCGGGAGCCAGGTCGCCAGCGTCACGATCAGGCCGAGCCCGGTTGAGGCGGCGAGGAACGGAAGGAAATCGAAGATCGGGATATCGGCGATCAGGCTCCGCAGCACCTGAGACACTCCCACGGCCAGCAGAAATCCGATCGCCAGGCCGATGCCCGCTGCCGGAAGACCAATCCGCATCATTCGGCGCACCACCTGACCCGCTCGGGCTCCCAGCGCCAGACGCACGGCGATCTCCTGTCTCCGCTGATTCACCCCGTAGGACACTACGCCATACACCCCGACCATAGCCAGCAGCAGAGCCAGTCCTCCCAGTGCCGAGGAGACCAGGCTCGAGATCCTGGCCGGGAGCCGAGCCAGGTCCATGCGCTCCGTCAGGGCCTGAGACCGGACCACGATCGCCGGATCGAGTTGATCGGCCACCTGAGTGACCTGAGTGACGATCGCGGCGGCGTCGCCCCGCGTCTTGATGATGAACTGCATTCCGCGCGGGTCGGATGGTTGTACAGGGAGATAGCCGAAGTACCCCGGCCGCTCGGTGAGCGAGACGTGATAGACATCGGCCGCGATGCCGGTCACCCGGTACTTCACCTTGTTGGCTTCGAACAGTTTTCCGACCGGCTCCTGTCCGGGCCACATCGCCTCTGCCAGCCGCCGGCTCAGCACCGCGGGTTGCTCACCGCCGCTATTGATCTCGGCGTCGGTGAACATCCTTCCACTGACCACCGGGATCTTCATGAGTGAGAGGAACGAGGCGCTGACCACGTTCCAGTCGGATTGAATCGACCGCTCCTCACCGTCGAGCGGCTTGGCCGGTTCTCCGTGTCGGGAGAGCAGTGGCAGCATCTCTGCGAGGGCCACCGCTTCAATCCCCGGAGTCGCGGTCAGACGAGTCTTGAGATCGTCATACAGCGCTCGCGACCTGGCCGCGTCGTAACCCAGTTGCGGCAGATTGAACGAGATCGAGACGACCCCCGCGGGATCGTAGCCTGGGTCGAGCGCCGCCTGGCGCAGGGCGCTTCGAAGCAGGACCGCGGAGATGATGACCAGACAGGTACTCCCCGCGATCTGGATTCCCACCACAATCGCCCGCAAACGACCGGGCCGGTGCCGTTCAACCGCGCTGGCCGCGGCGCCCTTAATCGCGGTCGCCAATGGAATCCGGGTGGATTGCAGCGCGGGGAGGAGTCCGAAGGCCAGCGCAGCCAGGGTCGACAACACCAGCGCAAAGCCGAAGATCATCGGATCGAGCGAGAGATCGAGCTGCACCGGCGGAAGGTCCAATGAGCGGATCAGGATCGGCGGCAGTCCGACTGCCAGGAGAAGCCCGATCCCGCCTCCAGCTATGGCAAGCATGAGACTCTCGGTTACCAGCTGGGCGACTAACCGCCTGCGAGATCCACCCAGCGCGAGCCGGATCGCGATCTCCCGTTGCCGCGCGATCCCTCGAGCCAGCAGCAGGTTCATCAGATTGGCGCAGATCACTACCAGCACCAGCAACGCCAGCCCACCGATGGCGCCTCCGACGACCCCACCTTCCCGTTGGATCTCCGGTGCGTTGAACAGGGCCCCTCGCTGTAGAACCACCCTGGTTGTGCGGCCCGGATGACTCCCATCCAGCGACCGGGCTACGGCATCGGCCTCGCGCTGGGCCTGCGAGACCGTCGCATCGGGAGCCAGCCGGCCGATCACATACAGCCAGCTGGTTTCCGATTCGAGCAGCGAGTCTCGCTGCCGGTCGACCAGCGGTTGCTGCAGGATCGGGATCCACACATCCGCCGTCTCGAGACCGACACCACCGAACCCGGGCTGGGCCACGCCGACGATGGTGAGATGGGCGTGATTCAGTTCAATCGTCTTGCCGAGGATGCTGGAGTCGCCGGCGAAAGCGTCACGCCAGGTGCGATGGCTGATCACCGCGACCGGCGCGCTCCCGCCGGACCCACATTCATCGCTCCCGAAACCCCGGCCCAGCGCGAGTGATGTCCCCAGCACACTGAAATAGTTACAGGTGACCAGCTGACCCTTGGCGGTCCCATCCCGCGCCGCTTCGAAGGCCATTCCGATCTCGCCGTAGGCGGCCAGACCGCTGAAGGCATGAGTGCCCGCCACGTACTGGCGATACTCCGGCAATGCCAGCAGCGAAGTCATCCCATCGACCCGGCGGCCGTAGTTGCCGGAAAATTGCTGATAGATGTTGTAGAGCCGGCCCGGGTCAGTGACCGGCAGCGGTCGGGCAATCAGACCGTAGAAGAGAGTGAACACCGCGGTGTTCACCCCGATGCCGAGTCCAATAGTGAGGAGTGCGGTCAGGGTAAAGCCGGGACGGGAACCAAGACCCCGAAGACCGTAGGCCAGATCCTGCCTCAGGCGCTCGAGCCAGAGCCAGCGGCTCGACTCATAGAACCGTTCCTGTACCCGGGTCAGGTTGCCGAAATTGCGGTGAGCCTTTTCGGCTGCCGCGTCGGGCGAAAGGCCTTCGGCCGCGGCAACCCGATCGGCCTCGAATTGCAGATGGGAGGCAATCTCCTCCCGGAAGTCCTCATCGCTCCGGCGGCTCATCCTGGAGCGAACTCCGGCCCCAGCACCCGGCCAACCGCGACCACCAGACGCTGCCACCGGTCCACCTCGACCTGCAGCTGCTTGCGCCCCAGCGGGGTCAGTTCGTAGTAACGGGCCCTGCGATTGTTCGGGGACACACCCCACTCTGCCGTGAGCCAGCGCCGCTTCTCCAGCCGTTGCAGCGCCGGATAGAGAGAACCGTGATCGACGATCAGAGTGTCGCCCGACTCCCGCTGGATGGTGAGGGCGATATCGTGCCCGTGGGCCCGGCCCGGAGCGAGGGTCCGGAGGATGAGGAGGTCGAGGGTGCCCTGGAGGAGGGCCTCGCGGTCGTTCTCTTGGGTAGACATTCTACTAAAGCATAGAGATGCTCAGGTAGAATGTCAACTAGAAGCGACTAGGCGCCTAGAAGCTCACCTTCAAAATCCGCCCCTCCGTCCCCACCAGCCATCCAGCCCGGGGGTTGGCAAAGGCAACGGCCCAGTAGTTGGTCGTCTCGGGGAGGAGGAACCAGGTGTCGCCTTCATCGGGTGACCACGCCGCCCCTTTCGGTCCGGTCGCCAGCACCGCGCGCGAGCCATTCTCCTTCATATAGCTCAACCCATACACAGCGCCGGTAAACGGAGTCGGGGTCCGTAGCGTCCAGGTTTTCCCGCCGTCCCGGCTGGTGGCGATGTTATTGGAGGAGCTGTCCGGGAAGGCCAGTTCGCCGCCACCCAGGATGCCATGCCAGGGATCGCGGAAGTCGACGCTGAACCCGCCCGAGCTGGGAGTGCCCTGCACGATCGGGGTGTCGTACGAGTTCCAGCTTCTCCCGCCGTCGGTGGTCGCCAGAATGCGCGCCTTCTCTGCACCACCAGTTGCGATCCAGGCCCGCTGACCACCCTGCACCGCCGTGCAGGTACCGCTGGCCGCGAAGCCCGCTTCTCCCGCCTGTGCAGCCGGGAGCCGGTCGCCGATGTCCTGCCAGGTCCGCCCATCCCGCGTCGCAATCACCGGGAAGCGCCCATTCACCGCATCGCTGAACGTGATACCCCGATTGGGGGTCCAGAAGGCGAAGCAATCGTAGAAGGCGTTGGGATCCTCATTCTGGAACTGCAGGGTCCAGGTCCTTCCACCGTCACGAGTCTTGTAGATCCGTGAGTCGGTCCCGCTTCCCGCTGCCATCAGATACGCCTCCCGCGCACTGATCCCCTCGACGTCGCGGAACTGCAGCGTCTCGGCTCCGGGCACCACACCGGTTTCCCAGGTCCGCCCACCATTGAGGGTTCGGGCATAGGTCCCGTTCACCCCGCTGGCCCAGACCACCCACTCATTCACCGGGCTGATGGCCTGGAGTCGATTGGTGGTGCCGCTGGTTTGCGGGGTGAGGCGGGGACCCCGGGGTCCGTGATGACCGTCGTGGTTGGCCGCGACATCGGGAGTGGTGGTCTCCGGGGCCGAGCTGTTGTCGGCACAGGCACCGGTGAGCAGGACCGCGAACACGGCGGTCGCGGCGAGGGAGCGAGACATGGGGATTCTCCTGATTGGGGGCCACTGCCGGAAGGACTCGCCATAACTTGGCGGCACAGGCCGGGTTCGCAACCGCCCGTCAGGGAGAGGCGGGCTGAGAGCGGGCGAATAGCGGGCATGCGGGCAACAAAACCTCACGTGCCCGCTGGTCGCCCGTTCCACGCCCGCTGCATGCCCGTTCCCTTGCCCTAACCCCTTCTCCCCATTATGCTTCCCGCCCCAACATTCATCCTCCCCGTACCCCTCACCAGGGTCGGGGCGACTAGACCAAAGGACGGTGACATGCCCAGCCAGTACGAGGCGGTCTATATCTTCGATAGTGCCCTCGAAGAAGCCGCTATCAACGAGAAGCTCTCCCGCTTCCACACTCTGATCCAGCAGCCCGGTGAGGACACCATCAAGGTGAACCACTGGGGCAAGCGCACGCTGGCCTATCCCATCAAGAAGCGCGAA
>CAZOES010000236.1:0-240 GCA_964578865.1 uncultured Gemmatimonadaceae bacterium | reverse complement strand
CTACTACGTCGTGGCCAACTTCGAAGCCAAGGCTTCGTCGCTCCCCGAATTCGAGCGCGCCATCAAGCTCGACGACGGAGTGCTCCGCTTCCTGGTGGTGGTCAACGAACACGACTACACCCCCAGCCGCGATGCATCGGACCGCAAGCTGGAGGAGGACGAGGACTAATGATGAAGCGCATGTAGAAGGGTGACCCGCTCGCCGAAGCCGGCATCCGCTACATCGACGACAAGGACGAG
>CAZOES010000235.1:0-5010 GCA_964578865.1 uncultured Gemmatimonadaceae bacterium | reverse complement strand
TGGGAATTCCCAGCCCCTATCTGCCCTTTCGTGTCTGTTCCCCACCCTCCGCCCTTCGCCCCCCGCCCCCGCCCCCTCACCCCCTGTCCGCCGGGCTCCGAACCCCGAACGCCCCTCGGTTCAGAACGTGAGTATATACCATCGTGGTGCTGACGTCAGAGTGCCCAAGGAGCTCCTGTACCGTCCGGATGTCGTATCCATCCTCCAGAAGATGGGTCGCGAATGAATGGCGGAAGCTGTGGCAGGTGGCCCGCTTGGTGAGCCCAGCGCCGCGTACAGCGGAATGGACCGCCCGCTGGACCGCACTCTCGTGGATGTGCTGGCGGAAGGACTCATTGGTCTGGGGATTGGGAGTAACCCGGCTGGCGGGGAAGGCCCATTGCCAGCACCACTCCCGGTCGGCATTGGGGAACTTCGCTGCAATCGCAGTAGGTAACGTGACTCGGCCGCCCCCGCGAGCCACGTCTTTCTCATGCAATACCCGGACTTCCGAGAGATGTCGCCGCAGTTCTGCCTTGAGCGACTGGGGCAGCATTGTAATGCGGTCCTTGTCCCCCTTGCCGCCCCGGACCACAATCTGCTCCTGGTCGAAGTCAATATCCTTGACTCGGCAACGCAAGGCTTCCAGGAGCCTGAGGCCGCTTCCATACAGCAACATGACAACCAGTCGTTCCGGCCCCTGGAGCCGACGTACGATTGCCTTGACCTCATCCCTGGTCAGCACCACCGGCAACCGGACCCGGTTCGGGGCCCGGATGACCTCCGTCATCCACGGAAGCTGCAGCTTGAGTACGTGACGATAGAGAAAGAGCAGAGCGGAGAGGGCCTGGGTCTGGGTCGAGGCACTGACATGGCGCTCTTCGGCGAGATAACTGAGAAATCGGGTGACTTCGGGCCCGCCCAGCTCGGCTGGGTGGCGCTTTCCATTGTAGAGTATGAACCGGCGAACCCAACGGACATAGGCTTTCTCGGTGCGAATGCTGTAGTGTCGCAGCCGGAGGGCGTTGCGCAGTTGGTCGAGAAGCATGCCTCCATCAATAGTGACTTGAGGTGATGGGGCCAGAGCGAGAAAACGCGGGAGTGACGATTTAGCTGCCGACCCGAGGCTGTCGATTCCTCCGCCGGCTCGCCACATTCCGTCGGCTCTACCTGTTTGCTCATCCACGACCCCGAACACACCCGCTCAATGCTCCGCTGGCTCCTCGCCGCCTTCCACCTCCTGGCCTTCGGCATCGGGCTCGGCGCCATCTGGGCCCGCGCCGCCGCGCTGCGCCTTCCCACTGATCCGGCTTCGGTGAAACGCGCCCTCGTTGCCGACGTCTGGTGGGGGATCGCGGCCTTGCTCTGGCTTGCCACCGGTCTCCCTCGGCTGTTTCTAGGTACCGAGAAGGCCACTGCCTACTACACCGCAAACCACGTGTTCTGGCTGAAGATGGCGCTGTTCGCTGCGATCCTTGTGCTGGAGTTTGGGCCAATCGTCACGCTTCCCAAATGGCGAAAAGCCATCGCCCGAGGAGAGGTCCCAGATACGCGTCTGGCGCCCCGGTTCCTGGCGACTTCGAGGGTCCAGATCGCGCTTCTGCTGGCCATGCTGTTCGCCGCGACGGCGATGGCACGAGGGTACTAAATTTCCCTGTCCATTCGATCCGCTCACCCCGGAGGGATAATGCCCAGCTCCGACCGTCTTCGCCCCCATCCGGAAGACCGGCTCGGCACGCCGGTACAGCTGGTGGATCTGCCCGGTACTGCCGCCGCGCTTCGCCGCGAACCCCATAAGTCCGTGGCGGGGCACCGGCAGATCGCGGTGTTTCGCCATGGTCCGGTTACCCTGGTTTCCTTTTCCTTCGAGCCGAATGGTATCCTCAAAGAACACAAAGCCGACGGGGTGGTGACGATCCTGGCCCTGGCCGGGCATTTGAGGGTTGTTGCCGAAGAGGAAGCTTATGACCTGACCGCAGGGAGGCTGCTGGCCTTGCAACCGAATGTGCCTCATACCGTGATGGCTGTGACCGAGAGTGAGATGCTTTTGACGGTTCACAAGGGCGTGTCCGACCGGTAGATCGTCCCCAATACCCAGATCCGAGATTGCCCATGCGTGTGGTCCAGCTGATCGGAGTGTGCCTCATCGCCGCCGGAACCTTCATTTTCTGGAAACAGCCAAAGTTCCACCGGCGGGAGGACGTCGTAACGATCGGTGATTTCAAGGCGAGTCTCAAGCAGGAAGAGACGATTCCACCATGGGTGGCCGGGACGTGCATCGGCGCAGGTGTCCTCCTGCTACTGGTCGGCACTCGGAAGACACGATGATCCGGGCAATTCTCGCCGGTTTGCTGACTGCGGTGGTGGCGCTGCCGGTCACCTTCTTCCTGGTTCTTTTCCTGGCCGGCCCCCATAGCGATGTGCTGCCCAACGGCGTGGCACCATTGGTCATTCTGCTGGGATGGCTGACCGCCGTTGGCGGCCCGATCCTGGTGGCTCGCAAAGTGTACCGGCGCAAGCCTCATTCAGCTGAACCTTCTCAAGGGATGATACCATGAAAGGTGCGGGCGGAACTCCCGGCGGGATCGGTGCATTCTTCGGTGGCGTCGCCATGGTAATCGCCGGAGGCTACCTGTTGCTGACCCGGGTGACGGTGACCAGTGGAGGCTGGTTCTTCTACGGCTACAACGCTTTCGGGCTGTCGCTCTTTCCGCTGTTGATCGGCATCGGTATCCTGTTCTTCAACGGCCGCTCCATCGCCGGATGGTTTCTGACCATCGCCGGTGCCTTGATCATCGTGGTCGGAATCATCTCGCACCTGTCGATCTACTTCCAGCCCAGCTCACTGTTCGACACACTGGTCATGCTGGTGCTGATCGCCGGAGGACTGGGCTTTGTCGCAAGAGGACTGAAATCTGCCGGCGGAAGCGAGACCGCATAGATCATGGATCGCCATACTATCGTCCTGTTCATCCCGATCCTGGCCCTGAGCATTCCGGTGCTCGCCATCGCCCTTCACGGCCTGCAGAAATACTGGCAGATGCGAATCGAAGAAGCCCGGATCCGAAGCGGGCAGATCGGCGCCAGCGGGGAAGCTGAGCTGGGCGAGCTGCGGGCCGATCTGGACCAGGTGCGCCAGGAACTGGCTGAGGTGCAGGAACGGCTCGATTTCACCGAACGGATGCTGGCCAAGTCCAACGATCGCGAGCGCCTGCCCGGTCCACCACTATCGCCCTGATCGATCGGCGCCCTTCATCCGGAGCCCGCGGTGCCCCAGGAAAACAATCTTGCGTCCATCGCCCATGTGATTCAGCTTGCGGTTGCTCCGGTTTTCCTGATTACCGGGGTGAGCGCCCTGCTGACCGTATTGACCAATCGGCTGGCCCGGATCATCGACCGGGCCCGGGCGCTGGATGCGGGACCCTCTTCTCCCGAGATACACAGGGAACTCGATATACTGACATCTCGTGCCACGCTGATCAACCGCAGTATCGCCATGGTAACCAGTTCGGCGCTCCTCATCGCCACGCTGATCGTCCTGATGTTCATCGGTGCTTTTCTGACATTGAATGTCGCAGTGGTGGTGGGAGTCCTGTTCGTCGGTGCCATGATCGCCCTGATCGTCGGCCTGCTGAACTTCCTGCGAGAAGTGTTTCTGGCGACCCGGACCATGCGGCTCCACTCGGGACATCGATGAACCCCTGGCTGGCATTCGGCGTCGCCATCGTCGCCGGGGCCATCGCCGCCGTTTCGGGTTTCGGCATCGGTAGCCTGCTGACCCCACTCGTGATTCTCGCCCTTCCAACCGATATCGCCGTCGCGGTGGTTGCTCTTCCGCACGTGTGGGCCACCAGCCTTCGACTCTGGCGGCTGAGAGAGGAAGTCCACGGCCCGACCTTTCGCCAGTTCGGGCTGGCCAGTGCGGGCGGAGGCCTGCTGGGAGCGTTGCTGCAGACCCGCCTGGCCAGTTCCGCGCTTACCTACGTGCTGGCTGGGTTGCTACTGCTGGCCGGTGTGACCGAACTGCTTCGCCGGCCCATCCCGCTTCCGCCGGGTCGCTCGGTTCGTCTGTTGACCGGAGCGCTCTCCGGCGCCTTCGGCGGCTTGGTGGGCAACCAGGGTGGGATCCGGGCCGCGGCCCTGCTAGGCTTTCAACTAACTCCGAGACAGATCGTGGCGACGGCGACCGCTTCGGCGCTGCTGGTCGATGCCGCTCGAGTTCCAGTCTACCTCGCTACCCGATGGGAGGCGATTGCAGCCAACGGGCGGCTCGGGCTCCTGCTGGCGGGCGGGGTAACCATCGGTACCGTCCTCGGAGTGCCGCTGCTGAGTGGGATCTCCGAGGGAGTGTATCGGCGAGTGCTGGGCGCCTTGCTGGTTTGCCTGAGCGTTCTACTGGTGCTGACCGCAAAGTAAAGTTTCCGGGGCCGCTCGGCCCCTTCGGGGTACCCACTATCGAGCGGTCGAGTTGTCGACCGCAACAGCTCCGGTGAAAATCGCCGCCATCCGAGGGTGGAGCGGCCGGTAACCTGGAGAGCCGGGTGGACGTACGGCAGCCATCCCCACCCCGAGGAAGTCATGAAGCTCCAGTCGGTCGCACTTCTTTGCGCAGCCCTGGCGACGGGCCCCACTAGATACAACACCCTGGAACAATCGAGCATGCAGGCGTCGGGTGCCTTCTTTGCCCTCTCTGTAACCGATGTAAAGACCAGCACCGCCTGGTACAGCGACAAGCTCGGGCTCAAAGTTGCGCGGGAGATTCCCGAGGCCAAAGTGGTGATTCTTGAGGGTGATGGATTGATCGTCGAACTGATTCAGCAGGATGGCGCAGCGCCAAAGTCGAACGGGCCGAGTCGCGGGATCATGAAAGCCGGGTTCATTGCTCGGGACTACGAAGCCGCGCTGGCTCGGCTGCGGATCCAGAAAGCCGATATCGCCTATGGCCCGTTCCCGGCCCAACCAGGTCAGCGGGCCAATGTGATCATTCGCGACAACGACGGCAACCTCATTCAACTCTTTGGACCGTAGTCT
>CAZOES010000234.1:0-5019 GCA_964578865.1 uncultured Gemmatimonadaceae bacterium | reverse complement strand
CTAGTGGGCTGGTGGGCTGGTGGGCTGGTGGGCTGGTGGGCTGGTGGGCTGGTGGTCTCGGAAACGTCGGGGTAGTGAGTCGCCGCTGGCCGATCTATCATTACGTCCTAGCCCACTGGCCTACTCGCCCACTAGCCCACTAATCCATGCGCTTCATCGTCGGCATCGATCTCGGCGGCACCAATATCGTCTCCGGCTGTGTCTCGGAAGACGGCAGTGTGCTGCATGGTGTTCGAAGTGTGCCCACCGGCGCGGAGGAAGGCCCCGACGCCGTGGTCCGGCGGATCATCCAGGCCGCCAAGGAAAGCATGGCGGAGACCCGCACCAAGGCGCCCGACGCAGAGATCATCGGCATCGGCGTCGGCGCTCCGGGACCGCTGGATACCAAATCGGGTGTGGTCCTGTTGACCCCCAATCTCGGCTGGGTCAACATGCCCCTCCGAGCCCGGCTCAAAGACGGACTCGGCCTGGTCACCGCGCTCGACAACGATGCCAACTGCGCCATCCTGGGCGAGTGGTGGCAGGGCGCGGCCCGCAACACCAGAATCGCGATCGGCTTCACCATTGGGACCGGCATCGGCGGGGGAATCATCATCGACGGCAAGCTTTATCACGGTGCCTCGGATATCGCCGGTGAAGTCGGTCACATGACCATCGACGCCAACGGGCGGCGCTGCAAGTGCGGCAACTATGGTTGCGTCGAAGCCTATGCCTCGGGACCCAACATCGCCCTGCGCGCGGTCGAAGCCCTCGAGAGCGGGGCCGAGTCCATCCTGCCATCGTACGTGGGCGGAGATCTGCGGGCGATCACCGCGCAGACCGTGTATCAGGCCGCCCAGTCGGGCGACTCACTCGCTCTGGAAGTGGTAACCGACACAGCCAAGTTCCTCGGTGCGGCAGTGGCCTCCCTGATCAACATCTTCAATCCCGAAGCGGTCGTGATCGTCGGCGGAGTGACCCTGGCGGGAGATCACCTGTTTACCCCGCTCATTCGGGAAGTCTCGCGCCGAGCCTTCAAGCCGGCGGTGCAGGTGTGCCGGATTGTGCCGGGGACGTTGACCGGGGTTGCCGGGGTGTACGGCGCCGCTCGGGCATTCATCGAGCAGAGAGAAGCTGGGATTGTGTGAAGAAGCTGGGAATTGTCGGCAGTCTTGTCTGGGATGTGATCCACGGCCGTGACCCGGCCGCGCCTCCGGTCGAAGAGTGGGGCGGGATCGCGTACGCTCTGGGCGGGCTCGAGGCCGCGCTCGACCCCAACTGGCAGATTGTGCCGCTGATCAAGGTCGGTAGCGATCTTCGCAACGAAGCCGCCTCCCTGCTCCGGACCCTGACTCACCTGGTTCCGGGCGGCCGCTGTGTCGACGTACCGGTGCCTAACAATCGGGTTACCCTGCGGTATCAGTCGGCTGAACGGCGCTGCGAGCGGATGCAGGGTGGAGTCCCCGGCTGGACCTGGGGCGAACTGGGTCCCATGGTCCGGGACCTCGACGCCCTCTACCTCAATTTCATTTCCGGATTCGAGATGGAACTGGGGACCGTCCAGGCGTTGCGGCAGGCCTATCACGGCCTGATCTACGCCGACATGCACAGCCTGCTCTTCGGCATGCCCCAGGATGGAGTCCGGATGCTCAAGCCGCTGGCCGATCCGCTGGCCTGGCTCCGCTGCTTCGATGTGGTGCAGATGAACGAAGACGAGATGGCCCAGTTCGCGCCGGATCCGATGGCCCTGGCCGCGATGGCGATGGCCGCGGGAGTCAAATTGCTGGTGGTAACCTTGGGACCCCGTGGGGCAGTTTACTTCCGGCCTACCGAGAATCCGTGGGCTGGTGGGCTGGTGGGCAAGACCCACGACCCTAGCCCACTGGCCCACTCGCCCACTCCTATCCGCACGGCGTTACTTCCAGCACCAACCGTCGATGCCATCGACCCGACCGGCTGCGGCGACGTCTTCGGTGCCGCCCTGTGCGCCCGGCTGGTTGCCGGCGATCAGACCGAGACCGCGATCCAGACCGCCCAGCGATTCGCCGCCCGGAATGCCACGCTTAGGGGCGCCACGACTTTGGGCCGGCTGCTCAAGGGTGAACTGGTCGGGGTTGGCGCGTGAGCCGAATCGTCGAGATTCCGGCGTCGTTTGACGACAAGAGCTTCGAACAATTCGCCGCCTCGTTCTCCGCCGGGCCGCTCAACGACCGGATGGTGTTCGACGCCCGTCCGGCCCAGTGGGCCTCGCCCTATGGCCTGGTGACCATGCTGACCGCGGCGCAGGCCATCAGGGAAGCCGGCGGCCCCAAGCCCGATTTTACCGTACCCGCCGCCGAGGATGTGCGACGCTACTGGTCTCGCACCGGGTTCTTCGCTCACGCGGCCGAATTGTTCGATATTCACGGCAAGCTGCCCCGGATCAAGCCGGACGAGCAGTCCGACGTCCTGCTCGATGTCACCCCGGTTCGCGCCTCCGAGGACGTCCACGCGGTGGTCGGCAAGATCCAGGCGGGTGCGGCCCGCATTTTGACCCACGAACTGGGGATCGATGCAAAGGCGACCATGGGATTCGCCATGGCACTTTCGGAGGCATGTCAGAATATTGTGGAGCACGCCGGAACCGGCGGGTGGGTGGCGGTGCACGCCTACACCTTTCGCAAACGGCTGGGCCGCAGAGTGGTGGTCATCGCGGTGAGTGATGGCGGTGTCGGATTCCGCCGTTCGCTGGAAGCCACCCAGGCCCGCCGATTCGGCGACCGTTGGGGAGACAGTGCCGCCCTCGAGGCCGCAGTCATCCAGAACACCAGCCGGTTCCGTGATCCCGGTCGAGGCCAGGGCATCGCGGGCATCAAACGCTATCTCGGACGATGGAGCGGGAAGCTGGCGATCCGGAGCGGCACCGCCCGCATCGCCATCGTCCCCGATTGGGATGACGAACCGCCGATGACCGAACACCTGGCCCAATTCCCCGGCGCCCAGCTTCAGATCGTGATTCCAGCTCAGGAGAGCTCCACCGGATGACACAGACTATCCGGGTTGACCAGTTGCTGCGGGAAACCGTCCAGGGACCCTATTGCGATCTGGTCACCCGTTCCACCGGGCGAGCGGTGCGTAGCAGCATCCAGCAGCGGCTCGCGTCCGCGCCGGCTGCGCTGGCCCTGATCGACTTCTCGGAAGTGGGACTGGTCGACTTCAGCTGCGCCGATGAGGTCATCGCCAAGCTGCTGCTGGAACCGGTGGCTGGAACCACCATCGTGCTGCAGGGACTGCGGGAAGAGCAGCTCGAGGCCATCGAGCATGTGCTGGAACATCATGATCTCACGGCCCTGATTCACGATGCCGCCAGCGGGGTGGCTCGAATGGTCGGACGAGTCAGTGCCGAACTCCGTACCGCTCGCTTCCGACTGGCCCAGAGCAGCGAGGAAGGATTCGTGATCCCGCTGGCGCCGGAGCCTCTCTCCTGACCATCCCCCGATGAAACGGAAGCTCGGTCTCTCGACCCTCGCCATCCACGGCGCCCCATCGCGTCAGGGTGACTGGACCCCGGTCATTTCGCCGATCTACCAGAGCAGCACCTTCACCAATCCGGTCGGTTCGGCCGACGAAGTGATGTACTCCCGGTACGGCAACAACCCTAACCAGCTGGCCCTGGGCGCCAAGTACGCCACGCTGGAGGGAAGCGAAGCCGGAGTCTTCGTGGCCAGCGGTATGGGTGCGACCGCCCTGGCTCATCTCGCGGTGCTCCGCCCCGGTGACCATCTCCTCAGCAGCAGCGCGATCTACGGTGGCACTCGCCGTCTGTTCGACGAGGAGTTCACCCGCCTCGGCATCGACGTGACCTACGTGCACCCCGACCAGCCTCGGCTGTGGCGCCGCTCGGTGCGGAAAAGTACCCGGGCCATCTTCGTCGAGTCTCCCACCAATCCGGTGCTGCGGGTTATCGATCTCAAGCCCATGGCTCAGATCGCCCGGGATGGGGGAGTGGCCTTGCTGGTCGACTCCACTTTTGCGAGTCCGATCAACTTCCGGCCCCTGGAGCACGGCGCCGATATCGTCATTACCAGTGCCACCAAGTATCTCAACGGACACAGCGACGTCATCGCCGGCGCCGTGGCCGGCAGTACTTCGATTGTAGAAGAAGTCACCCGGCTGATGACACTGTGGGGTCAGGCCATCGACCCGCATGCTGCCTGGCTGGTGGAGCGGGGGATGCGCACCCTGGATGTGCGGATGCAGCGGCACAACGTGAACGGAATGGCGGTGGCTCGCTGGGCCGAGAACCGGGACCAGATCACCCGGGTGCATTACCCCGGTCTGCCATCGCACCCCGATCACGCCTACGCCGCTTCAGTGCTGGATGGCTTCGGTGGAATGGTGGGACTGGAGCTCAAAGGCGGGACCCGCGCAGCGGAGAAGTTCCTCAAGAAGCTCAAGCTGGTGAAGCATGCGCCCAGCCTGGCCGGGGTGGAGAGTCTGATCTCCGAACCGCGCCTGACCTCGCATCGTCGCTTGAGCGAGGAACAACGGGCCCGGCAGGGAATTCCCGACGGGTTCGTCAGACTTTCCTGTGGCATCGAGAATTCGGAAGACATCATTGCGGATCTGGATCAGGCCTTGGGGTGAATGCGTGAAAGGTGAAAAGTGAAAGGTGCCCCGTTTCACTTTTCACGTTTCACGTTTTCTCGACCGAGCTTAGGGCTCCAAAGCTTTACAGCCCCAGCAGTTAGCCCTATCTTCCCCGGGTGATTCGCTTCCACCACGTCAGTAAGGACTATCCGAAGGGCGTTGCCCTCAAGGACGTCTCCCTCCACATCGCGAAGGGTGAGTTCGTCTTCCTCACCGGCCACTCCGGTGCAGGCAAGTCGACCATGCTCAAGCTGATGTACGGAGCCATGCGGCCGTCTCACGGCGACGTGCGGGTCTCCGGCTTCAACATCAATGCGCTGACCCCGTCCGAAATCCCCCGTCTGCGGCGCCGTCTCGGCATCGTGTTCCAGGATTTCCGCCTGCTGGAGGACCGCACCGCGGAGGAGAACA
>CAZOES010000233.1:0-5132 GCA_964578865.1 uncultured Gemmatimonadaceae bacterium | reverse complement strand
GGTGCGACCCACCGGGGATTCGGTCCTTCAGGAAGTGCCGGAGCGCAAGACGAGAATTATGTCGCGGCGCTCATGTGCATGGGGGTGGCCCTGGCCTATTTCTCCCTGATCGTCGAGAAGAATCGCCTTCTCAAACTGGGCCTGATCGTAGCCATTACCATCTTCGTGGCCGCGATTGCGGTGGGCGAGAATCCCTCCCGTGGCGGCTTCCTCGGTCTGATCGCGGTAGGGGCCTATTGCTGGTGGCGATCTCCCAAGAAGATGCTGGGCCTGGGGGTCGTGGCTGTGGCCGGGTTGGCACTGATCGCGTTCGCCGGGCCGGCCTTCTGGGCTGAGATCGAAACCAGCGGCGACTACGAAACCGGAACCGGTGACGTACGCCTCGAGCTCTGGAAGATGGGCCTGAAGATGTGGGTGACCCATCCCCTCATCGGTATTGGAGCCGGCAACTACCGCTGGGTGGTCGGTGACTATCAGTCGGCCGAGCAGATGGTCAAGTTTCACCGCAACCTCTCGGGCACCATGGTGCCCCATTCGCTCCCCATCGAGTTGCTCTCCGAATTTGGAACCATCGGATTCCTCGCGGCGGCCATCCTGGTCTGGTATACCTGGAAGGCCCTGGGGAAGCTCTACTACAAGAGGCCGCCGGCCGGCGCCCCGGTCGATCAAGAGCTGTTCCGATTGAGTTGCTACGCTGATGCCATCCGGGCCGCGATCCTGGCGGTGGTCGTGAATGGATTGTTCCTCTCCTTGCTTTACTTCGGCCATCTCTGGGTCACTCTCGCGGTCGGTAGCGCGTTACCGTTCATTCATCGGCGGATACGGGCCCAGCGTCAGGCTGCGGCGGCTGCTGCGGGCGGCCCCGGCCCAGCACCGCCGCCCTCACCTGGGGTGCACTATGGGCGGCGGCGTCATCCTTAGTCGTACCACCGGCATGCAGAGGCCGATTTGAAATCGTCTATGAAGTGGATTCGAAACGGATTGTTGATCCTGGGCTCGTTGATAGTTGCCCTGCTGGTGGCGGAGCTGGCGGTGCGAATGATATTCCCCCAGCCCACCGGGATTACCCACCAGGATCGGTACGGCCTGGGGATGCACTACCCCGGCATCACCCGTTATCTCCCTCAGTTCGGTCACGATGTGACCTTCAACTCGGTAGGGATGCGGGACGTCGAACATCCCCTGGCCAAGCCGCCCGGGGTGTTCCGGATCCTGTTACTGGGCGATTCCTTCATGGAAGCGCTCCAGGTCCCGTTTGAAGAATCGCTGCCCTACCTGGTCGAACAGGAACTCCAGAAACGCACCGGCAAGAAGATCGAATTGATCAACGCCGGAGTGGGCGGGTGGGGCACGGATGACGAACTCCGCTATCTCACCAGCTATGGTCTGGCGTACCAGCCGGATCTGATTGTCGTCGTGATGACTCTGCACAACGACCTGAACGACAATCTGCGACTGGAGTGGCATCGGATGGACGGCGACAGTCTGGTCACCCTGCAGCGGGCGCCGATGTCGTTTGTCGACTACCATATGACCGAGTTCAAGGCCTACCTGTCCACCCGGTTTCAGCTCTACCAATTGTGGCGCCGGGTCCGTCATGGCAGCGAGATCCGCCGTACCGCGCAGCAACTCCGGTCTCATGTGGTGCAGCTGTTCGAAGAGCCGACTCCGCCCCGGATAACCCAGGGACTGAAACTGACGCGGCTCCTGCTGCAGCAGATCAATGACTCGGCCACGGCCAGGGGGGCGCATCTCGCGATCGTCCTCCTGCCAATCCATTTCCAGCTGTCCGACAGCGGGTTCAGCACCGCCTTGAAAGCTGAGAGTCTTTCCACCGCCGGTCTGCACATTGACCAGCCGCAACGAATGATCACTGCCGTGGCCGACAGCCTGAACATCCCGGTAGTCGACCTGCTGCCCAGCTTTCAGAAGTGGGCGGCCGATACCAATGCTCCGCTATTCCTGGGATGGGATGGTCACTGGAATGCCGACGGCCATCGCCTGGCCGCCGGCGCAACTACCGAGGGTTTGATCCGGGTACGAGCGGTCCGCTAAGCCGCTTGGCTTCAATCACCATGCTGGGTGACAGCATCACCCTGCCGCCGGTGAGGCCGCCCATCAAGCGGGCCAGGTGAAACAGGCCCGAACCGGAGATCTGCTGAAGCGGCGAGCGCTGGCGCAGCGGCGGAGATGCCAGCACCGAGACCCCAAAGCCCAGCCGAGCCAGCCGGTCCCGCAGGTAGCGCTGGTTGAGGATGTAGATGTGCTCGGTGTTGAAGAAGGGGATTCGATCGTCCATGGCCAATCGGGCAGCCCCCATCCCGCTTCTCCGCAGTGCCTGCACCGCCAGAATGAAGTGCAGTTTGTTGGGCACCCGCACCAGCAATGTGCCGCCCTCCTGAAGCAGGCTCGAAACTACCTCCCAGAATCCCGCCAGGTCCGGCTCGTAGTAGAGTACGTCGCTGGCAACCACCACATCGAATCGCAGGGCCGGATCGCGCAAGACCGAAATCGGCCCGCTCATCGCCGGGAGATCGAAATGCTCTCGGGCGTAGGCGGTCGCCCGCTCGGAAATGTCGTACAGGGTGCAATGGAGATCGGGCCGGCGTTTCTTAAGTCCCGCGAGCAGGTGTCCTTCGGCGCCGCCGATATCCAGCACCCTCCCGCCCTTCGGAGCTGCCTGGTCGATTCGGTCCTGCAGGTGCCGGAAGATCGAGCCCCGCTGAAATTCGAAGTAGCTATTTCCCTTGTAGGCGACTTCGAAGTGACTGAGGATCACCGCCGGATCGATGCGGGCATCAGCCCAGATCAGACTGCAGCTCTGGCACCGGAGCAGACGAACCAGAGAGCTGTAATGGATGTACTGGCCGACCGTCCCCGTGGCTGGATGGCCGCCGCAGTCCGGGCAGGTGGGGACGGACTCTGCCTCGACTCTTTTGAAATTGTGCTGGATGGCATAGCCGACCCAGCTCTCCGGGTCGGTGAATCCCTGATTCGCCTGCAACAGTTCGAGGGCGCCCTGTCGATCAAGTTTCACGTGTGTCCTCGAGGTACCAGGTGCCGCGGCTGAACCTGACGGGCTGCCGTGCAATCTCAAAACGAGTCGTCGGCCGATCCGTCGCCCCGGGTCAACCACCATTCAGCCAGCTTGCCCGGGTAGCCGGGAGACTTACCGGTCTTGTCCCGGAACAGGAAGTGAACGTTCCCCGCCAGCGGCACGTACCACTGCCGCTTGAGCAACTGCTGCAGCTCCGGGGCTGAGGCGCTTGCGAGAATAGCCTCGGCTCCCAGCTCTCGGGCCGCATCAGCCGCTGCGCCAAGCAAGGCCAGTCCTGCGCCCGGCCGGGCCGGGGGGTAGAGCAGGTCGGAGAGGATTGCCACCCGAAGACCATGAAGTCGTTCGTCTCCCTCAGGCCGTGGCCGGCGCAGTACAGCCACGCCGCTGAGCCGCCCCTGGCTGCTGGCGCTGACCCAGACGTAGGGACTTTCCCCTCCGGCATAGTGCTGAAGCAAGGCTGGAGCACTGCGAGCGGCGGTCGCGCTGAAACCGGTGCGCAACGACTGCCAGAGCTCGTCAAGCCGATCGGCCACCTGGTTGGCCGTGCAAAGCCTTGCGCTGATTCCCAGGGCGGACAATCGGCGGGCCGCGGCGGTGGCCCGCAGCGCCACTCCGGCGGTCCAGCCACCGGCGGTTGCCAGTCCGGTGCTCCGGGCCATCTGGAACACCGAAGACGCCCACCGCGGCAGACTCGAAAACCCTGCTCCCGACCCATCGAGACGGCTCAGGATTCGATGAGGGGCGATGGGCTGTACGTAATTGGGAATGGGGCCCAGGTCACGATAGCCCAACGCCTCGAACAGCCGACGAGCGGGCGGGGCCACCGCCAGACCACCGCTCAGGGGCAATCGGGCAGCAGCGGCCTTCAGCAGGAGAAAACCAATCGGTCCACCCCGGAATTCCGGCAGCACCATCAGGCCTTTGATCCAGTAGGCCGGGGCCTCCTCGCTACCGTTCCATAACCGCATGGGAATCGTGGTGACGTACCCCAGGCAGCGTCCCGATTTCAGGGCAATCCAGGTGGGTGGCGTGACGCCCGGTTCGGCCAGATTCTTCGCCCCGCCGTCTCGCCAGCCGGCCAGGACCGATTGGGCCGTGGCGGTGGAGGTCCACACCTGACGGATGAACTCGGCGACTACTTCGGCGTGACAATCTTCCGCTGGGACAATCTCGAGGTGGGATGCATCACGACTGGCGGTGCTGTCAGTCGCTGGCACGGATCGTCTCGTTCCCCAGAGGCGCGCACTGGTCCGGAACAACCCGGGGCCGACGCAGATGTCGGCCCCGGGTGCGTTTCGGTTCCATGACCTCGAACGGCCCTGGTTTCATTTCAGCCATCATCCGTCCCCGGGGGACGGATGATCGACTAGAAAATCGTGTAGATGAACGGGGCCAGCACCGAGCCCTGAGCAAATACCAGCAAGGCACCCACCAGCACCATGATCAGTACGATGGGCAGCAACCAGAATTTCTTACGGACCTTCATGAAGGCCCACAGTTCAGACATCAGTCCGGAGGAACTCATCGCTCATACCCTCGATTCAGAATTGACGTTCCATGCGCGCCGGCTCTGGCTTGGCGCCGTCGCGGGTTTCCCAAAATCCACCTTCCTGCAACTGGTGCACCAGCCCCTTATGGCCCAGGAGCTTCATGACGAGCCCGATCGGAGTGAGCACCAGGTAGTACACTACGCCCATGAAGATCGGAGTTGTGACCTTCGACAGCAGGTGGGCCAACCCCATCCAAGCCTTGTTGACCGGGCCGAGATAAGTGGGCACCAGGAGCCCGGCGAGCACCAGGATCCCGCCGAGGCTGCCCACATAGGGCACCGCTCCGTGCTTGCCCCGCCACCACAGGATCGCGGTGATGACGAGAAATGCACCGCCGACGGTCAGACCGAATTTCCGGCCTTCCGCCGGACTCAGTCGAGCTGGAATTCCTGTTGCCAATCGCTGCCTTCCTTCCATTCAGGTTGCTTGGTCTTGTCCAGGAGGAATGGTCCCAGAACCAGATAGTCGATGTGGGTCCGCATGAAGCAGCGGTAGGCATCGGCCGGATCGCAGACGATGGGCTC
>CAZOES010000232.1:0-5149 GCA_964578865.1 uncultured Gemmatimonadaceae bacterium | reverse complement strand
GGCCGGGGATCGTTCGGTAATCCCTGGCTTTTCCGGGATGCTCGTGCCCTGCTGGCCGGCGAGGAGCGTCCGGCGGCACCGACGGCCGGCGAGCGCTTTGCCGTCGCCCTCGAGCATGCCAGGCTGGCCCTCCGGCTTCAGGGGGAGAGCCGCAAGACCGTCATCGAGTTCCGCAAGCACTTCGGGTGGTACACCAGGGGGCTGCACGGCGCGAGCGATTTGCGTGGCCGCCTCTTCCAGGTGGAGAGTATGGCCGAGGCCGAGACCATCTTCTCGGAATATCAGACCCCCGTTGCCGGGGTGGTGTGACGCCGGAGCGGCTGGAGCAGTGGTTGAACGAGCTGGCGAGCGGACGGACCACGCCGGCTGAAGTACTGGAGCGGTTGCGGCACTTTCCCACCGAGTCACTGTCGTTTGCCCAGCTGGACCATCATCGCACGCTCCGCCAGGGTCATCCCGAGGTGGTGTTCTGTGCTGGCAAGACGGTGGAGCAGGTGGTCACCATCTGCGAACGGCTGGCAGAGCAGGGCGGCGGCTTTCTGGGAACCCGGGCGACTGAAGAGCAGGGGCTGGCGCTGGCGGTGAAGTTCCCGGAGCTGGAGTGGAACAGGAGCGCCCGGACAGTCTTGCTGCGCGAGCGGTCAGCCGGTCAGGCGGTCAGGCGGTCGGACGCTAAGGATACCGGGACTGTGCTGGTCGTTTGCGCCGGCACCAGCGACCTCCCGGTGGCGGAAGAAGCCGCCGTGACGGTGGATGCTCTCGGTGCCAAGGTCGAGCGGCTCACCGATGTCGGCGTGGCCGGGATCCATCGGCTGCTTTCCCGCAGCGAGGCGCTGCGCTCGGCCGATGTGCTGATCGTGGTGGCAGGCATGGAAGGGGCGTTGCCCAGTGTGGTGGGAGGTCTGGTCGGTGCGCCGGTCATCGCGGTTCCTACCAGCGTGGGCTATGGGGCCTCCTTCGGCGGAGTCGCGGCCCTGCTGGCGATGCTGAACTCCTGCGCGGCGGGGATCACGGTGGTGAACATTGATAACGGATTCGGGGCTGGGGTTGCGGCGATAAGAATTCTTGGCCGTTAGCCGTCAGCCATTTGCCGTTAGCTCCTCCGGTGTGCGTTCAGGCTTTGTCGAACTGTCCCATGCGACGAATTCGCCAATGGCGAACGGCTAAAGGCTAACGGCCCAATGTTCCGCAAAGTCATCGAACTCCAGGACCCGCCCTTTCTCTGGCTCGACCTGGTCGATCCCCATCGGGATGACCTCGAGAAAGTGGCCCGCGAGTATGGTCTGCCGGAAACGGCGGTCTCGGACTGTCTGGATCCGGAGCATTTGCCCAAGTTCGAACGCTTTGGACCTACCAGTTTCGCCATCTTCCGGGCTTTCGATGAGCGGGCCGACCTGATGGCCGATACGGTGCAGGCGCTCACCCGCAAGGTGGCGGTGTTCTGGAGCCAGAGTTATCTGATCACGGTTCATCGCAAAGACCAGCCTTACCTCTCCACCGTCATGGCTGAATGGGAGGAGTGCGCTCGCAAGGGCCAGCTGGGCAACGGTGGCAGCCTGGTGATCGAGCTGCTGGCGGGAATCGCCATGGGTGTGGTGATGTCCTACGAACCCCCGCTGGAGCAGGCCGAGGCGCGGATGGACGACTTCGAGGGGACCCTGTTGCAGCGGACCGATGTCTCCACGTTGTTGCACCAGATGTACATGATCAAGCGCCGGGTGGCCCTGCTCAAGCGATTGCTGTGGCACACCATCAGTGTGGGCAACCGGTTCTCCGCGGGGCAGGATCGCAATGCACCCCTGCTGCAGGACCTGAGAGAAAACGCCGAGAGCATGCACTTCTACGCCGACGAGCTGCTGGAGGATGTGAACAACCTGCTGCACATGCAGCTCTCGCTCGCGGCCCATCGCACCAATGAAGTGGTCCAGATTCTGACCGTCTTCTCGGCCTTTTTCCTTCCCCTCACGTTCATCGTCGGGGTGTACGGGATGAACTTCCACTACATGCCGGAATTGCCCGAGCCATGGGGGTATCCGGGGGTGTGGGCCCTGATGATCGGGGTGAGCCTGGCCATCTTTTTCTGGTTCCGCCGGCGGGGGTGGCTCAAGTGAGTGCCGTCCTCTGGCTGGTACTGGGCGCTGTGGCAGGGGTCGTGGCGGTCCGGTTCCTTCCGAAACCGTCACAGCCAAGAGCGGAGTCGGGTCCCCGGGGCGTCGAGCCGATGCTGGCTCCCGATCCCGCGCTCAAGTGGCTGGCCCAGGCGCGTAACGCGATGGGTGCGTGGGCGGCAACTTCGATTGCCAACGGCGACCGGCCGGTGCGGTGGCAACGGACTATTCCCGGTTCCCGCCTCTCTTCGACCGCTGCCGAAACCATCGAGCAGCGGCTGGCCATCCTCTGTCAGCAGACCGGGTCCGGCACCGAGCGGCTGGATGCAGGCACCCTGGTGTATTCGGCCGCGACCGGGTTGGGGGCAGGAATGCTGCTTCCGGGTGACAGCGGTGCCGCCGCGCTCAAGGAAGCGCAGGACGATCTTGCCGCCCTGCTCGATGGACTGGCCCGCCGCCCGATGGTCGACCAGGCCATTGTCGAGGCCGAGCAGCCGATCGAATCGCTGGGCAGCATCGGTCTCCGGCTGGCCTACCAGATGGAGCGGATCCTCTCGGCGGAAGTGATCGTGGCAGTCGACACCGCGGCCGGGGTGCGGGTGATCGGTACCTCAAGCCGGGCCGACCGCCGCCTGCTCGACAATCTGGCCCAGCCGGCCAGCCCGGTTTATCAGGTAGCACGGGGAGAAGTTGGATCGTTGACCAGCATCGCCGATCCCCTGGGCGGCATCGTGCACGATCGCCGTTCCCACTTCACACCAGCGATCATCTACCCGATCAAGACGGGGGAGCAGACTGTTGGCGCGGTCGCGATCTGGACCGACGATGACGGAGCCCCGATCGGGCCGGTGATCGCCGAAGTCCAGGAGGCGCTCCGGAACGCCGGGCCCAGGATCGCGCGGGCCCGGAAGCTGGAGGAAGAAGGTGCCGCCGCCATCACCGACCCGCTCACCGGACTCAAGAATCGCCGGGCGCTGGACGACGAAATGCATCGGGTGGGTGTGTCGCAGGGTACCCTGATTTACGCCGACTGCGACAAGTTCAAACTGCTCAACGACACCCTGGGCCATCCCGCGGGTGACGCGGCGCTGGTCCACTTCGCCCGACTGATTCACGACACCATCCGAGGGGCCGATGTGGCCGCGCGGATCGGAGGAGAAGAGTTTGCCGTCTGGCTGCCCGGAGCCTCGCTGGTCTACGGTGCCAAAGTTGCCGAGCGAATCCGGATCAAGCTGGGTACGTCCACCTGGGATTGGCAGGGCAGAAGCTGGCCTCTCAGTGCCAGCTTCGGGGTGGCCGCGGTGCCCGATACGACCCGCAGCGTGGCGAACCTGCCGGCCCAGGCCGATGCCGCTTTGCTCGAGGCCAAGCGGCAGGGCCGGGACCGGGTGGAAACGGCAAGACCGATAGGGTAATAACGTGAGACGTAAGACGTGAGACGTTGTCAGCCTTAAGCACGTCTCACGTCTCACGTCTCACGTCACGCTACTCGTTGTTCAAGGCATACCCCTTCAAATTCCGCCACCGCTCCACCAACTGCACAAACTCCGACCGATATCCCTCTTCATCCCGGCCCAACGCTCCCCGGGCCCGGGCAATCAGCCGGGGTGCTGAGGCATCCCCGCGGTACTCCGAGTTTCGCAGCAACAGCCCAAACTCTGCCACCGCCGATGCGAAGCGGAAGTTCTGACTGGGGCGGTTGTTCATTCCCTCGCTGGTCAGAGTTCGGCTGAAGAGCTTGCTGGTTGAGCTGGCGGGGGCCTTGTAGCGCAGCTTGACGGTGAGCCACTCGCCGCTCTTCAGGGCGGTTTCGTTGAGGCCAACATTCTGATAGCGCAACTCGCCCGGGGCGGCTTCACTGAGGTCCTCGCGGCCTGCCGGAACGATTTCATAGAGTGCGGTCACCGAGTGGCCGGCTCCCATGTCGCCCGCATCCTTCCGATCGTCGTTGAAGTCTTCCTTGGCCAGCACCCGGTTCTCATAGCCTACCAACCGGTACTCTTTCACTCGCAGGGGATTGAACTCGATCTGCAGTTTCACGTCCTTGGCGATGGTGAAGAGGGTGCCGCTCAGTTCGTCCACGAAGACCTTCCGGCCCTCGTCAAGGTTGTCGACGTAGCCGTAGTGCCCGTTGCCCTTGTCGGCCAGTTGCTCCATCATGCCGTCCCGCAGGTTGCCGGTGCCAAAGCCGAGCACGGTCAGGAAGGTTCCGCCGTCACGCTGCTCCTCGATCATCCGGGTTAACTCAGTCTGACTGCTGGGCCCGACATTGAAATCGCCATCGGTGGCCAGGATCACCCGGTTATTGCCCCGCGGCATGAAGTTCTGCCGGGCCACCTCGTAGGCCAGTTGAATCCCGGCGGCTCCGGCGGTTGATCCACCCGCTTCCAGCCGATCCAGCGAGGCGAGAATCTCCGACTTCCGGTTTCCCGGCGTGGACGGAAGAACCAGCCCCGCAGCACCGGCATACACTACGATTGCCACCCGGTCCTGAGATCGAAGCTTGGGGACCATCAGGCGGAAGGACTGCTTCACCAGTGGCAGCTTGTCGTCCGAAGACATGGATCCCGACACGTCGATGAGAAATACCAGATTGCTGGGCGGCAGGTCCTCGGCCTCGAGGTGTTTCCCTTGCAACCCGACCAGCAGCAGCTTGTGGTCCTGATTCCAGGGGCAGGCCGATTGTTCCAGCGTCACCGAGAAGGGATGCTCTCCGGTCGGCTCGGGATAGTCGTAGTGGAAGTAGTTGATGAACTCTTCGATCCGGACCGCATCGGGGGGCGGAAGAGTGTTGGCGTTGAGAAAGCGCCGGACATTGGTGTAGGAGCCGGCGTCCACGTCGATCGAAAAGGTCGAAAGCGGGTTCGTGGCCGGGTCAAGAAATCGGTTCTCGTAGACTCGGTTGTACTCCTCCCCCGCGGCATTTCGCCGGTTCCACCAGGTCGACGACCCGATCACGCCGGAGAGGGCGTTGCCAAAGTTGGCGCTGGCACCGGCGCTGGTCACGGAGGCTTCCTCGAACGAGCTGGTACTGACTTCGG
>CAZOES010000231.1:0-5152 GCA_964578865.1 uncultured Gemmatimonadaceae bacterium | reverse complement strand
CCACTAGCCCACTAGCCCACTAGCCCACTAGCCCACTAGCCCACTAGCCCACTCAAATGTCGAAGCCGAACGAGACGACCAAGGTCCGACTGGACAAGTGGCTCTGGGCCGCGAGGTTCTACAAGACCCGCGCGCTCGCGGTCGAGGGGATCGACGGTGGCAAGGTGCGGGTGAACGATGATCGAGTAAAACGGGCCAAGCAGATCCAGGTCGGTGACCGGCTAGAGATCCGGCTGGGACCGTACCTCCACACCGTGCTGGTCCAAGGCTTGTCGGAGCGACGGGGACCCGCTTCAGAAGCGGTCAAACTGTATCAGGAAACCGCCGAGAGTTTGGCTGAGCGCGAAAAGGTCGCGTTCCAGCTCAAAGCGGCCCACGTACTTTTTGTGCCAGAGACCAACGAGCGGCCCACCAAACGGGACCGCCGAAAGCTGGAAGACTTCCGCAAGAAGGCCGGCTGGGAGTAGCGGACTACTCCCGCCGGAGGGCGATCGCCGGGTCGACCCGGACAACTTGTCGGGCCGGAAGCCAGCAGGCGACCGCGGTGACAACACCGAGAACCAGAGCCACCGCAACGTAGGTCGCCGGATCAGTAGGAGACACCCCGAAGAGGAGGGCCCCGAGCAGGCGGGCCAGCAACGCGCTCAATCCCAGCCCCAGGGCACTGCCAGCCAGGGTAAGACCCAAGCCGTGCCGCATGACCAGCGCCAGCAATCCCCGGGGCGCCGCACCCAGGGCGGCTCGAATCCCCAGCTCGCGATTGCGCCGCGCCACCGTGAACGCCACCACTCCGTAAAGCCCGACTACGGCAAGCACCAGCGCGAGGGTGGCACAACTTACCGCCGTCAGCGAAGCAAGCTGGCGCAGGACGACCGGTCCAGTCTGGGCCACCTGATCTGACAGACGCCCAGCGTTATAGACCGCGGCCTCCGGCTCCAGTGCCAGCACCCGGGCCCGAATGGCTGCGACCAACGCACCGGGCTCACTGTTCGACAGCACCACCAGCGACATTCGATTCCCTGGAGTCTGCAGGTGGTAGCTGTAGATGGTAGGCCGGAGCGGCTGATCCAGCGGCCCAGTGCGAATGTCACCCACTACGCCGATCACCTCCCAGACCCGATCGGGAAAGGCATGAAACCGGATCTTCCTTCCCACTGCATTGCCGCCGGGAAAGGTCTGCCGCGCCGCGGCAGCGTCCAGAATCAACTTGTATGACGTAGTGCTGTCGTCCTGGGGAGTGAACCAGCGGCCGGCCTGGAGCGGAACTCCGAGGGTCTGGAAGTACTCTCCGCCGACGGTACGACTCACCACCTCTTTCCGTTCGGCAGCTGGAAGATCCGGCTCGCCTTCGGCCTTCAGCGTCAGAGTTCCACCGCCCTGAAGCGGCATCTGCGATACGGCGCCGGCCGACCGAACACCCGGTAGGGCCCGGACCTCACCTATCAACTGTTCGAAAAACAGCTGGGGAGCCGACGGCGACGATTCATAGCGGGGCCCGGAGAGGGCAACTCGCAATGAAGTGACCGACTCGGAGCGGAATCCGGGATCGAGTTCGAGCAGGGCCGACAGACTCCGCCCCATCAACGCCGCGCCGGCCAGCAATGCGGTCGCCAGCGCGATCTGGGCCACGATCAGTCCGTCACGGAACCGCAGCAATCCTCGCGAGGCAGTCCCTCCCCGTGATGTAGCGGGCGCCGTGAGACCGCCGGATCGGGGAAGGTGAAGCATGGGACCCAGCCCGAATCCGATCCCGGCGATGAGAGTGAGCCCACAACAGTAGATGAACTCGATCCCGTCGAAGGCCACCGGTTGCAGCAGAGCCAGACGAACCCTGACGTCGAGCGGAAGGACGGCCGAGGCCAGCCGGGTCGCGCCGCCGGCGACGAGAAGACCCAGCATCCCGCCCAGTCCAGCCAACAGCATTCCTTCGACCAGCAGCTGACGGAGCAGGCGACCCCGCGAGGCACCCAGCGAGGAGCGCACCAGCATTTCGTGATCGCGAGCCAGGGCGCGTGCGAGGGTCAGACCGGCGATGTTGGCGACGGCAATCGCCAGTACCAGAGCCATCGCGACCAGCAATGCCACCATCACCGGGCGAGCCGAGCCGGTGAACTCCTCGGCCAGCGGCACCACCAGCCCGGACCGGCCCTGGTTGGTCTCGGGATAGTCACGTGCCAGGCGAGTCATCACCGCGTTGAGCGAGGTCCGGGCCTCGTCGATGGTGGCATTCGGTTGCAGCCGGCCGATTACTCTGAGGCTGTGGTTGAAGCGGGGCGTGCGGGCGGCATCGTTGGCGTCGACCGGGACCCACACGATCGCATCTCCAACCGGGGCGAAACGAAAGTCCCGCGGAAGCACTCCTACCACCCGGTAGCGCCGGCCATTCACCCCGACGGTGCTGTCAAGAACTGACGGACTGCCGCCGAAGCGGGATTGCCAGAAGCCGTAGCTGATCACCGTGACTTCGGCGCCTCCTGGGAGATTCTCCTCGGGCAGAAATCCCCGACCCAGCGGGAAACCCACTCCAAGCAGATCGAAGAACCCGGTGGTGACTCGGCCGGCCTGCACCATGCGCCCGCCGGCAGGCTCCACCACTGTCACGTTGGATTGATCGTATCCCTCGAGTCCGGCGAAGGCGGTGGCCCCGGTTCGCCAGTCGTGGAAGTCGGGCCAGGATGCTTCGGATCTCCCCCCAAATGAGCGAGGGTTGGTTTCCCAGAGATGGACCAATTGCTCCGGGTGAGTGTAGGGAAGCCGGGAAAGCAGAACCGCCCGGAAGAGAGTGAAGGCCGCGGTGTTGCCGCCAACGGCGAGGGCCAGAGTTAGCACGGCGGCGATACAGAAGCCGGGGGAGCGAATCAGCTGGCGAAAAGCGAACCGGAGATCACCCCGGAGATCTCCCGCGAGTGAAGCCCACCTGATCTGGCGCATGTGTCCTCGATCGATTCGAAGCAGGTCTGCCCGGGCGCCCTGCAAGTCGCCAAACTCCCGTTCTGCTTCCCGGGTTGCCGCCTGGGGGTCGAGTCCCTGAGCTATGAGGTCATCGGTGCGAAACTGGAGATGAGAGCGGAGCTCTTCGTCCACTTCCCGCTCGGCGGTATGCCAGCGAGGCAACACCCGCTTCAGCCAACGGATCATGCGCCAGCCCCTCCCAGCCTCAGCACTCGAAAAACCGCCTCGGCATAGCTGGTCCAGTCGGCGGTCTTTTCCCGCAAGGCTTTTCGTCCCCCGGCGGTAAGGTGGTAGTACTTGGCCTTCCGATTGTTTTCCGAGAGTCCCCACTCGGAGCGGATCCAGTCACGCGCCTCCATCCGATGGAGCGCGACGTAGAGGGCCCGGTCTTCGACTACCAAGGCGGCGTCGCTGACGGCCCGAATGGTCCGCGCGACAGCGTAGCCGTGAGCCGGGCCGGCGGCCAGGGCCTTCAGGATCAGGAGGTCGAGAGTTCCCTGCAGGAGGTCGAGCGAGGCGGTCATTCACGCTCCCCGGAAGTGTTCCGGGGAGCCATACGGTGACCGGCTCAGGATCGTTTCAAGGACGGACGTCGGCCTCGACTCAAGTTCTTCAACCCCTTGCCGATACTTGACGAGCGGCACTGGGCCCAGGACAGGCCCCCTGTTTCGCCGCGTGCACGAGCCCGGAGCTGGTATGCCCGTCTCAGGCACCGCAATGGCCAACGCGCTCAACGCGCTACGGCTCTACAGCAGACGAGTGGATGAGGCCGCCTCCCGGATTGCTTCGGTGGGGCTTTTCGCCGCTCCCCCAGACCAGACTCAGGATCCGGATCCTGCGCCCAGCCCGCCGACAGCTCCGGCCGAGCCGGTTGATCTGGCCGATGCCATGGTGGACATGATGGTGGCTCAGCGGGCGTTCGCGGCCCAGTTGCGGGTGCTGCGGACGGCAGACGAGATGATCAAAGACACGGTGTACTTGAAGCGGACGGACTCTGAGTAGCGGAAGGGCGGAAGGGCGGAAGGGCGGAAGGGCGGAAACAACGGGTGGCAGCGTGGAGTGCACGCCGCCACCCTCATTGTTTGACTACCGACCGACTCAGTTGAGCCAGGCGGCGATCGCTTCGACTTCGCCGTCGGCGAGTTGATGACCCGCCTCCCTCCAGTCCAACTGGACCTTCGCACCTCGCTCCCTCAGCAACTCAGCCAGGCGAGCGGTGTTTGCGGCCGGCACGATGGGATCATGTCGACCGGCCCCGACCCAGACCGGGGTTCCGGCCAGTGCTTTGGGCTCGGGCTCGATCGGTACCATGGCCCGGAGCAGCACGCCTCGGTTGAGTACTTCCGGGTAGAGCAACATCAGGCTGGCGGCGATGTTGGCGCCGTTGGAGAAGCCGATGGCGGTGACCTGCCGGGGATCGAAGCCATACTGCTGCGCGGCATCACCCACGAACCGGGCCAGCTCTCCAGTGCGGGCCACCAGGTCTTTCTCATCGAATACACCCTCGGCCAGCCGGCGGAAGAACCTCGGCATGCTGCCTTCCAGCACCTTGCCCCGCGGGCTGAGCAAGTTCGCCTCTGGGCGGAGAAACCGGCCCAACTGAAGCAGACTTCCCTCGTTTCCGCCGGTGCCGTGAAGCAGGAGGGCGGTTTCGCCCGAAGTTCCCGGCACAAAGCGGTGTACAAACTGATTGGTCATCCTACGCCTCCACCTTCAGCTTCGGTAACGTGATCGGGGCCAGCATCGCTTCAATGGCCGCCCGGCTGCCCTCGTACTGGGGCGGCAGTTTGAGTGTCTCCCCCAGGCTCGTCTCAGGCTCGTCGATCAGGAACCCGGGACCATCAGTCGCGACCTCGAAGAGCACCCCGCCGGGCTCCCGGAAGTAGATCGACTGGAAGTACTGCCGGTCGACCACCGGAGTGACGCTCAGGGTATGACCCAGCACCGCGCCACGGAGCTGGAGCTGCTGGGCCGAATCGGCCGCGCGCCACGCGATGTGGTGGACACTCCCGGCGCCAAGCGAGCCGCCGCCGGCGTCGGGATCGCGCACCAGGTCGACCACGCCGTTGCCGGGATCGGCCGGAGCGAACCGTCGCACCCCATTGTCATCACCGACTTCACTCAGCCCCAGCACTTCGGTAATCACACCCGCGGTCGCATCAGCGCCGCGCAGGGTGAGCGTGGTGCCGTGGAACCGGCG
>CAZOES010000230.1:1834-5155 GCA_964578865.1 uncultured Gemmatimonadaceae bacterium | reverse complement strand
TTGGGCGCGGTCGGGTCCTTGGTGAAGGTCATACTCAGGCTGATCGGGGTGCCGATCGAGTCATAGACCGTGATGGCCGCCTGGTGGGTCACGTCGCTGGCAGCCTGCCGCTCGACGTAGTTGCCCGCCCGGCTGTCGAATACCGCGTTGAAATTGGCAGCGCCCGCGGCCCCGCTCCGGATATTGAGCCCGGTGAGTGCATTCACGGTGCCGCCGTCGCCATTCACGGTCATCTCACCGGTGGACGGATCGATCGCCGCGCCGGTAATGTTGGTCAGACCCAGGGTGGTGTTGATCGCAGCCAGCAGCTGGCCGTAGGTCGAACCGGCGCCCACCGCGAGACCACCGGAGGTTACCGCGGTACCACCCTTGTTGCCGTCGATGGTGATAGTGTTGCCGGCCGTGAGGCCGAGACTCTGGCCCTGGCCGTTGCGGAGCGCAGTGATCAGGTCGGTGGCGACCGCCACGTGGCTGAACTGATCGGTGTTGGCGGTGGCCGCGGCGGCGAGATTGCCGTTGGCCGCACCCAGCGCCTTGAGCAGGGCCGGATTGGAACTGGTAATGTTGAGCCCGATCGCCGAGATCGCGGTAAAGCCGATCGCTCCGGTGCCGGCGTTCTGAGCCGCGGTCATGGTGTTGAATCCGCCGGCGCCGAAGTCGTTGTTGATTTCGGCCACCAGGTCGGTCAGGCTGTTGAAGTCGAAGGTGCCGACTCCGGTATCCTGCCTGACGTAGGTATAGTTGCGGGTGTTGGTGCCATCGGTAATGGTGACGGTCGTGCTGTCCGGTACCATGCCGAAGATCGAGCTGTTGGTGTTGCCGCTGGCGTAGAGCCCGCTCACATCCGAACCGGCGCCGCCATTGCTGGCCGCCGTCTCCACCGCGAACACCTTGCCCTGAGTCGCCAGCACCGTGCCGAGCGGCTGCTGCCGGGCGTCGAGGTTGCCCGTCAGGGTCACCTGGGTGGTGGCCCGGGCCGGCGACTTCTGACCGAACGGAAGCTCGATGTCGGTGATCGCCGAGCCGGCCGAGAGGTTGCCCAGCGAGTCGGCGTTGATACCCTGCACCTTGAAGCCGTTGGCCGGCGACACCAGCTTGCCGTTGGCGTCGAGCTGGAAGTTGCCCGCCCGGGTGTAGAACGAGCGGCTGCCGTCGCTCAGCACGAAGAGTCCGTCGCCCTGAATGGCCAGGTCGGTGTTGAGACCGGTCGACTCCAGGTTGCCCTGGGAGAAGTTCTGGTCGATGCTCCCGATCTTGGATCCCAACCCGATCTGAATCGGGTTGATACCGCCGAGATCGCCCGGCGGCCGCGAGGCACCCTGCAACAGCTGGGCGAATGCCTCCGCGAAGGTGACCCGGCTGGCCTTGAAGGCCACCGTGTTCACGTTGGCGATGTTGTTGCCGATCACGTCCATCCGGGTCTGGTGATTACGCAGACCGGAGACGCCGGCAAAGAGGGACCGCATCATGGCTTGGCAGACTCCATGCTAGAGGGAAGGACGCGGGCGCCCCTGATGGCAGCCAGCACTGACGCGCCCGCGGGTGCCCGCTCGACTTCAACCACGTTGTCGAGCGGGAAGCTGAGATCACCGGCCTTGAGGATCACGGTCCCATTCTGGAATGAGACGCTGTCCACGATGCCGGAGGTATAGGTCTGGACCGGGATGTCGGAATCGCCCGCCCCGGTGACGGTGACTTCATAGCTGTAGGTGCCGGGGTCGAGATCGCCGCACTCGAGAGTCTGACGCCCGGCGTCTTTCCATCCCAGATTGCGGGTGGCGACCGTGTTGCCATCCTTGTCCTTGATAGTCAGCACCGTCTTGCCGCCGCCGGTGCCGATATCTACCGCCACCTGAGGGTGCTCGGTGCCTGGGGCCACTTGGAGCTTGTTTCCCGCCGCGATCACGTTGCGGCCGATGAACGAAGCACCGAGGTCGGCCTTCATCGCCAGCGTGGTTATACCACCGGCATCGACCTGTGCCTGCAGCACCTTCTCGATGTTCTGCATCGACTCCAGACTGCTGAACTGAGCCAGCTGGGCCGAAAACTCCTCCGGCTTCTGGGGATCCATCGGATCCTGATAGCGGAGCTGAGTCACCAGCAGCTTGAGGAAGTCATCCTTGCCGAGCGCGCTCTTCCCCTTACCCTGGGGACTCGTGTCGGTCTGAGTCGGCTGCGCCGGGCCGATCGGCCCTTGTACCACTCCACTCATAGATCGCTGTGCCTCCGGCGGTGCTGCGAACTTTGATCGCGGGATCGTCCGTTGGGATGGCGATGTCCATCCCCCGGATGCTGTTGCTGCTCCCGTTGGCCTCGTCCCTGGCGTTGTTCGTCCGCCGGCTGTTCCCTGCCGGGGGGTGCTGCCTTGCTCTCGCCCCCACTCGCCATCCCGGCGAGTGTAGCACTCGGTTGGACCGCACTCTCGCCGGCCTGCTGCACCGACACCTTGGAGCTGGCGAAGCCCTGGCGCGCCAGCGCGGTCTGCAAATCGTCCATCCGTTGTTCGAGCTGACGGGCGCTCTCAGAGTCGGGAGGTACGATTACCGCTCTGACTTGATCTCCGAGAACGCTGACGCGGATTCTGGTTTGGCGGCCTTCCGCATCGCTGACCTGCACAGTGACCCGATCGGCACTCCCTGCCGGTCGATCATTGCCGGAACTCTCTTGGGGCAGGTTGCGTGCCTCGCGACTTTCCCGCGGTGCACCTGCTTCGTTCTTGTTAGTCACCGGCTCGGCCCGACCCTGAGCAGCGTTGGAACCCGCTGCGGCAGACTCACTTGGAGCCTGCTCCCTGGCTCGAGGCTTCTCCGGCTGCACCGGCTCACGTTTCGACTCAGGGGGTGGTGCGGCAGGAATCTCCTTCCGCAGCACCGGCACAATCGGTCCGGCAGCTTCCCGCGCAGCCCTTAGCGGCTCGGCGATCCGGGGTGCATCGGAGAGATCCAGCAACCGGTTGGCGGTGACGTTCTGGCGCTCAATTCGAATCGGCGTCTCACTCTTGACCGGCTTGGACAGCGGAAGCGGCTGATCCAGTTCCTCGCCTTTGGCTACCAGTGGGGCCTTCATCCTCGGCTCAGGCGCCGCCGGCGTGACCGCTTCATCAGGCGTCGATACGGTCTCGGGCTTCTCGGCCCTGCCCTCTCGCCTGGCTTTACTAAGCTCCACCCGGAACTCGGTCACATTCTGTTCCCCGACCAGTTCGGCCAGCTGAGCCGCGAGCCGCGCATTGGCGACCTGAGTCTGCCGCACCACCGGGTCGGATGAATCGAGCTCAGGTGTCTGATCGATCGGTGTGGCAGCAACTGGAGTCGGTCGAGCCGG
>CAZOES010000230.1:0-1734 GCA_964578865.1 uncultured Gemmatimonadaceae bacterium | reverse complement strand
GGTTTCGGCCGGCTCTTTCTTCTCCCCGGCCTTCTCCGGAGCCTTGGGTGACTCGACCGGCGGCTTCCAGCCGGTGAAAGCGGCCGGCGGCGGCGACCACTCCCCCACCAGCACCGGGCCCTTGTTAGCGGTACGGCTCTTTCCCGGCGCAGGGGCAATCATCGGCTCTTCAGGCGACCTGGCCCGCGGTTGGCCATGGATCGGGCGAGGGTCGGTCTTGGCTTCACCCATCCGGCTGCTTGGCTCGGCCGGATCCGGCGCCTCACTCTCGGGCTGGTGGGAGGCCACAGGAGCGGTTTCCGGTTTTGCGGCACTAACGGCAACCGTCGCTGACTTGGGAGCCTCGGGCTCTGTATGCCCGCTCCCCTTGGCCTTCGAGCTGGACCCGGTCGGGAGAGCCGGTTCATCCGAGATCAGATCGACCTTGCTGTCGGCCGAATCAGCGTACCCATCCGCCTGAGAGACGGGCCCGGGAGGAACTTCCGCCGTCTCGACCTCATCGGACGACAGTTCAGCCTTGCCCAGCAACTGACCCAGCGTGGCAGCGCTCTTCTCACCCTCAGCCAACTCCCCTTCGGCGACCTCATCTTCGAGGATTTCGCCTTCGGCGAACTCACTCTGGTTCTGCGGCTGGGGAGCCGGGGCCGCGACTTTGACCGGCGGTGCCTGCAGCTGTTGCAGTGCGGCAACCAGTGCGGCCGCGAAGATCGCGGCGTCTTCCCCCTGAGCCGGCGCCGGCGCAGCGGTTTCGGCGGTGGCTCCGCCCAGCATGGCGAACAACGAGATCGGGCTGGTCATCGCTCCCTAACTTTTCACCGCCATAAGACGGCGGCTCAGATTGGCCGCTCGTTCTTTGGGCAGATTGGTCATGAAGTCAGCCGCCTGACGGGGGCCTACCGCGCGGAGTATTCCCTCGACTTCTTCGTCAGACAGAAAAGCCAGCACCTTGGCCGCTTCGGCGGCTTTCATGGCCGAGAGCACGCGGGCCACCTGCTTTACTGCGGCGGCCTTGGCAGCCGGGTCGACTGTCGGCTTGCTGGCGACCGGCTTAGCGGCCGGTGTATTGGGCTTCGCTGCCAAGCCCGGCTTGCTCTCCGGCGCCGTCCTGGTGGAGTCGTTGTGGGCGAGGGAGTCTTTCGCGCTCGCACTATCTGCTTTGGCTCCGGCACTGTCCGCCTTGGCTTTCGCGGCGGCACTGTCCTTCGCAGCGGCGGCGGCGACCTCAAAAGCCGCGGTGGCCTTCCTGACCAGGACGAAGGTGGTACCGCCCAGGGAAAGCAGACACGCGACCAGCCCGAACATGATGGCTTTGATCACTCGCCCTCCTGGCTCCGGCCCCGCTGGCCCGATTCATCGTTCTGGATCTGTTCCTGACGATTCACTTCCACACCCCATGCCTCGCGGCGATGCTCTCTCAGTCGCTGAATGACCCGCTTGGCCATTCGGGCCTGCTCGAATCGGGCGCGCTCTTCATTGACCCGCTCGAGACTCTTCACGTGAGTGTCCTCGAGTGAACGGGCCTGTCCCGCCAACGCGTCAATGGTGAGCTCCAGGTTTCGCAACATTCCCGCCTGAGACATTTCCCCGGGCCGGCTGCCGTACTGGGCTCGTGCGTCAGCCAGCTTCTCCTGGCTGGCCTTGAGCTCTTCCCGACGGGCCTCTTCTTCCCGCAAGGCATCCCCCAGCTGACGGGCCTGGTCCTTTTCGGCCGCCTCCCGCAGCTGCAGCAGCCGC
>CAZOES010000229.1:0-5160 GCA_964578865.1 uncultured Gemmatimonadaceae bacterium | reverse complement strand
GCACATTGGATTGAACCCAACGCCAATCCCGCAGCCATGGAGGGAGACGTAACTGAAGTCGAGCAGAAAGGCGCCGTTGGCGGCTTGAGTCGGGATGTTGAATGTGGCAGTGGAATTGTTGCCGAATGCGTAGTTCCAGCCGCCGCCCCAGCAGTACAGATGCGCGTTGCTGAGACCGCAGCTACCGAAGTATCCCGCTTGCACCTTCGTGAACGGACCACCGGAAACCGGAACCGGCACTTGAGTAGTGGTATTGTCAGTCCCGTTACCTAACTCGCCGACATAGTTGTTCCCCCAGCAGTATGCAGTCCCCGCGGAGAGACCACAGGTGTGCGCTTCACCTGGTGAGATCGCCGAAAAGGTCATCCCGCCCCCGGCGAGCGAGGGAGAAAGCACCGGCGGACCGAAGGTGCCGTCGCCCATCTCGCCCACGTCGTTGCGACCCCAGCAATAGGCGTGGCCATCGGCGATCAATCCGCAGCTTTGGCCTCGGCCTACCGAAATCGTGGTGAAGGTCGGTGCACCCTGGACCCGGGTTGGGTCGCTTCGACCCAGGGTATCCCCCGTCCCCAGTTGCCCATAGTCGTTAGCGCCCCAGCAGTAGGTCGCGCCTCCGGCGGTGAGAGCGCAGGTGTGAAAAATCTGACTGGAGATCTCGACAAACCTGAGAGTGGTCGCCACAGGGCTGGGACGGGTCCGCCAGCCACCGGTGTTACCGATTCCGAGCTGGCCCAAGGAGTTGTCACCCCAGCAATAGGCGATCGAGTCCACCAGCGCGCAGGTGTGGTAATAGCCGGTAGTGAGCTTGTCGGCATAGAACGGCACGTAGAGCCCGGCTTCGACAGACCTGGGCCTATCCATAAGTACGGAGCAAAGGCCTCGACCTGGGCAGGCGACACCCTCTCCGCCCCAATTGAGGAGCATCGATCCGCCCCCCGAAGGCACCGCAGCGAGCTGGACCTGGGTGTTCAGTGGGAAAGTGTGAATGCAACCGGTACCGGAAGTGCTGCCTGCTACGACAACGCAGGAGATGCCGGCAGGGTTACTGGTGATCGTCCCACTTCCAGTCCCCTGTGGCAGGATGCTTAACACGCTTCCCTCGGCAAACTCCGCCGCGACCGTGTATACCTTTTTCACATCAACTTGGATTGTGCAGCTGCCCAGCCCCGTGCAGCCCGCACCGTTCCAGCCCATGAAGCTCGACCCGGGGTCGGCCACCGCCGTGAGGGTAACCGCCTGACCCAGGTCGAAAGTCTTGGTGCAGGACTTACTGGCAGGAACACTGCACGACAGATCCCCGGGGGCGATCGATATCGTGCCAGCGCCGTTACCGGAGCCTTTGACCTTGATGGCCGGCTCATCGCCTGGCCCGGTTGAATCTCCGCAGGAGATCAGCCCGGGGAGAGTGAGGCCGACCACAACGCACCAACGAAAGAATTTGACCACAAAGCCTCCACAGAATTGGTGAGGCGATCCCGATGCCGGCTCAGAAGCCCGTGATTACCCGGCACTCACCCGCCCCGTTACTGGTTTCACTCGCCCGGAACAACAGGCGCAGAGTCTTTCCACTGCCGAAGCTGTCGCGATAGTCGATTCGAACGGTGAAGTCCTGCGAGTGAACTCCCCCCGAGTCCGCGATAGGCCGAGGCCGACCCGACAGTTGGGTTTTCACCTGCCACTCTTGATGCTCGAAGAGGGATTGCAACCGATCGAAGGCCTTGCGATCGCGCTCGGTGCTCCGAGCCAGTACCCGTGGTAAGACGGCGCGGTCCTGGGTCAGCAGCGCCAACTGACAGGTCTCGCTTGCCGCCAGTCTGGTAACAGCCGGAGGGAGAGATTCGCTGAGTGAGGGTTTGGCGATGGGGGGTGATTCCTCCGGCGCTGCGGGAGCCGGTGTGACCACTGCCACAACCTCGCCAACCAGTACCGGGGCGGATCCGTCCAGACCCCAGAAGCGTGCATGAATCCGAGCGGTGCCCGCACGCAGACCGCGATACACGCCGTTCGGACTGATTCCGACAATCCCTGGTGATTCGGAAGACCAAAGCGGTGCCACCGTTTTGTCAGGCTTTCCTGGAATCGCGAGGTGGGCCCGGGCCACCAGAGAATCCCCCAGAAACAGCGTATCCGGGGGGAGATCCACGTGGATTTGACTCCCTGCTGGCAGGGCGACGGTCACGCGAGCCGAGACCTTGTTGGTCCCATCTTCGGCCGTGATCAGGGCGAGCCCGGGCCCGAGCGCGAACACCCGACCTCGGTCGACTCGAGCGACATCGGGGGCTGAGGATGACCAACCGTTGCCCACCAGCAGAGAGCCGTTGCGGCTCAGGCGAAGCGGGAGCGAGTCACCCGGTGCCAGTTGGATGGCGCTGGGACGCAACTCCAGTCGCCCTGAAGGCTCCGGCCTCGGTTCGCTGGTCCCACGAGGAGAGGGATCTGGGACCGGAGTGCTCTGTGGTTCTGACTCAGGTGGGGTTTCCGACTTCGGCGCAGGGGGATCGGCCGGTGCGGGAGCGGTACTGGACGGTTCGCTGGGAACTACCGCAGGGGGCGGCGGAGACGCCGGCCGATCCCCCCGAAGCTGATGCTGCAAGCTCCAGGCGACCCCACTCAAGAGGATGGCGCCGGTAGTCCACCGGGCAACACGTCCCCATGTCGCTCGATTCGCGGCAGTCCGCGTCTCGAGGGGTAAGGTCGGGGCGGACGAGACAGCGGACGCCGCTGACCCGACCGAAGCAGATGATGCAACCCGATCAACTACCAGCGGGCTTCCAGGCGTTCCCTTGATGACCTGACCGGGATCGCCGTCCATGGGAGCGGCAAGCGCCTGCAACTCGCCCCACACTGGATCATGCTCCTCCGGGAGCCGTGCACCCATGGCTGAAGCAGCATCGGCGAGGGTGGGGAACCTGTCCTCAGGCTTCTTGGCCAGCATGCGCAGGACCGCCGCCTCGAGGCTGGGCGGGCAATCATGCCGAACGGCCCGGAGTGGACGAGGCGGGTCCTGCAGATGGGCCAGCATGACTGCGGCCCCAGGGGCATCGAATGGAGGTCCCCCGGTGAGCAGTTCGTAGCAGACAGCGCCTAACGAATACTGATCAGACGCTCCGGTCACCGGCGACGCCAGGCATTGCTCCGGGCTCATGTAGACCGGGGACCCGATGGCCTGATTAGTTCGAGTGAGATTTGGTCGGGTAAAGAGGGGATCCAGGACCTTGGCGATACCGAAGTCGGTGACGATCGCGTTCCCTTCGGCATCCAGCATGATGTTGCTCGGCTTCACGTCACGATGGACCACGCGACGGCGGTGGGCGTAACCCAGACCGGCCATCACCTGCGCCATCAACGCACGCACCACTCGGATTGATAGAGGACCAGCCGACCGAACCACACGATCCAGCGAGCGCCCGTCGATGTACTGCATCACGAAGAAGTTGAGGCCCGAGTCGGCCCGGATTTCTACCATGCGGACGATGTTACGGTGTTCCAGCGCGGCGACCGTTTGCGCCTCCAGCATGAAGCGCGACACCAGCGAATCGTCTCCCGGCATAGCGTGCATAAGGCTGGGCCGCATCACTTTGATCGCCACCCGGCGATTGAGCGACAGCTGCTGCCCCAGGAACACTGCTGCCATCCCCCCGATCCCGAGCTGATCCCGGATTTCGTACTGGCCCAGCGTGGCCTTCTCGAGACGGCGCCGGACGGCGACCCAGTCGTCTCCAAGGGGATCAACCATGGCATCGCCGTTCGGTTCCGCTGGCAGGGCTGCGGGAGCCTGACTACTCCACGCTCCCGCGACCGCCGCGCCACAGCGGCCACAGAATCCGGCGCCGGCCGCCAAGTGCAGACCGCATTGGACGCAGAAGAGGGTTTCGACCATAGCCGACTCGCGGGTGTCTACTACTCCGATACCGTTGCTAGGGCTTGGCGCCGGTAAGGGCAGACTTCGTCTGCTTGGGTTGCGCCGGACCTGCCTCGCTACTGGATCCCTTGAACGGATTACTGGCGAAGCGCCACGAGAGACCGATGAAGGGACGCACCCGCCAGACTTTCTCGTTGATCTGGTCTTCTGTCAGGTTGGCGGTGACTGTCTCACCTGAGGTGTACTTGCCATTCAGAGCAAGTACCTGGGTCAGGGTCCCGCCGGCACTCAGCGTGATGTTGGAGTTCACTGTGAGACCGAGCGCCAGAAACGCCGATGGAGTGGTTGCCTCATTGAGCCCCAGTCCACCGGAAAAAGTCGGGGCGATACCATTGGGCTGTGGCACCCAGCTGTAGATCACGTAAGGGGCAGCCGTCACGTCCGAGCGTTGCTTCTTCGGCTCGAGCGTGAAGGGGCTGGTGTCGCCCTTGGAGTAGTGGGGCTTGTGCTCCTCGTCCGTGGGGAGGAAAACAGCCGCCAGCCCGAACGAGGTTATCCACTGGCCTCGGCCGAGCACGACAAAACGCCACTTGAAGGTCTTGGTGACTTTGCCGTTTTCGATTCGGTAGAGCCGGACTCGGAGAAACTGGTTGCCCTTGATGTCGGCGGGGACCGAGTCCTGGAGGGTGCTTCGGTGGATCAACGCGTCGGCCTTGTCCGTCTCCGGACAGGCAGGTGCTGCGGCACGTTCAGCCCGGAGGGTGGCGAGAGGACCGGGTGCGTCCTTTTCCTCGGTGAGTTTCTCGACAGCCGCAATGGCCGTTTCCAGAGCAGGACACTTTGCGTTGGCGAGAATGGAGTTCGCTACTGGGAACGGCTCAATGCGACTCTCCTGAACCGACCATCTCAGCTGATAGTCATACTTCGGTACCAGGTTCGTGACTCGGAACTGGTAGAGCCCGGGTCCTAGGGTATCCACCAGTTCATCTGTCGTTGCGCCGGCGGCGTCAAGGACCAAGGGCTGCGCGGTGACCGGCGCTTGGCCACCAGCCGAAGTGGCCGAGAGGATCAGGCCGATTGCGATGACAAAGGGCCGGATGACACGTCGCATGGGCAACCGATGGATGAGGTCGGTGCCCAAGGTGGTCCGGTCAGGTCAATGCATCGTTACCCGGACGTCATCCGGTAGAAGGGAGGTGCCGGTTTGTTGTCGGTCTACGGGGATTCGGAAGGCCTGGCCCTGGCCTGCTGCAGCAGCTTGCGAATCTCGGGGTCAGGGGTGATCTCGAGTTCCTTTC
>CAZOES010000228.1:0-5171 GCA_964578865.1 uncultured Gemmatimonadaceae bacterium | reverse complement strand
CTTGGCTAAGAGCTGATAGCTGATAGCTATTTTGGCCAGGCTCTCATCTCTTGCCGAGCTCAATTCTCCGAGTCGATAGCTTTCAGCTCTTGGCTCTTAGCCATCTAGTACGCTATCAACCAACGACACGCCGCGACAAGATCTTCGGTCTGTGGTAGCACGTAGTCTTCCAGTGTGGGCGCGTAGGGCAGCGGCACATCGTGAGCCGCAACCCTTCGCACCGGTGCATCCAACCACTCGAACGCCAGCTCGTTGATCCGGGCCACGATTTCGCCGGCCACACCGCCGGTGCGAGTGTCTTCGTGGGCCACCAGGAGCCGGTTGGTCTTCTTGACGGTGGCGACCAGAGCTTCGTCGTCCAGCGGCAGCAGACTCCGGAGGTCGATCACCTCCACCGATATCCCCTCCGCGGCGAGCTGTTCAGCCGCCTCCAGCGCCTTCCATACCATGGCAGACCAGGTCACGATCGAGCAATCCCGGCCTTCGCGCGCCACCCGGGCCCTGCCGATCGGGGTGACCAGGTCCCCGGACGGGAGTTCCTCCTTTACCCGGCGATAAAGATACTTGTGCTCGAAGAAGAGCACCGGGTCATCGTCCCGGATAGCGGCCTTGATCAATCCCTTGGCGTCCTGGGCCGTGGCGGGAGCCACGATCTTGAGGCCGGGGGTGTGCAGGAAGGCTGCCTCCGGGTTCTGACTATGGAAAGGCCCACCCCGAACGTACCCTCCGCTGGGCCCCCGGACCACCATGGGGGTTCTCAGCCCGGCCCGGTAACGGGCGGTGGCGACGTAGTTGGTGAGGATACTGTAGGCGCAGGAAATGAAATCGATGAACTGCATCTCGCAGACCGGCCGCATCCCCAGGTGTGCGGCACCGGCGGCCGCTCCCACAATCGCGGTTTCACTGACCGGCGCATCGATCACCCGGTCCACCCCGAACTGCTGCTGCAATCCTTCGGTCACCTTGAACGCACCGCCAAAGCCGCCGATATCCTCACCCAGCAGGAACACACTGGGGTCGCGGGCCATCTCTTCCCGGAGGCCTTCGCGAATGGCTTCCAGGTAGGTGGTTTCAGGCATTGGGCGGAGGGGCGGAAGGGCGGAAAGATGGAAGCTTCCGGTACCATTCCTCCGGTGCCTTGGCGGGGTCAGCGTACACTTCAGTCAAGGCCGTGCTCACATCCGGGAACGGCTCGTCGATACAAGTCGCCAGCGCCGCATCCAGTTCGTGCTGAATCCGCTGCTCGATGTCCTGCAGATCGGCATCGGTGCCCCAGCCGTTTTCCCGCAGCCGGCGTACCCAGGCGTCGATCGGGTCCTTTCCTTCCCATTCCTTTATCTCGGCCGGCGGCACGTACGACTGATTGTCGTGCTCGGCGTGCCCCTTGCGCCGATAGGTTATCAGTTCGATGAGGGTCACGCCGCCACCTGCGCGAGCGCGGTCGACCGCCGCTTTGGTGACCTCGTACACCGCCAGCACATCATTGCCGTCAGCCTGAACCCCGGGAATGCCATAGCCGATGGCCCGGTCCATCAGGTTCCGGGCGGCGGTCTGCAGACGGGTAGGCGTACTGTAGGCGTATCCGTTGTTCTCACCAATGACCACGAGAGGAACCTGCTGCACTGCGGCGAAGTTCATGCCTTCGTGAAACGAGCCGGTGCTCATCGCCCCGTCGCCCACATACACCATTCCGACCCGCGGTTCCTTACGGATCTTGAACGTCAGCGCGATGCCGGCCATGACCGGAACCATGTCGCCCAGATGGGAGATCTGGCCCAGGAAGCCACGCTGCAGATCGTTGAAATGGATGTTGAGTTCGCGACCGGCGGTGGGACTCTCGGCCTTGGCCATGTACTGACGGAAGACTTCGAGCGGCGTCGCGCCCTGCACCAGCATCGAGCCGAGATTGCGGATCAGCGGTGAGAGAATGTCGCCTTTGGAGCGATCCAGAGCGCAGGCGCTGCCAACGGCGTCGGCCTCCTGGCCCAGCGACCGGAACAATCCGCCGACCACTTTGCCCTGACGATGCAGACTGACCAGCCGCTCTTCGAGCGAGCGGGTCAGTCGCATCCAATAATAGAAATCCAGCAGCTGAGTCCGGCTGAGACCGGCAGGAATCGGGGCGGCCGTGGGTTGGGCGCCTGGTTTGGTGCTGGGCATCGGGCCGGGAAGATCGAAAGGGGCCCGAGGGGAGTCAAGCGGCCTGACTTATTTCCCGGGCCGCTTGAGACCCTCGACCACCAACGAAGTCATGATCCGCATCGCGACGGGGACCGTGCCATCGTCGGCGTAAAAAGTCGGGGTGTGGTGGCCGCCGGAGACCTTCCCCGCCGGCACCGCCCCGATGTGGATGAAGAGTCCGGGAACCGCCATGGCGTACCAGGCAAAATCTTCGGCGCCGGTGCGCGGCTGGGCAATCCGGACATTCTCCACCCCGGCGACCCGATTCAATACCGGACGAAAGCGGACTGCCAGACCGCTGTCGTTCACGGTCACCGGATAGGGCTCGTCATATTCAAGCGTGAAAGTCGCCCCTGCGGACCTGGTTATCCCGTCAAAGATCTCCCGCATCCGCTGTTGAATCACCGCTCGAGTACTGTCGTCGAAGGTGCGGATGGTGCCCTCCAGCGAGGCCTCTCCAGCCACGATGTTCTGCCGGTCGCCGGCACGGAATACTCCCACCGTCACCACGTTGGTGCTGAAGGGCGAGAGGTTGCGGGAGCGGATGGTCTGCAGGGCAGTGACCACCTGACTGGCAGTCACTATGGCGTCGATTCCGAGCTGGGGCGAAGCGCCATGAGCCTGCCGGCCGATCACCTTGGCTCGCCAGGCGGTCGACGAGGCCATGGCGGGACCGATGGCGTAGGATACGTGACCCAGTTCCTGATCATTCCCTGCTCCCGGGGGAGAACCATTGGCGTGGAATCCTATGACCAGGTCCGGCCTGGGATCGGCAAAGATCCCTTCCGCCAGCATCTGCTTGGCGCCGCCGGTCTCTCCCGGTGGAACCCCCTCCTCAGCCGGCTGGAAGATGAAGATCACCGTGCCGGTGAGCTTGTCTTTCATTCCCGCGAGGACGTTGGCGACACCGAGCTGCGACGCGACATGGGTATCATGGCCACAGGCATGGGAGACACCGGTCTCGCGGCCGAGATAGTTGACCGTGGCGACCGATTTGAAGGGAAGATCGGTCTGCTCGGTCACCGGCAATCCGTCCATGTCCGCCCGGATCGCCACCACCGGACCAGGCCTTCCGCCCTTGAGAATCCCGATGACGCCGGTGTGGGCAATGCCGGTCCGCACTTCCATCCCCAGCCGCTTGAGCTCGGCGGCCACCAGATCGGCGGTCCGAGTCTCGCGATTGCCCAGCTCGGGATGCTGGTGGATGTCGTGGCGAATGTCGATCATCCGGGGAGCAAGCTTGTCGACCGCCGCACGAATTTCAGAGTCGGTTTGAGCGGCGAGCTGCGGAACGAGAGTGACACCAGCGAGCAGGATGAAAGCGGCGCGCATCGAGCCTCGCGACGGGAGGGGAGAGGTTGTGGGGAGCCGGCAGTAAGGGCGCCCCATCGGGGCGCCCGAACGGCGGAGCACAAGGTGCCCTCAATCAGCCCTGCCTGCAAGTACGTCGCGACTACTGCACCGCGTAATCCACCGCCAATACCGTCTTGTCCCACACAAAGTGAATCTGACCTTTGCCGTTCTCATCCGCGATATGAATAAAGAACTTCTCGGTCACCCCGTCCTTACTCGAGACGCTCATGGGGATCTTGTAGAGATCTTTTTCGGGCTTGTGCTCGGTACCCCACTGCCCGGTCTCGCTGTTGATGAGCAGCGTCCAGCTGTCTTTGCCTGGAATGGTCCAGAGGGTGTACTTGCCGGCCGGGACCACCGTCCCGCCGAAAGCGATCGGCTTGTCGAATCCGATCTGGGTCGCCGCATTCGCACCGGTTCGCCAGATCTCGCCGTAGGGCACCACCTTGCCGAAGATCTCGCGGCCTCGCACCGAAGGCCGGCCATAATCGATCCAGAGATGGGCACCATTGGCGTCCTCCCGCGAGGTATCGCGCGGCGAGAAGATGCCGAGCGTACCCTTGTCGCCCATGGCGGCGTAGCGGTCGGTGAAGGCGGCCAGATCCATCTGGTCCACCCGGTCGACCGAGTACTGCTGAGTCCCGGTGATCGGCCGGATCCGGACGATATGGCCCTTCCCGTCGACTTTGGCGGTGTAGCGATCGAACTCGGTCTGAATGTCGAGTGAGTCCTTCCCGACCTTCCTGAGGGCCACCCAGCTGATATCGGCCGAGCCGAGATAGGCCATGGGCAGATGGAGCGAGTCCTTTTTCGATTCGATCAGCCGGGTCGCGAGGATGTCGTACATCACCCAGAGAGAACCGACCGGAACCGCGGCATCATGGGGCACCACAGCCGCGAATTTCCGGGTGTTGGTATCGACGTGGGTCACCACCCGCATGGAATCAGGGCCGAATGTGGCGATGGTATGCTGCGCCGGAGGTGAGCCTGCCGGAGCTCCCACTCTGGTGTTGGTCAGCTCGGCCCTGGTCATGGCGCCGTCTTTGTCCAGCGAGAAGCTGATCTGGCGCCGCATGAGCCGGGGAGACCGGTTCACCAGGTTGATGGTGACGTTGCCCTTGTTGTTGGTGAACTGCTCGAGGCCGGTGGTGTCCTGGCCCAGTCGGACCACAAACGTGGTGGGGTTCTGGGCACTGAGGGCGACCGGAACGGCGAGAACCAGTGCCGACAGAACGGAAGTACGGGAAGCCATCAAAACTCCGGGTGGGGGGATGCGTCTGGTACGCCGCTGCTGGATGATCGGATTCGTTGACGAATACGTCGCAAGCTGAAGCACAACACAAAGCGGGCGACCTGGGTCAGGCCGCCCGCCTCGTGATTGCCAATGAAACGTCAGCCGGCCCGTTCGATCCGCATCCCGTAGAACGAGCGGTACACGAAGAACAGGGAGACCAGGAAGAACGCCACCGACAGGCCGTGGCCCAGTCCGGCGCCCTGCGACTCGGTCAGGTACACCCCCAGCTCCACCGCCAGCAGACCGAACAGAGTGGTGAACTTGATGACCGGGTTCATGGCCACCGAGCTGGTGTCCTTGAAGGGATCGCCGACGGTGTCGCCGACGATCGACGCGTCGTGCA
>CAZOES010000227.1:0-5271 GCA_964578865.1 uncultured Gemmatimonadaceae bacterium | reverse complement strand
GATGAACAGGGTCACCCCTCCGGTTCGCAACGCCACCACACTGGCTGGCTCGGGCGAGTCACCATCCAGCACCGCGACCACGGCCACCTTGGCTCCCCGGTCATGCTGTCCCAGAGCCAGCATCTGCACTACACTCTCGAGTCCACCAGCCTGGGCCGGGGCGAAGATGTGGATCAGCCGGAGCGGATCGGTCGCCCCTACCTTCGGCATCGGACCATCCCCGACCTGCCTTCTGCTCCAGATTCAGGACTGTTCCAGCCGGCTGGTATCGTTCCTGCAGCGGGGTTCAGTTCCAAAACCAGGGCTAATCCATGAGTGATGTCATTGTCATTGGCGGTGGCGCCGTCGGTCTTGCCACGGCTCTCTCGCTGGCGGAGACCCACGGCCAACAGGTCACCGTCCTCGAAGCCGAGTCGCGGCTGGCTACCCATCAAACCGGTCACAATAGCGGAGTCATTCACTCCGGACTGTATTACAAGCCAGGGTCTCTGAAGGCCAAGCTTTGTCGAGCCGGCCTCGATGCGATGTACCGTCTCTGTGAAGATGAATCGATCCCATTCCGCCGTTGCGGGAAGCTGGTCGTGGCCACCCGTCAGGATGAACTCCAGCGGCTGGAAACCCTGGCTGAGCGGGGGCTCGCCAACGGTGTGGGGATCAAACGTTTGGAGGCCGGGCAGCTCAGGGAATACGAACCGGAAGTGGCCGGGATCGCCGGACTCTGGGTCGAGAGCACTGGAGTGGTCAGTTACCCGACCGTCACTGAGGCGATGGCCCGCCGGGTAAGTCGGCGAGGCGGAGAAATCCGCACCGGAGCCCGGGCCTTGGGCATTCGGCGAAGCGGCCAGGAGATCGTGGTCGAGACCACGGCCGGAGCCTTCAAGGGAAGCCGGCTGGTGAACTGTGCTGGTCTGCAGTGCGATCGAGTCGCCCGGCTGGCCGGTTTCGACCCAGGGGTACGCATTGTCCCCTTTCGTGGCGAGTACTACGTACTCCGGCCGGAAAGCGCTTCTCTCGTGAAGGGGCTGATATACCCGGTCCCCGACCCAGCCCTGCCCTTCCTCGGGGTTCACTTCACCAGAGGAATTGATGACCTGGTGGAGGCTGGGCCCAACGCGGTGCTGGCCCTCAGGCGAGAAGGATATCGCTGGCGGGACGTCTCTCTGCGGGATATGGCCGATTGGGCGGTCTTCCCCGGATTCTGGAAGATGGCAAAGGCCCAATGGCGTAACGGGGTGACCGAAGTGAGGCGCTCGCTCAGCCGAGCTCGCTTTCTCCGATCGCTCCAGGCCCTTATTCCAGCACTGACCGATCGCGATATCTCCCCCGGTGGCAGTGGCGTGCGGGCTCAGGCCGTGGATCGGACCGGTCGACTGCTTGATGACTTTTTCCTGCAGGAAGGCCCCCGGATGGTTCATGTCCTGAACGCCCCTTCTCCGGCAGCTACGGCGTCACTGGCTATTGGCGGGGTCGTCGCCGACCGGGTGATGGCCACCTGAGCCCCGAGCAAAAAAAGTGCCATTTTCGGAAAACCTACGGCCTGAACCATGCTACAGATGCCCGAAGTTCAAGCAGTTGAATCGAACCATGTCGCGAGTTGATCACGGATGATCCGTCCGGCCGCCTATTGCCTCATCCTTGCTGGCGTCGTTGTCACAGCAGGCGCTGCAAGCCTGCGGCATGACGGAATCCTCGCCTGCCTACCCCCCAGCAACCCTGAAGACATCTACATCGGCTATTGCGGGGGCTCCAGCTATGGCGATTACGACCATGGGGCCTTCTGGTTCGGGCTGGAGCCGGTGGCGACGGCGGCGGCGACCAACGCCGATCTCCTGGTCATCGGCAATAGCCGGACTCAGATGGGCTTTTCCTCCGATGCGACGGCCGCATGGTTTGGGGCCAATGGCGCCAGCTATTATCTGTTAGGCTTCTCCCACAACGAGAACTATCACTTCGAAGGGCCCCTCCTGCGACGGCTGCAGGTGCACGCCCGGGTTTACGTGATCAATCTGGATCTGTTTTTCAACCCGCTGACATCGGGCCCGGCCCAGCAGGTCATGAACGACCCGTCAGCCCGAACCCACTACCGGCAGAAGCAGGTGTGGCAGCGGCTGCAGCTCTGGCCCTGCGGCGTTCTGTCTCTGGCCTGCCGCAATGAGCCGGCGTTCTACCGCTCCCGGGCCACCGGGGCCTGGTTGCAGCGGGGTGGGAGTTATCAGAGTGGAAATGTCGGCTACATCGAGGAGCCGGACACGTCCACGGTCAGAACCTACGTTTCGGCAGCCCGGGAATTCATTCCCCAGCTGGGAGTGCCGCAGGAATGCGTGATCCTGACGGCAGTACCCACCGGAAAGACGCCCAGCGGAACGGCCCGCGCCATCGCGGCCGAACTGGGAATGGAACTGGTGGCTCCTCAGCCCGAGGGACTGACCACCTATGACGGGTCCCATCTCAATCGCCCCAGCGCGGAACGCTGGTCCCAGGCATTTCTGGAGGCGGCAGGGCCGCGGATCCTGAGTTGCCTCAGGCATCCGGCCGCCGCCCCGATCACCCAGCCATGATGTTGAGCTGGCTTCCGTTACCGCTGGAATTCCGCGCCGCCCTCAAGTCAGCGCTGCAGGAGTCTACCCCTGTAGCTCAGCTCGACGCTCTGGCCCAGCTGGCCAACCACCGGCTGAGCTTTCTCGAGTTGATTCAACTCGACAATGCCCTGAGCCGGCTCTCCGGATCCGCCGTCTCCGGCTTCAGTCCGGTCCGGGTGGCCATCCTCGGTTCGGCCACGCTGGACCATCTCGCGGGTCCCCTGAGAGTAGCCGGGCTGCGGCGGCGGCTTCGGCTGGAAGTGTTCACCGGAGGCTATGGGCAGTACCGCCAGGAGCTGCTCGAGCCGCGACCGGCGCTCCGCCAGTTCGGCCCTGACATCGTGATCCTCTCGCTGACGGCCCGCGAAGTGCTCTCTCGAGGGGACCTGAATGCCGGCCCTGCCGAAATCGATGCCTCGCTCGATGCCTGGATCGGAGAACTGCGCTCGCTGTGGCGGGCCGCCCGGGAATCGCTCAAAGCCACCGTCATTCAGCAGACTTTCCTCAATGTGGCCGACCCGTTGTTCGGCAGCTATGACCGGCTGATTCCAGGCTCACCCCGCCGGCTTATCGCCCGGCTCAACGAACGGGTGGCCGAAGCGGCTCAAGCTGACGGGGTCCTGCTGCTGGACGTGGCCCAGGCCAGTGAGCGGGACGGTCTCGACAGCTGGTTCGACCAGACCCGCTGGCTGCAGGGCAAATTCGAGATCGCCCATCAGGCGGCGCCGACCTGGGGCGAGCTTGCCGCCCGGATTATCGGGGCGCTGCGCGGGGTGTCCAAGAAATGCCTGGTGCTCGATCTCGATAACACCCTGTGGGGCGGCGTCATCGGCGACGATGGGATAGCGGGGATCGTGCTGGGAGAGGGCAGCGCCGCGGGAGAGGCCTATCTGGCCTTGCAGCGCTATGCCAAGCAGCTCCGGGAGCGGGGAATCGTGCTGGCGGTTTGCTCCAAGAATGATCCGGCCATCGCAGAAGCGGCTTTCCGGGACCATCCGGAAATGGTGCTGAAACGCTCCGACATCATCGCGTTCGTGGCCAACTGGGATGATAAGTCGGCCAACCTGCAGCTGATCGCCCGGCAGCTCAACCTGGGGCTGGACAGTCTGGTTTTCCTGGACGACAACCCGGCGGAGCGAGCCCGGGTGCGTCAGAGCCTGCCGATGGTCGGGGTGCCCGAACTGCCCTCCGATCCGGCGGGATATCTTCGCTGTCTGGCCGACGCGGGCTACTTCGAGGCCATCAGCTTCACCGCGGATGACCGGAAGCGGAGTGGGCAGTACGCCGCGAACGAGGAACGGGAAGCCCTGCTCAAGTCCTCGGCCAGCCTGGACGACTTTCTCGACTCCCTCGACATGGCGGTCGGATTCGGAGCCTTCTCGCCGGTCAACCTGGAACGGGTGGTCCAGCTGATCAACAAGACCAACCAGTTCAATCCCACTACCCGGCGCTACACTCCGGATCATGTCGCCGGCCTCACTGCCGCCGGCGACAGTCTCACCTTGCAGTTCCGGCTGCTCGACCGCTTCGGTGACAACGGGCTGGTAAGTGCAATGATCCTCACCCCGGAGCCGGGGGAACCCGGCACCATGGCTATCGATACCTGGGTGATGAGTTGCCGGGTCTTCGGACGGCAACTGGAGCAGGAGGCCATGAATATCGCGGTTGAAACAGCCGGCCGGCTGGGCGTCAGGTCTCTGGTCGCGGAGTTCCGGCCCACCGCCAAGAACGGTGTGGTGAAGGATCTCTATCCCACTCTGGGATTTCAGCCCGACGGCTCCCCCGAGGGGGAGCCGGGGGCCAGCCGCTGGCGGCTCCAATTGGCCGACTACACCCCTCGACCGACTCACATCGTCCGGAGGCCCGAGACCAATGACTGAGCAGGAGGCTCTGGCGACGCTGACCGGGATTCTGCGGGATCTCCTGATGGACGATTCCATCGTCCTGACCATGGAAACCCGGAGAGACCAGGTGCCTAACTGGGACTCGATGACCTACGTGAGCTTCATCGTGGCAGTGGAACTGGAGTTCAAGGTGAAATTCACGGTGGCGGAAGTGGAGGGGTTTGCCAACGTGGGGGCCGTGGTCCGACGGATCCTGAGCCTGGTTAATCGGTAACTCGAAGGAAGCCAACTCGACACCCGGGCGCTGAATGCTCTTCAATTCCTACGAGTTCATCTTCGTGTTTCTGCCGCTGACCCTGGCCGGTTACTTCCTGCTGGGGGCCAGGCAACGGGTCTGGGCCCTGCGCTGGCTGATCCTCAGCTCGCTGGTGTTTTACACCTGGTGGCGGCCGATCAACGTTCTGATCATCGCTCCCTCGATCATCATCAATTTCCTGATCGCCCGGGGGCTGCAGCGCCTGCGGGCGAGCGACAATGCCGGCTGGGCCAGGACTCTGCTCATCGTCGGCATCGTGTTTAACGTGGCGTTCCTGGGCTACTTCAAGTACGCCAACTTTGCCGTGGAAGCACTCAATGATGCTCTGGGCACCGGACTGGTCCTGAGCCGGATCATCCTCCCGCTGGGGATTTCCTTCATCACTTTCCAGAAGATTGCCTTCCTGGTCGACGTGCATGGCGGGCGGATCCCGGCTTTCACGCTACAGGACTACGCACTCTTCGTGCTGTTCTTCCCGCAGCTGGTGGCCGGCCCGATCGTGCATTATCGCGAGATGATGCCCCAGTTCCAG
>CAZOES010000226.1:0-5348 GCA_964578865.1 uncultured Gemmatimonadaceae bacterium | reverse complement strand
AGGTATTCCTCATTCACAAACCCAGCCCACTAGCCCACTAGCCCACTAGCCCACTTCTATTAGAGGTATTCCTCATTCACAAACCCAGCCCACTAGCCCACTAGCCCACTAGCCCACTTCTATTAGAGGTATTCCTCATTCACAAACCCAGCCCACTAGCCCACTAGCCCACTAGCCCACTAACTACTGCACCTCCGCCACTCCCCCCGACACCACAAACGTCATCACCTTGGCACTCGAGGCCTGCAGTGGCTGCACCCGGTCGCGAGGGAACACCAGCAGCTGGCCGGCGAAGCTGTAGGAGAACGGCAGGTAGACGGTGACGTGGTCGGGCATGCCCAGTTCTTCCAGCGAATCCTGGGTCAGGAATCCGATCGCTTTGGAGCCTGCCATGACGTCGAGGGTGACCACTACCGGCTGCGAGAATCGCTTCTTCTCGCCCACAAAGGCATCGGTGATGTCCTTGATCCCACTGTAGAGCAGCCGGACGCCGGGCAGGGTCTCCAGCAGATCTTCAAACCAGTCGAGGACGCGCCGAGCCAGGAAGTTGGAGGCGAGGAAGCCTACCAGGGTGATCAGGGCGAGTGTAACCAGAAACCCCACCCCGGGAATGGGAATGCGGAGCCACCCGTCCACCGTGGTAAACGTGACCCAGACGAAATAGATGGTCAGGGCGGCCGGCGCGGTAAAGAGCAGGCCATTGAGGAACCAGCGGACAATTCGCTTCATCGCACGGCCTGGTAGAGTGTTCGTGAGACGTGAGACGTGAGACGGGAGACGGGAGTCCGTCTCAGGTCAGCAACAACGCGATGCTCCGGCGCCGTAGCGTGACTCGGTGTATTGAGTGAAGAACTCTCGTTCGGTCGGAACGGGGCAATCGGGGTGGTGCTCTCGCAAATGCTCGACGTAGGCCCCGTAGTCGGGCATGCCGGCAACTCTCCGAACGGTTTCAAGCAGGCGGCCGAACCAGTACCGAGTACCGAGTGCCGAGTGCCTTCCCCCCGTCCGCCCTTCCGCCCTTCCGCCCTCAGCTCGCATAAGCGGACTCCACGATCGGGGCCTCGGCCGCCCGCGCTTCCTTCTGGCCTCGCAGGATCAGCCACCACTCCCGGGCCGATGAAATCACCACGGCCAGGACGATCAACACGAAGATGCTCGCCATGGTGGCGTTCAGATTGTCATTGAAAATCAGTCTGGCCCCGCGGGCCGGATCCATGGTGCCGGCCGCGATCTCGCCTCGCAGCGCCGCCGCATCAGTGAGAAACCCGATTCGCCGCTCAGGCGAGAAGATCTTCTGGTAGCTCGCCGTCAGGGTCACCACCAGCACCCATGCCAGCGGGACCAGCGTCGTCCAGATGTAGCGGGTCTTCCCGGCTTTGATGATGATCGTGGTGCCGACACAGAGGGCCACCGCCGCCAGCAGCTGATTGCTGATTCCGAAGAGGGGCCAGAGGCTGTTGATCCCCCCGAGCGGATCCAGCACGCCCTGAATCAGGAAGTAGCCCCAGCCGGCGGCCACCATCAGGGACGAGAGCACGATGCTGGGATACCATGAGGTTCGCCCCAACGGCTTCCAGATGTGCCCACCCAGCTCCTGCAGCATGAACCGGCCGACCCGGGTCCCGGTATCGATCGTGGTCAGAATGAACAGCGCTTCGAACATGATCGCGAAGTGATACCAGAGGGCCAGCATGTGCTGGCCGAAGGCCCCGCTGAACAGGGTCGCCATTCCGACCGCGAGGCTGGGTGCTCCGCCGGTGCGTCCCAGCAGGCTGGCCTCGCCCACCTGGTGTGCCAGCCCTTCGATCTGTTCCGGTGTCAGGGTGAATCCCCAGGTTCGGATCGTCTCGGCCGCCGCGACTGCGTTGCCCCCCAGCTTGGCCAGCGGCACGTTGATCGCGAAATACACCCCGGGGTCGAGCACCGCTGCGGCGCACATCGCCATGACCGCGACGAACGATTCCATCAGCATCCCGCCGTAGCCGATCAGCCGGGCGTCTTCCTCCCGCCGGACCATCTTGGGTGTTGTCCCTGAGGCGACCAGCGCGTGGAAGCCGCTGATGGCACCGCAGGCAATGGTGATGAACGCGAAGGGGAAGAGTTTCCCGGCGAAGACCGGCCCTGTGCCATCGATGAAGCGGGTAACCGCCGGCATCTTGAGATCGGGCATGACGAACAGGATCGTCACCGCCAGCAGCACGATGGTGCCGATTTTCATGAAGGTCGACAGATAGTCTCGGGGACAGAGGAGCATCCACACCGGCAGCACGCTGGCGATGAACCCGTAGGCCATCAGAGCCAGGCCGATGCTCAACGCCGACCAGGTGAACAACGGCGCCAGAGTCGGTGAACTGGCCACCCGTTCGCCCCCCACCAGCGCAAGCAGCAGCAGTACCACTCCTGCGGCCGAGGCTTCCAGGGTCTTACCGGGACGCCAGACCTTCATCCAGAAGCCCATCATCAGAGCGATCGGAATGGTGCAGGCGATGGTGAAGAGCCCCCAGGGACTATCCCGCAGGGCATTCACGACTACCAACGCAAGGACGGCGAGCAGGATGATCATGATCGCCAGAATTGCGATCATGGCGGCCATCCCGGTAAATGGGCCGATCTCTTCCTTGGCCATCTGGCCCAGCGACTTGCCATCCCGCCGCATGGAGCCGACCAGGATGATGAAGTCCTGGACCGCACCGGCCAGCACCACACCGAACACGATCCAGATGGTTCCGGGGAGATAGCCGAACTGGGCTGCCAGCACCGGACCGATCAGGGGACCGGCGCCGGAGATCGCCGCGAAGTGATGGCCAAAAAGCACCCATTTCGAAGTCGGCACGAAATCCCGGCCGTTGTTCAACCGCTCCGCCGGCGTGGCTCGGCGATTGGTGAGGCCGAAGACTCGGTCGGCCAGGAAGCGGCTGTAGAAGCGGTAGGCGACCAGATAGGTCCCGACGGCGGCAAGAACCAGCCAGGCGGCGCTGACGGTTTCTCCGCGGGCGAGGGCCAGCATGCCCCAGCCGGCGGCGCCGAGTCCACCTACGATGAGCCAGAAGAGATTTTTCATAGTGACTTGGATAGTGCCTGAGGCGGTGCGTACGCGAAAGGATAATGTGCCTCTTCCGCCTCCAGAAGAAGCGCCGTAGCTTGCCACCCCTATGCCTCCGTTCCCGGGTGACTTCGGCGAGCAGTTCCAGAGCGGCGCGTGGGAGCCTGAGCTGGAGCACACCGGCACCACGCTGGAGCAGCCGCTCCCCCAGATGGTGCCGAGTGGTGTGGCCGGGAAAGTGGCGGTCGTGACCGGTGGCGCGACCGGGCTGGGCCGCTGCATCGCGATGGAATTCGCCCGGATGCGCTGCAAGGTGGCGTTCTGTTTCGTCGAGCTGCCCGGGCGGGATGTGACCGAGCAGGCCCTGCTGACCGAAACCGCCTGCACCGCCATGGGCGCCGAAGTGTACGCCGCCCGGTGCGACGTACGGGACCGGGCCCAGGTCGAGCGATTCATCGCCGATGTGAATCATCGCTACGGCACGGTGCACTATCTGGTCAACAACGCCGGCATTGCCATGGATGGCGCGCTCTGGCGTCTCTCCGATGAAGCCTGGCGCGAGGTGCTCGACACCAACGTGACCGGGGCCTTCAATTGCATCCGCACGGTCGCCCCGATCTTCCGGAAACAGCACTACGGCAAGGTGGTCAGCGTCAGCGCCCATCAGGCCGGCCGGCCCGGATTCGGAGTGGCCAACTACGCCGCCAGCAAGGCCGCCCTGGAAGGGCTCACCCGCGCCGCGGCAGTCGAACTGGGCCCGGCCAACGTCAACGTGAACGCGGTGGCTCCCGGATTCATCCGCACCGAACGGCTGATGATGCTGCCTCGCGAGGTGATCGAGCGGGCCCAGAAGCACAGCGTGCTCGGGCGGGTGGCCGAGCCTGAGGATGTGGCCCACGTGATCACCTTCCTCTGTTCCGACGAGGCGCGGCATATAACCGGGCAGACCCTCGTCGTGGATGGTGGGCTTTCGCTTGAGTGACAAGTACCGAGTACCGAGTTGTTCGGCACTCGGTACTCGGTACTCGGTACTCCCCCGGCTTTTCCCCTCCCCGTGGCTGGGTTAGTTTCCCCCCCGTGCTGAACCGTCCCTCCATGACTGCGCTGGCCCTGCTGACTCTCGCCTGTGGCGGGGGACAGAAACCCGTCAATCCCTCGCCTCAGGACCCCAGGAAAGAGCGGGAGCCGGTCCACCCGCTGGCGACCACGACGTTCGCCGGTCAGGCGATTGCCGTAACCCCGCTGACGCTGGTAGTGAGCGATGAGCAGACCGGCACTTCCCCCCCGCTCGACAATCGGGCCTTCACGCTGGTCTGGGCCGACTCGCTGCTCGCCCGGGCATTGACCAGCCGCGCCCCCGAGGTGAAGTGGGTGTTTCCGGCCGAGCTCCGGAAGGTGGCCCGCCGGGCCCCGACCGTGGCGCCCGATCCCGACCGGATGGGGCAGTCGTTGTTGCGGGCTCCCAAGATCGAGGATGTGCCTGATCCGCTGCGGACCAATATTCGTTCGATGATGGCGATGGTGGGCGGGCGCTACGCGGTGGTTCCGGCCGCACTGGTTTTCACCCAGGACACGGCGAAGAAGTCAGTGCTCTCCGAACTGTCTATTACCCTGGTCGACAGCCGCACCGGCAAGGTCGTCTGGCGAACCGTGGCCTGGGCTCACGGCGCCACGCCCGAGCAGGCCCTGGTTTCCTCGCTCGATCTGGTCCTTCCCGTGGAACAACTCCGATGACGTATAACGTGACCCTGATTCCGGGCGACGGAATCGGACCCGAGATCACCGCCGAGACCGTCAAAGTGCTCGAGGCAACCGGTCTCAAGTTCGAATGGGACGAGCAGTTGGCCGGAGTGGCCGCGGTTGACGCGACCGGTACCCCGCTGCCCGACGCCACCATCGAGAGCATCCGTCACCGGAAGATCGGACTCAAGGGGCCGCTCACCACCCCGGTGGGCACCGGATTCCGCTCGGTGAACGTGCAGCTGCGCAAGGAATTCGAGCTGTTCGCCAATATCCGCCCGGCCCGTTCGTTTGTGCCGGGGGGCCGCTTTTCCGATGTGAACATCGTGCTGGTGCGGGAGAACCTCGAGGGGCTCTACGTCGGGGTGGAGCATTTCATCGCGATCGGCGGCGATCCCCGCGCTGTGGGTGAGTCAACCGCGATCGTCACCCGGGCCGGCTGCGAGCGGATCATCCGCTACGCGTTCGAGTATGCCATCCGGCACAATCGCAAGAAGGTCACCATCGTCCACAAGGCCAATATCCTCAAGATGGTGAGCGGCCTGTTCCTGGAAGTGGGCAAGCG
>CAZOES010000225.1:0-5418 GCA_964578865.1 uncultured Gemmatimonadaceae bacterium | reverse complement strand
ACGGTCAGGGCACTCCACTGGGCGTTCACCCCGTGCCAGCCGCTGTGCAGCTCGGCCTGATCGAAGAGACCCCTGCGACGGGTCGTGGGAGAAGCGATCATATTGTCGACCATCGGAGCCAGGGGACCGGAGAACCATTGCTCGATGGGCACGGTAAACGAGCCCTTGTTGTTCCGGTTCACCACTTCCAGCGGCAACCGTCCGGCGTTGAACTGACGGAGCAGGTTCTTGGGTGTGCGATTGGCCACTTTCTGCGACGGGGGCACCGTCCCGAGGAACTCGATCAGTCGGTGATCCAGCAGCGGCACCCTCGATTCCAGAGACACCGACATGCTGGCCCGGTCTTCCTGGAACAGCAGGGACGGCAGGTAGCAGCGCAGATCGTGGTACAGGCAGCGATCCAGCACTTCGTCGGTCTGGGCCTTCCGCAGGGGCGCCAGATACTCTTCCCGCGGGTCATACCCGTTCAACAGGGCCTGGAACTCGTCGGAAAGGAGCGGGTTGTCGGCCGGAGGCATGGAGCAGTGGAGCTGCATCCACTTTTTCTCCAGCACGTTGTGGGAATTTCCCAGCCGGCGACCGATGGCTCGGCGAATGGCACCGAAGGTCCCGTAGCGGCGCATCGCCAGCTGGAGGTGGGTGGCCCTGACAATCGAGCTGGAACTGCGGCGGTGCCGGGCGAACATCGACGCGTCACCGAAGGTCGCCTCGAACTGGGCCGGATAGCCGGCGAAGATCTCGTCCCCGCCGTGGCCTGTCAGCGCCACCTTGACGTGATTGGCCGCGAGACGGGAAGCGCAGTAATAGGAGAAGCTGGAAACATCCGGCATCGGGCCGTCGGCGTGCCAGGCCAGCCGGGCCAGCAGGCTGGAGAAATCGCCGGGACCGGGCACCGACTCATGATGGACGGTGCCGCAATGGCTGGCGACCGCCCGGGCAAAGCGCGACTCGTCGAACCGGGCTCCACCGTCGAACCGGATCGAGAAAGTGTGCAGCGGACTGCGATGCTGAGTAGCGACCGCGGTGATGGTACTCGAGTCCAGCCCACCGCTCAGATGACACCCGACCAACGCATCGCTCCGGCACTGCAACCGAACCGCGTCCTGCAGCAGCTCACCCATCTCGCCAACGGTGTTGTCCAACGAGCGGGAATGATTGTAATTGAAAGTGAGGTCCCAGTAGGGCCAGGTGCGGAGCTGTCCATCTTTCACCGAGAACGCCCAGCCAGGCTGAAGCTGCCGAATGCCTTCGAAGCAGGTCTTCTCCCCCAGCGGGAATCCCACCGTCAGCATGTCGGCCAGTCCCCGAAAGTCGGGGCGGCGAGGGACGGTTGGGTCGGCCAGGATCGCCTTGATCTCAGAGGCGGCGATGATCCGATCGGAACTCTGGTAGTAGTGGAACGGCTTGATGCCAGCCCGGTCCCGGGCCCCGAAGAGCTGCTGCCGCCGGCTGTCCCACAGGGTGAAGGCGAACATTCCGTTGAGCCGCTCGAGACAGGCTTCGCCTTCCTCTTCCCAGAGATGGAGAATCACCTCTGAGTCCGTGCGAGACTTGAATTGGTGGCCCTTGGCCTTCAGCTCCTGGGTCAACTCGACGTAGTTGTAGATCTCGCCGTTGAACGTCAGCCAGACGGTGCGGTCTTCGTTGCACATCGGCTGATGTCCGGCCGTGGAGAGGTCGATCACCGAAAGCCGGCGGTGAGCCAGGGAGACTGGTCCGTCGGAGTATACTCCGGCGCCATCGGGGCCCCGATGCGACATGGAATCGCGCATCATTGCCAGACGCGTCTGATCTACGTTGCCGCCTCGAAGCATCAGCACTGCGAGAAATCCGCACATCTAGCTTGCAGCCTCCGTATTTCTGGAGTCAGAAAGTCGTTCTGAGGTCACCCGTCTTTTGGCAGTCGCGCGACATTGAGCCCGGCCAATGAAGGGCTCACGTAACACTTGATGGGGCAATCCAACAGTTTTCCGGGAACGCCTACCAATTCAAGGTCGAAAAAAGACAGTTTGGCAATTTCCAAGCCACTTTTTCCACCCTCGCCAGAGTGCCCGGGAACACCCCAAGGTACCGATTCCGGGTGAGTTGTCGGTCAACCCATAGGGTTAGAGCCATGAAAATCGGGCCACGGCAGGACCAGATTCGGGAACCCGAGGCCAATGGACCGTCCTCGGAACTGATGGACTTCTCCCCTGGCAAGCCTGCATTGTAGGAAGCATGCCGAAACCAGTCATTCACCTGATCCCCCACACCCATTGGGATCGCGAGTGGTATCTCCCGCTGGGCGGGCTTCGCGCCCGCCTGGTGGAGATGCTGGATCGGTTGATCGAGTTCCTGGCTCAGGAGCCGACAGTCCCGGGATTCTTGCTCGATGGTCAGACCGCCCTGCTGGAGGACTATCTCGCGGTCCGGCCGGAGCGGCGGGAGCAGGTCAGCGACCTGGTCCGAGCGGGTCGAATCAGCACCGGGCCCTGGTACATCCTGGCCGATGAGCAGATCCCTTGCGGTGAATCGTTGATTCGGAATCTCCAGTTAGGCCAATTCGATTGCGCCCGCCTGGGCCGATCGATGAGAGTCGTCTATTCCCCCGACGCCTTCGGCCATCCGGCCGTGCTGCCGACCCTGGGCCGGGAGTTTGGGGTGGACCGTGCAGTGGTCTGGCGCGGTCTGGGGGACCAGGCGACCGGTGGCAAGGATCTGTTCCGCTGGCGGGGACCGGACGGTGGGGAGATCGTGACCTATCATCTCCCGCCCGATGGCTACGAGATCGGCTCCAATCTGCTGGTCTCGCCGGAAAAGCTTGGCGAGGCCTGGAAGCGAGTCGCTTCCGCGGTCCTCTCCAGGGCCGGCTCGGTCCATGTGGCGGTGTTGGTGGGTGCCGATCACCACGGCGTCGATCCTCGGCTGCCGGCTCTGGCGCGCCGGCTGGCCGCGATCGACGACAGCGTAGACTTCCGATTCTCGTCGCTGGATGAGTACTTCGCCGCGGCGGCGACGAGCGTCGGCGATCTGAAATCGATCGAAGGAGAGCTGCGCTGGTCTTACGGCTACACCTGGACTCTGCAGGGTACCCACGCAACCAGGGCTCAGGTTAAACGCCGCAACAGCGCGCTGGAGTTGTTGCTGATCCGGCAGGCCGAACCGTTGACGGCCCTGGTCGGTTTGAGCCATCCCCGCAGCGAGCCGGCCATCATCCGGCAGGCATGGCGTGAGCTGGTTCAGTGTCATTTTCACGACGCGATTTGTGGCTGCTGTCATGATGCGGTGACCCGGGCAGTCTCGGTGCGGATGGATGATGTCGAATCGGCTGGACGTGAAGTGGTCCGCACCACTCTCGATACCCTGGTCGGGCACGATCCCGATCTGGCCCGGGACGGTGCGCCCACCAAGCCCCGATTGATCGTATGGAACGGCGCCGCCCGGGCTCGCGGCGGGGTGATGGTGGCCGAGGCCACCTACTTCGTCCGCGATATACTGGTGGGGCCGCCGGGCAGTCGAGTCCCAGGCAAGGGCAAGGGTTACCAGCCGTTCGCTCTGACTGAAGCGGGGAGTGGGATGACCGTGGCGGTTCAGGTCCTCTCGATTGAACCGTCGATGGAACGCCGGGATGGAGCGCGGCATTATCCCGACCAGGATCAGGTCGAGCTGGTGCGATTCGCCTTTCCGCTGCCGAGGGGAGTGAACGGCTTCGCGGTGCGAGAGTTCGAGCCGGTGGCGAGCAATGAAGACCCACTGGAAGACTTTACGGCCGCCAGCCGCGAAGGAATCTGGAATGGCCGGGTCAGTGCGACGGTGGACCGGCTCGGTCGGGTGAGCCTCGAAGATCCTGCCAGTGGCGAGCGCTATCCGGCGCTGTTCCAGATCGAGAGTGAACTCGATCTGGGAGACACATACAGCTTCTGCCCTGCACCCGACAGCAAGCGCTGGAAACCGAACCGACCGGTGCGGCCCAGAATCGAGGCCGCCGGACCGCTGGTATCCGGGTTGAGCTGGCGGACCCGGTTCATGTGCGGAGAGGCTGCAACCCGGCGACGGGGTCAGGTCAACGTCGAGAGCCAGATTGAGATCGCCGGCGATTCGCCGGCAGTGCGATACCGGATCCGGCTCGACAACCAGGCGCTGAACCACCGGCTCCGGCTTCGACTGCCGACCGGAATCCGTAAGGCGGCGGCGCTGGCGGGGGCGCAGTTCGGGTCGATCAATCGAGAGCCGGTAAAGGTGAGCAAGGCGCTGAAAGCCGAGTGGCCGGTCGCGACCGCTCCGGCCCACCGGTGGGTGGCGGTCGGGAAGAAGACGCGGGGGCTCGCGCTCTTTGCGCCAGGCTTCTTCGAGTACCAGTGGACCGCGGACGGCGACCTGCTGATCACGCTGTTGCGGGCGGTGGGAGAACTTTCGAAGAGCGATCTGCCCAGTCGGCCGGGGCATGCCGGGTGGCCCACGGCGACCCCGCTGGCCCAATGCCTTGGCGAGGAGACTATCGAATTGGGTGTCGCACCGATCCGGGAAGACGACCTGGGTCACCCCGATCGGATGGAGCAGATCTGGGAGGACCTGTTTGTCCCGCCGACTACCCGATGGATTCGAGGCTCAACCGTCCTGCCGGTGGAGCCGGGCGCCGGCTTCGAACTGGAAGGCGAAGGGCTGGTCTTCTCATCCTGTGTGGGCGGGGAACAGGCCGGCGAGCTGATCCTGCGATGCTTCAATCACCAGGAACATTCGGTCGAAGGGGTCTGGCGATTCACGGTCCCGGTGGTCCGGGCTCGACGGATTCGAGCTGACGGGGTGACGCTGGAGCAGTTGCCGATCGATACCGGTAGCAGCCTGGTTCGCTTCATCGCGGGCCGGCGGGAAATTCTCACCTTTCACCTCACACTCCAATGCGTCTAACCATCCTCCTGTCGCTGGCTCTCGCTTCGCCCCTGCTGGCACAGGAAAAGGAAGTTCTCGAGGTCCCCGGCGCGGTTGCCGGTCTCCCGTTCTCGCCGGCGGTGAAGGTGGGGAACATCATTTATCTCTCGGGGGTGCTGGGCAACAAGATGGGTAGCCGCACTCTGGTACCCGGAGGGATCGGTCCGGAAACCCGTCAGACTCTGGAGAACATGCGGACCATTCTCGACGCGGCGGGGAGCTCGCTCGACAATGTCTTCAAGTGCACCGTGTTCCTGGCGGATATCGCCGACTACGAGGCCATGAACAAAGTCTACACCACCTTCTTCAAGATTGAGCCGCCGGCCAGGTCGACGATCGCCGGGAGTGGCCTGGCCCTGGGCGCCAGGGTGGAGATCGAGTGCATGGCGACCGCCGGCCGTTAGCCGTCCACCAGGCCCTGCAGGATCTCCCAGATCCCCGGGACCCAGTCGACATGCTCCGGCTTCATCAACACCGATCGCAGGCAGGTTACCGTAGAACGGTCGGCCA
>CAZOES010000224.1:0-5471 GCA_964578865.1 uncultured Gemmatimonadaceae bacterium | reverse complement strand
GGTCTCGACCCAGGGGGCGATGCAGGGATTCGGGGCCGGGATGCTGTTCCGGCTGCTGGGAATCGGGTTGTTTGCGGGACTGGTGGTATGGAACCGGGTGCTGTTTGCGCCGCTCCCTACCGCGCTGGGTTATCTGGGCGTTCTGATACCGCTGCTCTTTCTCGAGGCGCGATTGATCCGATGATGCAGCAACCGGTCAACGTCAAAGAACTGATCTTCCACCACACGGCCGATGCGTGGGAGATCTGGGGTTACCACCTGCCGCGGTTCGCCGATATTCACCTCGGCCCGCTGACCCTCAACCTGTCGCCCACCAAGCACGTGGTCTTCATGCTGATCGCGGCGCTGCTGGTGTTCCTGACGATGAAGGTCGCGGGAATGCAGCTGGCGAAGCAGCGGGCTCACGAGAAGGCGCCCAAGGGTTTCGCCAACGCGATCGAAGGTCTGGTGCTGTTCGTCCGGAACGACATCGCTATCGCCAACATCGGGCATGACGGGGCCAAGTTCGCACCCCTGATCATTTCGCTCTTCTTCTTCATTCTGTACTGCAACTTTCTCGGCCTGATTCCATTCGGCGCCAGCCCGACCGGCAACGTGGCCGTGACCGGTGGGCTGGCCCTGCTGGTGTTCCTGACAGTCGAAATCGGCGGCATGCTCAAGCTGGGCTTCAAGGGATACATGGGGACGATCTTCCCCCATATGCCCGGCATGCACGGCGCGGCGGCGGCGATCATGTCGGTCGCGATGGCGCCGATCGAACTGCTGGGCAAGCTGGTGAAGCCGTTTGCGCTGGCGGTCCGTCTCTTCGGCAACATGACGGCGGGTCACTTCGTGATTCTGTCGCTCTTCGCCATCGTGTTCATCTTCGGCCATCTGGGATTCTGGAGCTGGGGCATCGGCATCGCCAGCGCCGCGATGGTGCTGGGTGTGATGCTGCTGGAGATCATTGTGGCGCTGCTGCAGGCCTATGTGTTCGCGCTGCTAAGTGCGGTATTCATCGGGTTGATGCAGCACGAGCACTAGCGGCCAGGCGGCTAGGCGGTCAGGCGGGTAGTAGTTCGATGTAGTGATGGTTTCGCTCTCGACACCGAGTCCGAGGAAGTTCGAGAGGTACTCCGCCGAATGGCGGAGAAAGCTCACTGGTCCCCTGGGACCGCGGGTGAGCCACAGCGACGGGGTTGAGCCGGGAGACTCGACCGACTGGCTGGCGGACAGACAGCACTCAATCAGATCTCCTCACAGTGGAAGTGGAGACCTCTATGTTGTTCATGCTGAACCTGCTCGCTCTGCTGCAGGCTGAAGTGGTTCCCAACTACGGCCGTCTCGGTGCCGGTATCGGTATCGGTCTGGCCATCATCGGCGCCGGTCTGGGCCTGGGCCGCATCGGTGGCTCGGTGGCCGAGTCGATCGCCCGCCAGCCTGAGGCCGGTGGCGATATCCGCGGCGCGGGTCTGCTGATCGCGGTGCTGCTGGAAGGCGCGACCATCATCGCGCTGGTGTTCGCCCTGCTGTTCCTGTTCCTTTAATCGGGACGCGGTATGCTGCTCACTCTGCTCGCGCTGGTGCAGGAAGAGGCGGCCCACGCCGGTCCGTCCAGCCCGTTTGAGGTCAATCCCGGGCTGACGATCTGGACCCTGGTGGTCTTCATCGTCCTCCTGTTCGTGCTCAAGAAGTTTGCTTTCCCGGCCATCCTCAAGACCACCGAGGATCGGGAGCGGACCATCGCCCGGCAGCTGGAAGAGGCCGAGAAGGCCAACAGCGAGGCCAAGGCGCTGCTGGAGGAGAACCGGAAGCTGCTGGCGCAGGCGCGCACCCAGGCGCAGACGCTGGTGGCCGACGCCAAGACCGCCTCGGAGAAGGAACGGGCCGCGGCAGTCGAGAAGACCCGGCACGAGCAGGATGAGCTGCTGGCCCGCGCCCGCCGCGATATCGCGGGCGAACGGGACAAGGCCCTGGCCGATCTGCGTCGCGAGGCGGTGGATCTGTCGCTGGCGGCCGCCGCCAAGCTCATCGGTCAGCGCCTCGATAGCGGGGCCGACCGGGCCCTGGTGGAGAGTTACCTCTCCTCGCTGGAGAAGACCAAGTGAGGCCGGTCACGATCGCCCGCAACTACGCCGAGGCGCTGTTCGAACTGGGCGTGACGCGCGGTCGGATTCAGCAGTACGCCGATCTGCACGACGCGGTGGCCCCGGGGGTGGCCGCGGCGCCGACGGTGCAGGCGGTGTTGATGTCGCCCCGGATCACCAAGGCGCAGAAGGCCAAGCTGTTCGCCGATGCGCTGAGCGGTGCGCCCCGGGAGTTCGTGCTGTTCCTGCAGGGTGTGATCAAGCGGGGGCGGCAGGGATTGTTGTCCTACATCTCGACCGAATTCAACGCGCTGCAGGACCTCAAGCTCAATCGGGTGCGGGCGGCCGTTACCATGGCCAACCCGGCGGACGACACGCTCCGCAAGCGGATTACCGACCAGCTGACCGCGGTGATGGGCCGGCAGGCACTGCCCGCGATCCCCCCGGATCCCTCCATTCTCTGCGGGATCATCGTGCGGGTGGGAGACCGGGTGTTCGACGGCTCGGTGAAGCGGAAGATGACGGTCTTACGGAGAAGTTTGTTGTCGAGGTAAGCCGTCGTGGGTCGTGGGTCGTGGGTCAAGGGTCCCTTCGGGGACCCTCTTGGTTTTCTCGGCTTGACAGGCGCGTGATTGGGAGACACTTCTAGGCAGGTCGTGGAGCACCCTGCCTGGCCGCGGCCGGGCGCTCCCGAACCCCTCCGGACTACAACCCAGGAAATCGCTATGCCGTCATCCCTGCGCCGGCTCTCTTGGCGTACGCCCATGGCAGGCTTGTTCGCGCTCACGATCGGGGTGCCGGTCGCTGCCCAGCGAAGCAGCGACGCTCTCATTGCGCGGGAGCTGGATGCCTACATCCGGAAAGGGATGAAAGACTGGGAGATACCCGGCCTTTCCGTGGCGGTGGTGCGGAAGGACAGCGTGCTGCTGGTGCGGGGCTATGGGGTTCTGGAACGGGCCAGCGCGACACCGGTCGATCAGAACACGCTTTTCGGCATGATGTCGACCACCAAAGCGCTGACCGCAATGTCGATCGCGATGCTGGTGGACGACGGCAAGCTCAGCTGGGACGATCCGGTCACCAAATGGGTTCCCGAGTTCGCGATGCCGGAGGCCTACACCACCCGCGATCTCCGAGTGCAGGACCTGCTGACTCACAACAGCGGGCTGGGGAACGCCGATCTGCTCTGGACCCGGCACGATCTCAGCCAGGAAGAGATCTTCCGGCGGATTCGATATCTCACGCCGGCCTACCCGCTGCGAGGCGGATTCGTCTACCAGAACATCATGTACGGTCTGGCCGGCGAGGTGATCGCCCGGGCCTCGGGGATGTCCTACAGCGAGTTTCTCCGCCGGCGGATCTTTGCGCCGCTGGGGATGACCCGGACCTTCCCCTCCTACGCCGCGGCCATCGAGTCGAAGGATCCCAATCTCTCCCGGGCCCACTACCGGATCCGCGATACCGTGCGGGTCATCGACGATGAAGCGGTGGATGTGATTCCCGCGGCCGGCGCGGTCTGGTCGACCGCTTCGGATATGGCGAGCTGGGTCACCTTTCTGCTCGATAGCGCCGAAGTCTCGGGTCGCCGGCTGGTGAGTGATTCGAACTATCGGCGGATCTTCACCCCCCATTCTCTGGTGAGCGAAGACGAGTTTTACCCTACCGCCCGGCTCACCAGGCCCCACTGGACGACCTACGGTCTGGGCTGGTTCGAACAGGATTATCGGGGACACTTCGTTGCCTTTCACACCGGCAGCCTGGATGGGCGTACGGCCATCGTGGGGCTGCTGCCCGACCTCCAGGCGGGAATCTATGTCTTCGGCAATCTGGATCATGCCGAGTTCCGCCACGCGCTGATGCTCAAGGCTTTCGATCTCTTTATCGGTGGATCGCCGAGGGATTGGAGCACTGAGCTGCGTCAGCTCTATGGTGGTCTCCGAGCCCGGCGCGACTCCGCCAACGCCGCCACGCTCCGGGCCAGGATCTCCGGAACTCAGCCGTCGCACTCCTTGGCCGATTACGCGGGCGAATACTCCCACCCGATCTGGGGGACCATCGCGGTGCGACAGGGCGGCAACGGTCTGGTGATGAACATCGGCACCAACCCGGTGCTGGCAGGGCCGCTCCGGCATTGGCACTTCGACACCTTTCGGGCCGAACTGGGCGACGGGCGCGATTCTCCCTCGATGGTTCAATTCGAAATTGGGACCAACGGGCAGGTCGAGGGGCTCAGGCTGGAGGGGGTAGACGGGGAGTTCGGGAGGGCGAGATAGACGGGCGGAAGGGCGGAATGGGTAGTCGCGTCCATAGGGTCGCAGTAGTTTTAGCGCCCTATGCCTTCACTCCTCCTCGGTGCAATCGCGCTGGTGCAGGCTGCCGCGCCCGGACCCAAGAGTCCCTACTGGCAGCAGGATGTCCGCTACGAAATCCAGGCCTCGCTCGACGAGGCGGCCGGAAAACTGACCGGCACCCAGCGGATGATCTACCAGAACAACTCACCCGACGTTCTCCATACCATTTCCTTCCATCTGCATCTGAACGCCTTTCGGCCCGGCTCCCGCTGGGCCGATGCTGATTCCGTCGAACGGAAGCGCCGGTTCAACGATCTCAAGGATCCCGACTTCGCGTTCAATCACATCAACGATGTGAAGATCGACGGTAAGGCGGTGGAGCCGATCTGGCCGGTGGCGCCGGACAGCACCATCGTGCGCTTTGAGCTGCCGGACCCGCTTCCTCCCGGCGGCTCGATCACGGTAACGATGAACTTCGAAGCTCGGCCCTCGACCTTCCCTCGGCGCCAGGGGCGGAGAGGCCGGGCCTTCGACTTTGCCCAGTGGTATCCCAAAGTGGTGGTCTATGACCGCTACGGCTGGGAGGAGCAGCCGCTCTATCCCGGCGGCGAATTCTACGGGGAGTTCGCGACCTACCTGGTCGATTTGAATGTTCCTGCCGACGAAGTCATGGGTGCGACCGGCGTGGCTCTCTGCGGCGACCCGGGCTGGGAGAAGGCCAATCAGGTGCCGGATCGGCCGGTGGAGTACCAGCGGGACTGGTATCCCAATGCGCCGAAGGTCGACTGTTCGGCGGGCGGGACGGTCGGGACGGGCAGGAAGAGACTCGTCTGGTACGCCGAGAATGTGCACCACTTCGCGATGAGTCTGAATCCCCAGTACAAGTACGAGGGGAGCAAGTGGGGCAAGGTGGCGATCCACGTGCTCTACCAGCCGGGTGACGAGCAGAGCTGGGGCCGGGGGATCGCGACTCAGCGCACCGCCAAGGCACTCGAGTGGCTCAATGGATTCTTCGGCGAGTTTGCCTGGCCTCAGATCACCAACGTGCACCGGATCGAAGGGGGCGGCACCGAGTTCCCCATGATGATCCACGACGGCTCGGCCTCACAGGGGC
>CAZOES010000223.1:0-5477 GCA_964578865.1 uncultured Gemmatimonadaceae bacterium | reverse complement strand
AGCTTTCGCGGCCCGGCACGACGTTACCGTGGCGGTCTCAGCCGAGGCGGCCGTGCGGGGCGCCGATATCGTGGTGGTGGCCACCAGCTCGCAGGTGCCGGTGCTGCTCGGGCGGTGGCTTTCGCCCGGAGTTCACGTGAACACCGTCGGTGCCACTCGGCCCACTTGGCGGGAACTGGACGACGAGTGTCTTCGCAGGGCGCGGATCTTTGTCGACAGCCGGGAAGCCAATCTCCAGGAATCGGGCGATATGATCGCCGCCGGCCGAATCGACGGAGAGGTTGGGGAAGTGATTGCAGGGAAGGTGCCCGGTAGATCAAACCCGGACGACATCACCCTCTTCAAGTCAGTCGGTATGGCGGTGGAAGATGTGGTCTCAGCAGAGCTGGTGTATGAGAAAGCTCGAGCAGCTCGCGGCTGAGGCGGCGGTAGTTCTTGGCCTGATTGCCCCGGTATCTCTGAGCGCTCAGGCTTGGCAGCCGCCAACTACTCCGGACACATGCTGGAGAACACCAAGAAGCGGCATCAGCTCAACCCATTCGTTCCTGTAACCGGTAACACTCCACCGACTTTTCTGCTGCACGCCCAGAATGATCCGGTGGACGACGTGGAGAACACCAAAGTCTACTACGCGGCACTCAAGAAGGCGGGCGTTCCGGTGGAGCTGCACCTGTTTCCTGAAGGAGGCCATGCCTTCGGCCTTCGCCGGACCAAATATCCGATCACCCAATGGCCCACGCTGGTTGAGCGGTGGCTAACGTCTCTCGGAGTTATTCAATAGAGGGCGTTCTGGAGCTGGGTCAGCATCCACTCGGCGAAGTCCAGCCACTCGTGAACCCAGGAATCAGGTCGTGCAGCATCTAGTTCCCGCCTTTCGTCGGTCGACGTACCAACTCGGCCGCCCCATCATGACATAGCCCCTGAACCCGGGCGTCCTCGTAGGCGGCCGTTCTGGTCCCATCCATATCGCAGAGAATGCAGTTGAGAATAGTGCCGAGGTGGTCGCGCCGGGTTGCTTCGGTCAGCACCCACTCGCGCACCTGCCAGGGTGGCTCATGCCGAATGTGCTGGCTGTGGCCGCACTCCAGCTCGGCCACCCAGTGCTGCTCGTCATCCTGCCGATACCCCACGATGCGGCGTTCCATGCCGCAATTTATCAGAACCGCGAGGCCGGCGCGCGGCACCGCCCGCCCGCGGACTCACCTCAGGGCGGTGGGAGACACGAGAGGATGGTGGCGGCGCGTTGAGCGCCCGAGGGATGGGCCTTGTCGAAACTGAACGAGCCCAGTTTCCCGAAGAACTTGACTGCCTCCAGCACCGCGAGGCGATTGGTCGCACCGAGGCTCGATGCAGCCCAGCAGTCCGCCGCCAACTCGCGGGTCTGCAGTACCGCATCGAGCTCGGTACGACCGGCCAAGAGAGCGTTGGCGCGGGTATGCTTGAAATGGATATGCCCCCGCTCGTGCTCCATGAGGAAAGCAGAGACTTCCGGACCGAGAATGCGGATTGCAGTCGGGTTGAAGTAGATCACCGATCCCTTTTCCCGATACTCGGCAACGGCCATATCGGAGAGCGTGTCGACTGAGACTTCCTGTATCACTTCAAGGTGCGAGGTAGTCGCACTATCGGGCTGTCCCGACAGCAGCATGACTACTGCACTGGCTATTCCCGCTGTTTGCATACCGACGCTCACAAAAAAAGAGACGACAACGGCTCGATGCAGCCGCTGTCGCCTTCGACTTGAGGAGCCGAGTGCTCCTCCCGCTCAAGGTCGAGTCACCGATTTCTCCCGGGACTCCGCCGGCATTGTAGCTGGTCGAGCTGACGGCGCGGAGTGACCGCGATCACGCCGCACCGTCTCGCACCACGGGGCTACCCTTGGCCGGCACTAGAAGTTGTGGCCCACATAATCCTTCTGGCCGGGGCGGGTCTGGTACATGTCATCCATCGAAACTGGCGGCTGAAGAATTCCACCCGGCTTGAACCGCTTGATCTTGTACCCGGTACCGAAGTGAATGGTGTGACCGCCCCAGAAGGGAACCCATCCTGATATTCCGTAGCCCGGATTGGACCAGGCGATCACTTCACCCCCGGACAGCTTCAGGAATGAGGTGCCGATCTTGGTCATGAACTCATCGCCCAGAGTGCCTTCGCCCACATTGCACCCGTCGAAGTAGAACCGGGTGTAGGTCGGGAAAAGCACGTGAAACCCCTTGGGGTCGAAATCATCCCGGATGGTGGTGTCCCAGATGCTCAGACCGTTGAACTTGATGCAGCCCGCCGCGCCATGGGTCTGGAACAGCACCCGGCTGAACTTCCAGCCGTTGGCCTTCAGCCCACTCAGCCTGTCGATCAGGTTCGCCTTGCTGCTGATAGGCAGAGGGAGCACTCCGTCGTCCTCATCGAATCGCCCCTCCGCCTGATCTACATCCTCTTCGCTGGTCGCATCGTAGACGTACAGCTTGTCGATCTTCCCCATACATCCTCCCCCTGGTGGCCCGATCCGGTGAACTGCGTGCTGATGCCAGAAGAACGCATGGCACATGGGGAGGACGACGCGCGGGAGGATGATGATCGTGTCAGTGATTGTCCTACGGGGCGGAAATGGCGGAAGAATCGACCCTCCACCCCTTCCGCCTTTTCCGCCTCTTCCGCCCCTTCCGCCTATATTTCCCCCATCTCGACCCCACACCCATGCCCATCTACGACATCCCCATCCATACCGCCGACGGCAAGGCCGCCAGTCTCGACCCCTACCGAGGCAAGGTCATGCTGATCGTGAACGTGGCCAGTAAGTGCGGTTTCACTCCGCAGTACGAGGGGCTGGAGGCTATTCACCGGCGATTCGGGGAGGAGGGATTCTCGGTGCTTGGGTTTCCCTGCGACCAGTTCGGCCATCAGGAACCCGGATCGGACCAGGAAATCCAGCAGTTCTGCCGGCTGACCTATGACGTGACCTTCCCGGTCTTCGCCAAGATCTCGGTCAACGGCTCGGACGAGCATCCGCTCTACCATCTACTCAAGCAGGCCCAGCCCGGAGTGCTTGGTACCACAGCCATTAAATGGAACTTCACCAAGTTCCTGATCGGCCGGGACGGCCGAGTGATCGACCGTTATGCTCCAACCATTACCCCGGAAGATCTCGAACCGGATATTCGCCGGGCCTTGGCCGAGAACTCCCGGACGGCCCAGCCGACTGCCAGCTGAAATGACCCGCGACTATCTCAACCGTTTCATTGCTTCATTGGCGGGCAACCAGGAATCAGCTCCCAATCCGACTGAAGAACGCTTCACCTTGCGCGGGTTCTCGGTGGCAGTGATCAACGAACGCCCCGATATCGCGACTCCCGATGCGCTCAACCGGCTCGACCTGGCCCTCGACCTCATCTCCCGCGTTGCCCCTCGGCGGCTGCGGCGGCTTTCGCAGGATATCTCGGGGTTCTGGGTTCGCCGGTTCCCCTGCCGGGCCGCCTTCTATCCCGAGCCCCGCGCCTGCCTGATCGAGCTCACCTTCCTGGTGAACCCTCGTCACACCCCCGCCGAAGTCGCTTCCTCGATCGTACACGAGGGAGTTCATGCCCGCATCGCGACTTCCGGTGCCTCGGCCGGCGGGGCCGATGCCAAGGCGAGAGAGGAACGGCTCTGCCGTCAGGCCGAGCTGGAATTCGGTCTCTCCATCGAGGGAGAGCCGGGTGCCGATATCGTGATCGAACGGGCCCGCCAGAGCCTGCTGCTGGCCGATCAGGAGGTTGCTCCGACCATCGACTGGTCGCTGGCAGCCCAGCGGATCGCCGAGGCTGATCGGCGCGGTTGAGAAAATCTGCCGCTCCGATGCGTCTCACCCATGCGGCCCGGACCAGCTGGTCTCGGCCGCATGACTTTTGGCGCGGTCTCGGTCGTGGTTACATAAGGACCTGCCTACCTGTGACGAACCGGCTTAAATTTCTGGGGCCCAGTCAGTCACCGGAGAACGATGCCAGCGTTCCCGGGCTACCCAACAGGAGGGCCGATGTCGAAGCGTGAGGACCAAAAGATGGCGAAGTTGCTCAAGAAGACCGCGGGAAAGGCGCAGTTGCCGGCGCGCCAGGACCGCTCCGGACAGTATGACAGCACGCTGCGGCAAAAGCCGACCGAGCCGGATGACGCCAGCAAGCGTTTTTTCAAAGAGATGAAACGGCGGGAGTTCTAGCCGAGCTGAGGGTTGCAACGTTTCGGAACAGGCACCTGCTTCAGTCGGGATATTCGGGAGATTTACGATCTAGAGAGCGACGGCGAATTGCAGCCGCTTGTCGGAATCAATAGCTTGTGTTGGCCCGGCCGGGGTTCTTTACCCCCGAAGAGCTCCTCCACCGGGCGGCCCACCAAGATGGAAATTCAGCTCTCCCATGACCCCTGTCAGCCAATATCGACGGCATGAGATCGCGGTCCGGGCCCGAGCCTATCTGCAGGGGATGATCCCCCGGAGTTCAGTGCTCGAAGGCCTCGAGGCCAGCGACTGGGAGGATCCGCTCCTCCGCCCGCTGCTTGAAACCATTCAGAATGCGCCCAAGAAGTCCCGGTTCTCCGGGCTCTGGGGCCGGGCCTACGACGCCTTCGTGGCCCAGACTCAGGCGCTGATCGATGCGGTGGATCCGCAGGAACAGCAGCAGAAATAGAAACAGCGTGAAAAGTGAAAAGTGAAATGTGAAAAGGGTGGGGGCCAACTACGCTCCCACCCTTTGTCTTGGCCCCGTTTCACTTTTCACGTTTCACATTTCACGCAGTTACGGCGTACCTCCACACCGCAATAAAGTGGCAAAGGCTCCCGCCCAATACGAAGATGTGCCAGACCGTGTGGTGCCACATTTTATAGTCGCGCTGATAGAAGATCACTCCGCCGGTGTAGAGCAGTCCTCCCGCCACGATCCAGGCCAGCCCGGCTCCCGGGAGCGCCGCCGCCAGAGGCTTGAATGCGATCACCGCGATCCAGCCCATCAGCAAGTAGAGCAGGGTGGAGGCCCGGGGAAAACGGAACCCCAGCCGGGTCTTGAACAGGATTCCGACGATGGTCAGTGACCAGACGATCCCTGAGAGGGTCCATCCCCAGGCACCCCGCAACACGCCAAAGGTGAACGGGGTGTATGATCCGGCGATCAGGAAGTAGATCGCGATATGATCGACTACCCGGAAGATCTGTTTGGCGCGGGATGGGGGCAGGGCATGGTAAATGGTGGAGGCTGCGTACAGCGCGATGAGAGTCGCACCGAATACGCTGTAGCCGATCACCAGCAGTGCATCGCCCCGGGCGAGGGCCGTCACCACCAGCAGCGGCAGCGCCACCAAGCTTCCCAGCAGACCCAGACCGTGGGTGATGGCGTTGGCGATGTCTTCGCCCCGGGTCAGAACTCGACTATGGGTCATGGGAGTAGAGTAGTGGGCAAGTGGGCGATTGGGGGCGTGGGGGGGGAGGGGGTGGGCCAGAAGACAGGGGGATCGCG
>CAZOES010000222.1:0-5493 GCA_964578865.1 uncultured Gemmatimonadaceae bacterium | reverse complement strand
GAAACGTGAAAAGTGATTTCCAGCCGTTTCACTTTTCACATTTAACTTTTCACGCAGTTTCAGGAGCTGATCTCAAGAATAACTTTGCCCGCCTGCCCATCCTTGATCACCTGAATCGCCTCTGCCATCTGCTCCAGCTTGTAGCGATGGGTGATCACCGGTCGAGGGTCAAGCTGTTTGGCCCGGAGCAGGCGGAACATCTGCTGCCAGGTGTCGTACATCCGGCGGCCGGTGACGCCGTAGAGGGTGAGCCCCTTGAAGATCACGTCGCGGGCGAAATTTACCTCGGTGGTCTTGCTGGGCGTGCCCAGGAAATTCACCCGACCGCCCGACCGGGCGGCACTGAAGGCGGTCTGGTGTCCGGCAGGATGGCCGCTCATCTCGCAGACCAGGTCGACCCCTTCGCCGCCGGTCAGTTCTCTTGCCTTGGCCACCACGTCTTCGCTTCCGGGATTGAGCACGACGTGGGCTCCCATCTTCCGGGCCAGCTCCAGGCGCATGGGGTTGTAGTCGCTGGCGATTACCAGGGAAGCGCCGGCGGCCCGGGCCACTCCTACCGCAAAACATCCGATGGGACCGCAGCCAAGCACCAGCACCGCGCTGCCCGGTACATTGCCGCCCTCGAGCACGGTGTGCACGGCGTTGCCCATCGGGTCCATGATGGCGCCGATCTCGGTGGTGATCCCATCCAGCTTCATCACGTTGGAAGCCGGCATCGCGATGTACTCGGCGAATGCGCCGTCGCGATCGACTCCGATGATCCGGGTGCGACGGCACACGTGGGCGTCACCGGTGCGACAGGGGAGGCAGTGGCCGCAGACGATATGGCCTTCGGCGGTCACCTTGTCGCCCAGGGCGAGCAGACCCTCATGCTGCGCTTCGGAACCCAGCTCGACGATCTCGCCGGCGAACTCATGACCGATCACGACCGGCGGCTTCAGCCGGCCACTGGCCCAGGAATCCCACTCCCAGATGTGGAGATCGGTACCGCAGACGCCCGCGTGCTGCACCCGGATGAGCACATCGCTGGGCCCGCAGACGGGGATGGGAACTTCGCGAACTTCCATGCCCGGACCAGCGGCGGTTTTTACGAGAGCGCGCATGAAGCGGAGGTGAGGGTCGTGGTCGGTTTAGCGGGCGGGAAAGCTAATGCGGGGGGGCAGGAGGGGCGAGGCTTTGACGTAAGACGGTCGGTTCACGGCTTCCCTCGATCCCGGCACCCATCCTTCTGGTAAGTATCCGCGATCGCCACGATCAGCCACTTGCCGTTCAGCTTGAGCAGCTGGACCGCATCAACCCCGCAGTGACTGAAAGTCTGACCGAAATGGAAGTCGTACTCGGCCCAGATCTGGGCCAGGGTTCCCTCGATCTGGATCCTGGGATCGAAGGCGCGTTCGGTCCAGTCGGGCCGGGAATCCTTGGCGACGAAGTTGATGAACTGATCGGCCGAAATCGTCTGCAGCACCGTAGTGCCATCCTGACGGGTGCGAATACCGGTGAGCCGCGCACCGGGCTCGAAGAGCGACCGCATCAGTGCGGTGTCCTTGGTGCGCATTCCCTTGAAGAGGTCCTGCACCACGGCGAGGGCCGCGGTCTCATCGGCGTTCTTCTGGGCCGCGGCGGTGGAGGTAACTCCGAGAGTGACAAAGAGAAGAAGTCGAAGGCGCATGGTCGTCAGTTGGAGGATGGAGGCTGAGTGAGACCGGCAGTCTGGAGATGGCGTGCGGCCGACAGCAGAAGGCTCACCATTCCGCGGGGGTAAGGGTCGGTAATGTTGACCTGCACAGCTAGAGCAATCTTGAGATTGGGAAGGTACAGCATCTCGGTCGCATAGCCGGGGAAGAAGCCGCTGTGCCCGTAGGCCGGACCGAGGGGGGTATCTCGCAGAATGACTCCGAGACCATAGCGGGTATTGGGACCGAGCTTGGCCGGCACGCCATCGAGCACCTGAGGCAGCAATTGGGGATCGAACGCCTTACCAGTGTAGAGCAGAAATCCCCAGCGGGCCAGATCGTCCGCGGTTGACGCCACTCCGCCTCCGGTCCATTCGAGCTGGGGATTCACTGCCATCTTCCGGTTGACGATCGATGCGTCGTAGCCCCCCAGCTCATTGTGGGGGCCGGCATAGCCATTGGCGACCCCGGGAAGCTCAGGACGATCAGAGGGAATTGTGTTGGCGAACTTGAGCGGCTTGAGGATCCGGCGCTCCAGTTCGGCGTAGTAACTGTGACCGGTGAGCTGTTCGATGATCATCCCCAGTACGATGTAATTGGTGTCGGAATAATCCCAACCTTGACCAGCGGCGAAGTCGGCCCTGGTGTCAAACAGGAAGGCGAGACGCTCTTCCGGAGTCCACACCTTCATCGGCTGGGAACGGAAGATCGCAGTGGCCCGGGGATCGAACTCGTAGCGCACCAGCCCGCTGGTGTGATTCATAAGCTCCCGCACTGTGATGTCGGCGGCGTTGGGCAGCCGGTTGAACCAGGGACGATTGCCGAGATACTTCGCAATCTTCGCGTCGAGCTCGAGTTTCCCCTCCTGGACCAGCTGCATCGCCACCGCGGCGACATAGGTCTTCCCCACGCTGCCCTGCAGCATCCGGCTGGCCGGGGTGAGGGGAATCCTGGCGCTGGTGTCGGCAAAGCCCGAGGCCACCGCGCAGGCGCCGCCATCCGTCATGGCCACACCCAGGGTCAGGCCGGGGAATTTCCCGGCGTCCCGGGCCGAGTCTGCCAGCGGCTGCAGGACAGCCGCGGCGGCGCAGCGCGAGGGTGCCGGCCCGGCCGAAGGCGAACTGCACCCGAGAAGCGGAACTGCGACGGTAAGTGCGAGCAGCCGTTGGACGGTCATGACGGAGTGCCAGGTTGGAACCGTGAAATGCGGGAGGGACAGCAGAGCTTACGGGCAGCCTGACCAGCCGTTTCAGGGCCCGCAAAAAAACGAGGGAACCGCATGACTGCAGTTCCCCCGCTTTATCGCGCGAGCCCGGAAGGGTTGAACTCTCGCGTTATCCTGCCGCCTTCACCTTGGGCGTGATCTCGGTCCGATAGGCCTCGATTGCCTCCAGAACGATAGGGTCGAGTCCGTGGCCCTTGGTTGATTCGATGTGGGCTAACAGCGCTTTTCGCATTCTCGGCTCCCAGCTCCGCCGGATGTGCATGGCAGTGCCTTTGAGGGCCTCGGCGTGATCGGGGAAGGAACGGTGAAACGCCCCGATCTGATTGGCCATCTCGACCAGATGCTCGATATCCACGGCTTACTCGCCGTACTGGGTTTTGCCCAGCAGTGATTCCTGCTGCTCGGTGAACTTCTTGAACCGGTTCTGCCATTCGGAGGAGTGGAACACCGGCATCACCTGGACCGCGGTCACCTTGTACTCGGGACAATTGGTGGCCCAGTCGGAGTTGTCGGTGGTGATGACGTTGGCCCCCGACTCCGGGTGATGGAATGTGGTGTACACCACGCCCGGCTGCACCCGCTCGGTAATGCTGGCCCGCAGAGTAGTCTCGCCGGCGCGGCTCACGATACCCACCCATTCGCCTTCCTTGATGCCCCGATCTTCGGCGTCGTGCGGATGGATCTCGAGGCGATCTTCCTCGTGCCAGTCGACGTTGGCGGTCCGGCGGGTCTGGGCGCCCACGTTGTACTGGGACAGGATCCGGCCGGTGGTGAGAATCAGCGGGTACCTGCTGTTGACCTTCTCCTTGGTGGCCACATACTCGGTGACGAAGAACTTGCCCTTGCCGCGGACAAAATGGCCGCCCTGGTGCATGGTGGGAGTGCCGGTCGGAGCCTCGTCGTTGCAAGGCCACTGGATGCTCCCCAGTTCATCGATCCTGGCGTAGCTGACGTTGGTGAATGTCGGCATCAGACTGGCGATCTCATCCATGATCTGAGATGGATGAGTGTAGTTCATGGGGTAGCCGAGGGCGTTGGAGAAGGCCACCGTGACTTCCCAGTCTTCATAGCCGCCCAGAGGCTGCATCACTTTGCGGACCGGTGAAATGCGCCGTTCGGCGTTGGTGAAGGTGCCGTTCTTTTCCAGGAACGACGAACCGGGGAAGAAGACATGGGCGAATTTGGCGGTCTCGTTGAGGAACAAGTCCTGAACGATGATGCACTCCATCGAGGTGAGCGCGGCGGTGACGTGCTGAGTGTTAGGGTCTGACTGGGCGATGTCCTCGCCCTGACAGAAGAGCCCCTTGAAGCTGCCCTCGATGGCGGCCTCGAACATGTTGGGAATGCGGAGACCCGGCTCCCGCTCGAGCGGCACCCCCCAGGCCCCTTCGAACTCGGCCCGGACCTTGTCGTCCAGCACGTGGCGGTAGCCCGGCAGCTCGTGGGGGAACGACCCCATGTCGCAGGAGCCCTGCACGTTGTTCTGACCCCGAAGGGGATTCACTCCCACACCTTCGCGGCCGATGTTCCCGGTGGCCATGGCGAGGTTGGCGATGCCGATCACGGTGGTCGAACCCTGGCTGTGTTCGGTGACGCCGAGTCCGTAGTAGATCGCCGCGTTGCCGCCGGTGGCGTAGAGCCGGGCCGCGCCCCGGATCTGGGCGGCGGGAACTCCGGTCACTGACTCCATCGCTTCGGGCGAATTCTCCGGCCGCATCACGAACTGCTTCCACTGCTCGTAACTGGGGATTTCGCAGTACTGCCGGGCGAACTCCTCATTGGTCAGACCCTCGGACACGATGGCGTGGGCCAGCGAGGTCACCAGCGCGACGTTGGTGCCGGGGCGGAGCTTGAGGTGATAGTCGGCCTTTACGTGGGGCGATTCGACCAGATCGATCTTGCGGGGGTCGGCCACGATCAGCTTGGCCCCTTCCCGCAGGCGCCGCTTCATGTGTGAGGCGAAGACCGGGTGACCGTCGGTCGGGTTGGCCCCGATCACGAAGATCACGTCGCAGTGCCGCACCGAGTCGAAATTCTGGGTCCCGGCCGATTCGCCGAGCGTCTGCTTCAGACCATACCCGGTGGGTGAATGACAGACCCGGGCGCAGGTATCGATGTTGTTGTTGCCGAAGCCGGCCCGCACCAGCTTCTGCATCAGGTAGGTCTCCTCGTTGCTGCAGCGGGAGGAGTTGATCGCCCCGACCGAGTCGCGGCCATAGGTGGCCTGCAGTCGCTTGAACTCGGAGGCGGCATAGTTGATGGCCTCCTCCCAGGACACTTCCCGCCAGGGATCGGTGATCTGTTTCCGGATCATCGGCTTGGTGATCCGATCCTTGTGGGTGGCGTAGCCCCAGGCGAAGCGCCCCTTCACGCAGGAATGGCCATGATTGGCGTGGCCATCCTTGTGCGGTGTCATCCGTACCACCTGGCTGCCCTTGACCTCGGCCTTGAAGGAGCAGCCTACCCCGCAATAGGCGCAGGTGGTAATCACGGCACGGTCCGGGGTACCCGCCTCGATCACGGTGTTTTCCATCAGCGTCGCGGTGGGGCAGGCCTGCACGCAGGCGCCGCAGGAGACGCACTCCGACTCCATGA
>CAZOES010000221.1:0-5495 GCA_964578865.1 uncultured Gemmatimonadaceae bacterium | reverse complement strand
CCATCCGCGGCGCCAAGGACGACCTCCTGGGCCTCAAGGAGAACATCATCATCGGTCACCTGATTCCGGCCGGCTCAGGGATCTACCGCTACGCCGAGATCGATATCGAACCGCCGGAAGGCTACGAGCCGCCGCCGCCGGCCGAAATTCCGGCCGAGGCTGCCCCGTCGGCTCCGGTGGCCGTGGCTGCCCTGGCCGACGACGAGGAGTAGGCGGGCAAACAGCGGGCATCAAGCGGGCAGTCGACACACGAAAGGGCGGGTTCCGTGAGGAATCCGCCCTCTTCTGTTGCCCGCTCTAACCCCGCGGTTCGCCCGCTTTTCGCCCGCCTACAACCCACTCGCCGAGAAGGTATCGCACTGCTTGGGATCGCCGGTCTTGAAGCCCTGATTGAACCAGCGCTGGCGCTGCTCCGATGAGCCGTGGGTGAAGCCCTCGGGGTTCACATAGCCCTGGGACATCTTCTGAATCCGGTCGTCCCCGACCGAAGCGGCGGCTCGCATCCCTTCTTCCATGTCTCCCGCCTCGAGCCCGCCCTTGGCCTGATAGTCAGCCCCCCAGACACCGGCGAAGCAATCGGCCTGCAACTCCATCCGGACCGAGAGCTCATTCTGCTGGCGGGGATCCCGCTGCTGGGCCGCCCGAACTTTCCGCTCGATGCCAAGGAGGTTCTGGACGTGGTGCCCCAGCTCGTGGGCCAGCACATAGGCCTGGGCAAAGTCACCGGCCGCACCGAAGCGACTGCTGAGTTCGTCGTAGAAGCCGAGGTCGATGTAAACCTTCTGGTCACCGGGGCAATAGAAGGGACCGGTGGCCGATTCGGCAAAGCCGCAGGCCGACTGGATCGCGTCCCGGAAGAGCACCAGACGGGCCGGCTGATACTGAGTCCCCATTTTGGCAAAGATCCGGGTCCATTCTCCCTGAGCGCTATCGAGAACGGCGGAGACCACCTGGGCGGCCGAATCTTCATGGGCCTGGGCTTCGGGTGAGAGTGCCTCGGCCGGGGCGCCGGCTTGCATGCCTCCGTTGCCACCCACCAGGGAGAAGAAGTCCCGTTTGAAGACCACACTCAGGATGAGCAGGACAATCATTCCACCCAGCCCGAGTCGCAGACCCCCTCCCGGACCCCGGCCGCCGCCCGAGGCGTTCCGCATATCGTCGATGTTGTCACTCATCGGGCCACGGTTGATCCGCATGGCACCCTCCTTCGGGTTGTTACCGGTCGGCCGGACTGCTACGCTGCAGAATATCCCTCGTGACAGAAACCGGCCAGTAGCGGAGAAACGAGCCCCGAGCGGGGCGCAAGAGGTCTAGCCAGTTGAGCTATTCGGTGTAAAGATATTGCATGCGAATCCACAATCTGCTGGGCCTTGTAGCCGCGGGCGTGATTTCGGCCGCCTGCGGCGGTGGTAACGATGAGAACAACTCCCCCTCCGCCATCGTCATCGTTTCAGGCAACAATCAAAGCGGAACTGCTGGAGCGGCGCTGGCCCAGCCAATCACCGTCAGGGTGAACGACAAGGGTGGCGATCCGCTGCGCAATGTCGATGTGGCATTCACCGTTACCGCCGGAGGCGGCAACGTCCAGACCGACACGGTGACCACCGACAATTCGGGCCAGGCCGCCACCACCTGGACGGTGGGTACAGTTGCCGGCGCTGCGAACACGGCCACCGCCACGGTGAGCGGGGTAAGCGCCCCTGCCACCTTCAATGCGACGGTAGCTGCCGGCGAGATCACTCAGGTGGCCATCGTCGCGGGCGACCTTCAAACCGGGCCGCTAGGGGCCGCATTGCCACAAGCCGTTGTGGTCGAGATCAAGGATGCCTTCGACAATCCGGTTCAGGGGGTTGCCGTAACCTGGGAACCGCACCTCGGATCGACGGTTCAGAATGCCGGCACCACGACCAATGCCCAGGGACAGGCCAGCGCCACCTGGACGCTGGGCCTGACGTTTAACCCGCTGAATCCGGAGTATGACGTGCTCGCATTGGTCGGCGGCCTGGGAGCTCAGGCCCGGGCGACCTCCACGCTGGACGGCACCACTCTCTCGGTCCTGAGCGGTAACAATCAGAGTGGCGCGTCCAGCTCGGCGCTCTCGGCTCCGCTCTCGGTGCGGGTCCGAACCGCAACCAACCAGAATGTGGCCGGGGTCCCGATCACCTGGGCGGTGGCGTCCGGCGGGGGCAATGTGTCCGTCCCTACCAGTGCCACCGACGTGAGTGGGACGGCCAGCGTCAACTTCACGCTGGGAGCGGCGGCGGGAGCCCAGAGTGTCACTGCGGGGAATGCCTCGACCACACCGACGTCGGTCACATTCAACGCGACTTCGATCGTAGTGGCGCCATCCACCATCTCCGGTACCGTCACCCTTTCGAATGCGCTGCTTTCCTCCTCAGCGGGGAAGGTCGGAGCGCTGCGCGGGACCGGGACGGTTCGGAGTAACGGAGTTCAGCGCCCGGATATGGCGTTCGGTTCGGTGAACCGGGTGCGCAATACCCGGGACCAGCTGAGGTACGTCCCTGGCGAGCTGATCGTAAAAATGAAGCGCAGTGCGATCGCCGCGCCGAGCAGCCTGCGGGCCATGGCCGACGTGGCCACAGCTCAAGCGGTGGGGAACACGATCCGCAGCGCGTTGAGCCGTCACGTGGTGGCGGGGAAACTGAGCGTCGAGGGTGTCTCTCCGGTGATCCTGATGGCGAAGGTCAAAGTGGATCAGAGCCGGATCGATTCCATCGCCGCGGCGCTGGCGGCCGATCCCGCGGTGGAAATGGTGGGGGGGAACGCCTGGGCCCGGGCCGATGGTGGTCCGGTTCGTCAGGGCGTGATTCCCAACGATCCGTTCTATCCGGTGGCCAGCTGGAACTACTCCATGGTCGACCTGCCGCGGGCCTGGGCCACCACCACCGGTTCACAGAATGTGATCGTGGCGGTGCTCGACAATGGCGCGGTGTTCTTCCATCCGTCGGTGGGTGCCGCGGGGGCCAACTCCACTACCGGAGGGGGCAACTACCGGAACGACGGGTATGATTTCGTGAGTGTCTCGAACGCAACCCTCTGTGCCGCCCAGGGCGGCACCGTGATCAGCAACAATGCCGATGGCAACGGCTATGACCCCGATCCCAGTATTCCGGACGATCGGGATCCCGATGCGAATGGCAATCCCTGCGCCCGCAGTACCCTGGGAGCCCATGGCACCCACGTGGCGGGAACCATCGGGGCCGTGGGGAACGACGGATTCGCGGCGGTAGGAGTGAACTGGAGCGTCGGCATCCGGCCGGTGCGGGTCCTCGGCATCGACGGGGGGAGCTACTTCGACATCGCTCAGGGTGTGCTCTACGCCAGCGGGTTGCCGGCGGACAATGGCGCCGGCGGCACGGTGACCGCTGCGGTCCCGGCCCGGATCATCAACATGAGTCTCGGTGGTGGCTGCCCCAATCCGGCCAGTGATCCGCTCCTGGCTGCGGTGCAAGCGGTGACCAATCCGTCGCGCCCCAACGGCGGTGTCCTGGTGGTCGTCTCGGCCGGCAACGATGCCACGTCGACTCCATCCTGTCCGGCTAACTACAACGAAGTGATCGCCGTGGGCGCGCTGGCGCCGAGCGGGCACCGGACCAGCTATTCGAATTTCGGCGCCCATGTCGATATCGCGGCGCCCGGCGGTGATTTCCCCGCTCCAGGCGGGACGGTGCCGAACCAGAGCATCGGGACCTTCGGCGTGCTCTCCTCGACCTGTGACTTCAGTCCGTTCCCCGCGGCATGTACCCCAAACCACGCGTTCTACGTGGGGACCTCGATGGCCTCGCCCCACGTAGCCGGCATCGCGGCGCTCTTGCTGGCGGCGAACTCTTCGCTCACTCCGGCCGACCTTCGGGCCAGATTGCTCAACTTCGCGGCCCCGATCGATCCCAGCGAGCAGATCGGTGTAGGGATTGTGAATGCCCGGAATGCGTTGACCCAGACTCTCGAGCCGGCTCACCAGGTCCTGGTCCGCGCGGTCAACGCAGCCACCGGAGCGGTGGCCGGCACGGCGGTGGCTGCGGGGGGAGGCGCTTTCAGTATCGGGGGTCTGCCTGACGGGAACTACTTCGTGTTTGCCGGAGAGGATGACGCGACGGATGGATTCGCCGGGCTGCCTTCACGCCGGTACGGGGCCAACGGAGGGGTCTCCTCTCCGGTGAGCGTCGCTGTGTCCACCACCGCCGGCGCATTCGCCAGTTTCACCGTCGGGTTCCCAGTTGAGGAGGAGCCTAACGACGCCGTTGCGACTGCCAATGTCCTCGCAGTGGACGGGTCGGTCCAAGGCACCTTGGGCCCGACCGATCTGACTGATGTCTACAAGGTTGTCATCCCCACAGCCGGGACCTACACCTTCGAAACGGTAGGTATCAACGGGGCGTTCTGCGGATTCGCCCAGGAAGTCGATACCGTCCTGGAACTGCTGGACGGCAATCAGTCGTCGCTTGGGGTATCGGTCGATATTGACCCCAGTAATGCGGTCCGGAACTTCTGCTCCAGGATCTCCCAGTCGCTGACGGCCGGGACCTACTACCTGCGGGTCACCCGGGACGAGGTCGCTGCTGGGGTACCCAGTAACGGGCGGTATATCCTGCAGGCCAGGAGCGGCTCGTAGGCCCGTCGAACCAGCCAGCGCCTTGACCCAAATGGAGGCGCTGGCTAGGTTTCGCGGTCTATGCCCACTATTAACCAACTCGTCCGTCACGGCCGCAAAGATCCGGTCTACAAGGACAAGTCTCCGGCCCTGCGTCAGAACCCCTTCCGTCGGGGCGTCTGCACTCGAGTTTATACCACCACTCCAAAGAAGCCGAACTCTGCCCTCCGAAAGGTGGCCAAGGTCCGGTTGACCAACGGGTTCGAGATCATCGCCTACATCCCGGGCGAGGGTCACAACCTGCAGGAGCACTCGATTGTGCTGGTGCGGGGCGGACGGGTGAAGGACCTGCCGGGCGTGCGGTACCACATTGTTCGGGGCGCGCTCGACGCGGCTGGCGTGAATGATCGCCGGCGGAGCCGGTCCAAGTATGGCGCCAAGCGGCCCAAGGCCGGCGGCGCCGCTGCGGGAGGTAAGAAGTGAGCCGTCGTACCAAGTCCGTCCGCCGTCCGGTCCCGGCCGATCCGCGCTACGACAGCCAGACGGTCTCCAAGTTCATTAACTCGCTCATGTTCGAGGGGAAGAAGAGCACCGCTGAGCGGATCTTCTACTCGGCGATGGACATGATCGAAGAGCGCACCGGCCAGCCCGGCGTGACCGTGTTCAAGCAGGCGGTCAACAACGCCAAGCCGGCCCTCGAAGTGAAGAGCCGCCGGGTTGGTGGTGCCTCGCTGCAGGTGCCGGTGGAAGTCCGCCCCGAGCGGCGGGCTGCCCTGGCGATGCGCTGGATTATCGAGTTCTCTCGCTCCCGGTCCGAGAAGACCATGCAGGAGCGCCTGGCGGCCGAGCTGATCCTGGCCTCCAAGGGCGAGGGCAACACCAT
>CAZOES010000220.1:0-5539 GCA_964578865.1 uncultured Gemmatimonadaceae bacterium | reverse complement strand
ATCATCGTGGCGACTTTTGACGTGATTGTGCTTGGTGGCGGCCCCGCAGGCTATGTCTGCGCCATTCGCTCGGCCCAGCTGGGGCTCTCCACCGCTGTGGTCGAGAAAGAGAAGCTGGGTGGAGTCTGCGTGAACATCGGCTGCATCCCCACCAAGGCCCTGCTCTACAGTGCCCGGACCGCTCAGGTTATCGCCCACGAGGCCAAGGATCTTGGCATCGAGGTCGGAAGCGTGAAGACCGATTACGGCGTAGCCATGAAACGCTCCCGCAAGGTGGCCGAGCAGAACTCGAAAGGCGTCGAGTTCCTGATGAAGAAGAACAAGATTACGGTCATCAAGGGCGAAGGATCCCTGCTCCCGGGCAAGAAGGTCAGGGTTGGCAACGACACCCATGAAGCCAAGAAGGCGATCGTGATCGCCACCGGTTCACGGGTGAAGGGCATTCCCCAGATCGGGCTGGAGATCAACAAGACCACGGTGATCAGCTCGGACGAAGCGCTGTTCCTGGAGAAGGCCCCGGCGACGCTGGCCATCATCGGTGCCGGGGCGGTGGGCAGCGAGTTCGCCGACATCTTCAATTCGTTCGGCACCAAGGTAACCCTGATCGAAGCACTGCCCCGGATTCTTCCGCTGGAAGACGCCGAGAGCTCCGACGCGGTCGCCAAGAGCTTCAAGAAGCGGGGCATCGATGTCTATGCCGGGGCCAAGGTCACCAAGGCCGAGGTCGGCAAGGACAAAGTAGTGCTGACGGTCGAGGCCGGGGGCAAGACTCAGACAGTCGAAGCCGAGAAGGTCCTGATGGCGGCCGGCCGGGCGGTGAACACCGAGAAGATGGGCTTCAAGGAGGCCGGCGTTGAGCTGACGGACCGGGGCTTCGTGAAGGTCGACCTCGGCACCTTACAAACCACGGCGCCGGGCATTTACTGCATCGGCGATGTGGCTGGCCCGCCTATGCTGGCCCACAAGGGTAGCCGCGAGGGTGTGGTGGTAGCCGAACGGATCGCCGGGCAGCATGCTCATCCGATCCGCTACGACAACGTCCCTTCGGTAACCTATTGTCACCCCGAAGTGGCCAGCATCGGCCTCACTGAAGATCAGTGCAAGGAGAAGAAGCTCGACTACCAGGTCGGCCGATTCCCCTTCAGTGCCAATGGCCGGGCCCGCGCGTCCAATGAGACCGAGGGGTTCGTCAAGATCATCCGGGACAAGAAGTACGGCGAAATCCTTGGAGCTCACATCGTCGGTGGCCACGCCTCGGAGATGATCCACGAGCTGGCAGTGGCCCGGGAGAACGAATACACCGTCGAGGAAGTCGATCTGGCGATTCACGCTCACCCGACCCTGTCGGAGGCGGTGGCCGAGGCGGCCCTCGATAGTATGGGCAGGGTGATTCACATCTAGCAGAGTACCGAAGTACCGAGTACCGAGTGGTCTTGCCGCTCCGGACTCGGTACTTGGGACTCGGTACTGGCAGGCCATGACCGAAACCTCAATCTCCGGCGAGCCGGCGTTCCCTCATCACGTGGGAATTGCCATCCGGGCCATCGTGTTCAGCGCGATGCTCGGTGGAGCCGCCGGGGCTGTGCTCCTCTGGGTAGTCCGCACTCTGCAACAGACCAATCCCCCAGTCGAAGGACAGGCACCCCCACTCTCAGTCCTCGTCCTGTTGGTCAGTTCGGTACTCGGCGCACCGGCTCTCGCGGTGCTCTCAACCTGGATTCTGACTCAACCGCTGATCTCGCCCTGGCGCCGGGGCGGTTTCTCGGCGGTCGCTGCGGGCATGGGGGTCATCCTGGTGATGATAGCGCCGGTGGCCGACCGGTTCGGCGGCAGGATCGGACTCATCGCCTACGCAGGCGTATGCGTCACCGTGGCGCTGTTACTGAGCCGCAGAGTGGCTGAAGGCCGAAGGGCCACATGAGCGCGCCGCTTGCAGTGGTCGACCTCGGGCGCATGGATTACGCCGCGGCTCACCAGCTGCAGCGGGAGCTTTGCGATCGCCGGATCGAGGGTACCATCGACCGTGACCTGCTGCTGCTGGTGCAGCACGAACCCACCATCACACTGGGTCGGGGCACCAAAGCCGCGAGCCTGCCGCTCTCACCCGACGAGATTCGCCGGCGAGGACTTACGGTGGTAGAGATCGAGCGGGGCGGCGATGTCACCTGGCACGGCCCCGGCCAGCTGGTCGGCTATCCGATTCTCGACCTCAACCAGCACAAGCCCGACCTGCATTGGTATCTCCGCCAGGTGGAGGAGGCGCTGATCCGGGGCCTGGCCCGGCTGGACATCTCCGCCGAGCGTAATCCCGGGCTTACCGGGGTGTGGACCCAGGGGAGAAAAATCGCCAGCATCGGGATTCACGTGCGCCGCTGGGTGACGACCCATGGCTTTGCGCTGAACGTGATCAATGACTTGTCGGGATTCGATCTGATTGTGCCGTGCGGGATTGCGGGAGTGGAAATGACGACGGTGAAGGCGGCAAGACGGCGAGCCGGCACGGCGCCCGGTAACCGGTCGGACAGCGAGCTTTGGCAGGAGACCGCTGACGAGGTCAGTGCGGCCTTCGGCGCAGTCTTCGATCTAACCCCGCACCCAGTGGGTCTTTGCGCGCTGCTCCCTGACCGCGTTGCCGCCTTGCCGTCCTGAAACGGAACCAATCTTCTCCTGAGAGCGTTGTTCCCCCCGATGACCGACCGCATCGACATCCGCACCCGCGACCGCGAACGGCTCCCGCCGGGCCAGATTCTCACCCAGAAGTGGCCGGTGCTGCATTACGGCGTGGTTCCGACCGTCGACCTCAAGAAGTGGAAGTTCGACGTCTCGGGCGAGGTGGAGCATCCCTTCACCATCAGCTGGAACGATCTCCTCCGATTGCCTCGCCAGGAAGTCATGTGCGACATCCACTGCGTGACCCGGTGGAGCCGCTACGACAACCTGTTCGAAGGGATCTCGGTGGTAGAACTGGTGAAGCAGGCTGGGGTAAAGTCGTCGGCCACCCACGCGCTGGTGCACGGCGAGCACGGCTACACCACCAACCTGCCGGTGGAGGATCTGTTGCGGCCGGGGAATCTCCTGGCTCTCAAGCACAATGGGCAGGATCTCGATCCGGAGCATGGCGGCCCGGTGAGACTTCTTGTCCCTCACCTCTACTTCTGGAAGAGCGCCAAGTGGGTGACGGGAATCGAGTTCCTCGAGGAGGACTACCCCGGCTTCTGGGAGCAGAACGGCTATCACATGCGGGGCGAGCCGTGGGCCGAGGAGCGCTACGGCCGCGCCGATCCGGTGCGAATGCGACGGGGACCGCGTAAGTAGGCTGAGACGTTTCAGGAGGAATGGGGACGGCTGTTGTCAAGGCCGTCCCTGCGTTTTGACCGTTATTCCGCCCACCGCCTTGTCTTTCCCGCTCACCGGGGCCAAAATCAAGATGCTATGACTGCCCCGACCGAGCGCCGGTCGCCTGACGCCCAGGCCGACCAGCTCCTGCAATCGATCCTCAAGGCCGCCGCCGGCTGGGCCCGCGAGGCTCCGCCGGCCCTGCAGCCGCCAGTGCGGGCAGTGTGCATTCGCATGGCCGAAATGGTGGCGGACCAACGGAACTTCTTCGCCCCGCTCTCGGCGTCACAGGAAGCCGAGCGGAGCCAGATCCTCGCGCTGGTGGCGAAACGTCTGGCCAGCGCCGCGGCCTCGGAAGGCCTCGAGAAGCAGCTCGCCGCGCTGACTGAAATGGAACTCAAGTCCACCGCCTCCTGGGCCTTGGTTCCCAGCGCTCAAGGTGAGTGGGTCAACACCGCGGTGAGCTACCTCGAAAGCTGCGCCCGGACCGTCCCTGACGACCAGCGTCCCGACCCCTACTGGGCCGACGACGTGGTGGCGGGAGTTGTGGCTTCGGTTCGCGCGGTGCTGGGCATCGATGAGCTGCAGGCCCGGACCGAAAATCAGTTTGGCCGGCGGAGTACGGGAGAGCAGCAGATAATTGACGACGAAGAACGTGAAAAGTGAAAAGTGAAATGTGAGGGTTAGACTTGGCTCTAGAAAAACCGCGACCCTCCGATCGGAGGGTCGTTTCGCGTCAAGCCACTTTTCACATTTCACTTTTCACCTGGTTTACGGACGCCCCCCAAACTTCTCCATAAATCGGCCAAACACATCAATCCCCTGCCACAGCTGGGCCAGGTCGAGCTTCTCATTGGGTGAGTGCAGCCCATCATCCGGCAACCCAATGCCGGTCAGGATCACCGGTGCTCCAGTGGCGCCGAGCCGGGGAACAATTGGAATCGAACCGCCCGACCGAACCCGCACCGGCGGACGACCCACCACTTCCTTGAAAGCCTGATCCAGCACCGCGAAGGATGAATGCATCACGTCGACCTGTACCGGATCACCGCCATGCAGGATCTTCACCTCCACATCGGCCCACTTGGGGGCCGCCGCTTTGGCGGCCCGTTCGAGCCAGCGGGCTACCTGGCCAAAGGAGAGCCCCGGCACCAGACGGAGACTCACCTTGGCGGTGGCGGCGGCGGGAATCACGGTCTTGGCCCCTTCACCAACAAAGCCACCCCGGATTCCATGGATCTCGAAGGTGGGCAGCGCCCAGGTCCGTTCGTTGATCGAGTACTTCTTGAGACCGGTGATCGCCTTCCCGGTGATCTCTTCCTTAAGGTATTCCTTCTTGTTGAACGGGAGCCGCTTCCAGGTCCGCAACTCGGACTTGGTCGGGGGCGTCACTGATTTGTAGAGCTTGGGGATCCGGATCCGCCCATCGCGATCCTTGAGATCGGTGAGCAGACGCGCCATGGTTTCGATGGCGTTGGGGGCGACCCCGCCGTACGACCCCGAGTGCAGATCCCGCTGCAGCGTCCGCACCGTGATCTCAGCGTAGCACATGCCGCGGAGCGCGGTGTAAACCGCGGGTATTCCCGGAGCGTAGTACGACATGTCGCACACCAGCGCCGCATCGGCCCGGGTACGCTCCGGCTCCCGCTGCAAAATGTCGTCGATGACATGCCCGCCGCACTCTTCCTCACCTTCGAAGATGAAGTGGACGTTGAGCGGGGGATTGCCTGCTTCATCGAGTACCGCCTCATAGGCCCGGAGGAGGCAGAAGACCTGGCCTTTGTCGTCAGCCGAACCCCGGGCGAAGAGCTTGCCATCACGCACGGTGGGCTGAAAGGGCGGTGAGACCCATTCATCGAGGGGATCGACCGGCTGGACATCGTAGTGACCGTAGATGAGCAGCGTCGGTGCACCGGGCACTTCCGGGCCCTGAGCCCAGACCAGTGGGTGACCGTCGCCTTCCAGCAGCTCTACCACCGGACATTTCAGCCGCTTCAGATCATGGATGAGCCATTCGGCCGCCGCCCGGCAGTCGGCGGCGTGTGTTGGCAAGGCGCTTATGCTGGGAATCGCCAGGAACTCAGAGAGCTCCTTGAGGAGCCGGGTCTGTTCCTTCTTGGAAAATTCGGAGTTCATGCAGAGGAATCTGTGGGCTAGTGGGCTAGTGGGCTAGTGGGCTGGTGGGCTAGTGGGCTAGTGGGCT
>CAZOES010000219.1:0-5851 GCA_964578865.1 uncultured Gemmatimonadaceae bacterium | reverse complement strand
GGCGAGGTGCTGGCCGACACCGAGGCGCTCGATCGGGTCTCGGCCCAGCTGGGGTTACTGTCGTCACTCAGCATCCGGGTGGTGGTGGTGCATGGCGGCGGGCCCCAGGCCACCGCCCTCTCTCGCCGTCTGGGACAGGAGCCGGCCATCGTGGCGGGCCGGCGGGTGACCGACGACTCGGCGCTGGAAGTTGCCAAGATGGTTTACGCCGGTTCGCTCAACGTGAACCTGCTGGCGGCCCTGCGGGCGCATGAAGTTCAGGCGGTAGGATTGAGCGGCGTCGATGGCGAGCTGATCAGCGCCCGGCGCCGGCCGCCGGTCAAAGTGGTCGACGATTCCGGTGTCTCCCGGGAAGTCGACTACGGCCACGTGGGGGATGTCGACCGGGTCGACCCCCGGGTGCTGACTACTTTGATGGACGCGCGCTTTGTGCCGGTGGTCGCCAGTCTGGCCGGCGACGGCGACGGCAATGTCTACAATGTGAATGCCGACACGGTCGCAGAGTCGCTTGCCGTGGCGGTACAGGCCCAGAAGCTGCTCTTTCTGACCGGGGCACCCGGGGTACTGCGCGATCGCAACGATGCGTCCAGCCTGGTGACCTTTGCCGATCCCGACGATCTCGCGGCACTGATGTCGAGCGGCGCGATCGCCGGCGGGATGCGTCCCAAAGTCGAAGCCTGCATCCGGGCCGCAACCGGCGGGGTCGAGCGCACTCACATCATCGACGGCCGGCTCCCCGATTCGATCCTGCTCGAAGTATTCACCGGCTCCGGCTGCGGTACGATGATCGTCGGACGCAAGGAAAAGGCGACCTACATTGGTGTGGATCTCGCGACCTGAAGTAGCTCTGCTCCGGGATCTGGTGGCGATTCACTCGGTCAGTGGGACCGAGGAAGGAATTGCCCGCTGGATCGAGGAGTGGGCCACCGAGGCACGCATCGTGGTGACCCGCGACGATGCTTCGGTCACGCTCCAGGTGCCGGGCCAGGCACCGGGGGATCGGCTGGCGCTGGTCTCCCACCTCGATACCGTGCCCGCGGGTGAGGGATGGACCCGTCCGCCCTTCGAGCCCACCATCGAGGGAGACCGGCTCTACGGACGGGGTTCGGGAGACGCCAAAGCATCGGTCGCCGCGATGCTGATGGCCGCGAAGGATCTGGCCGAAGCCGGCGGTCCGGCTCGGGGGGAACTGCTGGTGGTCCTGGGATTCGGCGAGGAGACCAAGAACACCACCATGGGCACCGCGGTCGAACGACTGGGAAAGATCGACGCGGCCATAGTAGGCGAGCCGACCAATCTCCAGCCTGCTATCGCCCAGCGCGGGCTGATGATGGTCGATCTGGTGGCCCGCGGGGTCCAGCGTCATGCCGGTTACGCCGCCGACAATCCCGACTTCACCAATGCGATCGTCGAGCTGGGGCGTAACCTCGCGAAGCTGCCCGAGCTCTTCCGGGAGCGAGTGCACCCGGTGCTGGGCATCGCGACCGCCACGCCGACGATGCTCGAGGGTGGAGTGAGCCGCAACGTGACTCCGCCAACCGCCAAGGCCGTACTCGATGTTCGCAGTACCCCCAGCTGGACTCACGCGGAGCTGGCGGCCGAGCTGCGTAAAGCGATGGATATCGAAGTAGTGATCACTTCTGATCGGCTGGTCCCCTGCGAGACCCCGGCTCAATCGAAGCTGCTCTCCCTGGCCGGACAGGTACGCCCGTCGGGTCATCCGTTCGGTTCACCCACGTGCTCGGACTGGGTATTTTTGCGCGATCGTGACGCAATCAAGTGTGGACCGGGAACCAGTCGCCGGTCGCACACCCCCGATGAGTACGTGGACCTGCCGGAAGTCTCGGAGGCACGGCTCTTCTACCGTCAACTGGCGCAGGCATATCTCTCATGACAAAGCGGGCGAACAGCGGGCGAACAGCGGGCAAGCAGCGGCCGAGTCAGTTCTCCTCGCCATTGCCGACTACGCTATGGGTTTCGGGGAATTCCCTCGACCGGCAGATGCTCGACTACACGGCGGCCGAAGACCGGCTGTGGGATGCGAGGCTGCTGGCCTGGGATATTCTGGGCAGTCTGGGGCACGTCGAAGGCCTTCGGGCTTCGAAGCTGCTGAGCCAGAACGAGTATCAGCGACTTCGGGCCGGCTTGCGCCAGGCCCTCAAGGAAGTCGAGGAAGGCCGGCTGGTAGTGACCCCGGAGCATGAGGACGTGCATACCGCGGTGGAAGACTGGCTGATCCACCGGCTGGGCTCCGTGGGCGAGCGGCTCCACACCGGTCGGTCCCGCAACGATCAGGTGGCCTGCGATCTCCGGCTCTATCTCAAGGACCGGCTGCTGCTCCTTACCGGCGAGGCGCTCGATCTGGTCGAGAGTCTGGTGATCTTCGCTCAGAAGTATCAGCGGGTGCTGTGGCCCGGTTACACCCACACCCGCCGGGCCATGCCCTCATCGGCCGGCCTGTGGGCCGCGGCTTTCGCCGAGGGATTGCTCGATACCGCCGAGTCGGCGCCGATGGTGTGGAACAAGATCGACCGTTCCCCGCTTGGCAGTGCCGCCGGCTACGGGGTGCCGCTTCCCATCAAACGGGAAGTCGCCGCCCGGGCGCTCAGCTTCGGTGCGGTGGAGCACAACGTGGCCCTGGTCCAGAACGGCCGCGGTAAGCTGGAGGCAACCGTACTTTTCTGGTGTGTGCAGCTGGCCCACGAGCTGGCCAAGCTCTCCAGCGACATCATTGCCTTCAGCTCCGATGAGTACGGCTTCCTGGTGCTGCCGCCCGATCTGGCGACCGGCTCCAGCATCATGCCCCACAAGCGAAACCCTGATCTCTTCGAGCTCACCCGGAGCCGCGCCGCCGCTTTGGAGGGCGATCTGCTCACCGTCTTCCAGATCAAGTCGAAACTGGGCAGCGGCTATCATCGCGACTTCCAGCTGCTCAAGGAACCGGTAATGCGGGGAGTCGACCGGCTGGAAGGAATGCTCTCGATGCTGGCGGTCTCGGTGCCCCGGCTGGGAGTGGACCCGGCGGTCGGCCGCAACATCCTGAGTGGTGGTCCGCTGGCGACTGACGAGGTGATGCGGCGGGTGGAACATGGCAGCGCCTTCCGCTCGGCCTATCGCGAAGTGGCCGCCGCCATCAAGGAAGGCGATTGGTGGCGCGAGCCGGCCACGACCGAAATCATCGGCCGCCGCCGGAGTACCGGTGGTCTGGGCAACCTCGGTCTCAATGAGGTGAAGGCCCGGCTCAAGGCCAGCCGGAACTGGGTGGCCCGGGAGCAGAAGAAGTACGACAGCGCGATGGACGCACTGGCCGGCCGAGGAGGCAAGCGCAGCAGGTGAGTGTCGACCGGCGGAAACGACTGCTCAAGATTCTCGAGCTGATCAGCGCTCGGCCCGTCCGCACCCAGGAGGAACTGGCCGAAGCCCTCGCGGCCGAAGGGTGGTCAGTGACCCAGAGCTCGGTGAGCCGGGACATCACCGCGCTCAAGCTGGTCAAAGTCGATGGCGCCTACCAGCGACCGGCCCGGGTCAGCAGCCCGCCGGAACACCCCGATGAACGCCGGATTGCTGAAGGTTTACTCACCATCGATCTGGCGGGCGATGCACTCATCGTGCTGCACACTCCCGCCGGCGAGGCGAATCGGGTAGCCTTGGCGCTGGACCGACTGGCCTGGGGCGACATTACCGGGACCATCGCCGGCGACGACACCATTTTCCTCGCCGTGAAGCACCGCCAGGCGCAGCAGCGGGTCGTCCGCCAGTTGCGTCGCCTTGCCGAGGTCCAGCGCTAGGACCCAACCGCCGCACTCCAGCAGGACTATTCCATGGCTGGATTGGCACACAACAACATTCGAGACAACCCCGATCGCACCGGGTGGCTGGCCACCCTGTGGGCGGTCCCCCGCGGCTGGTGGACCGGGATCGCGGCGGTCTACTGCGTTCTCTTCCTGGCGGTGCAGTCGGCGCTGGGGCAAACCGACGCGGGAGTTCTCTTCGATCTGCTGGGGTTCCTGCCCGCGAGTATCGGTGCGACTCTGGCGTTCTGGTCAGCCGCGCGGGCGCCTCAAGCGGGTGCCTTTCGCCGGGGATTGCTGGGATACTCCGCCTCGTTCGGCCTCACCACCATCGGGACTGTGATCTGGCTCTGGCAGAAGCATGTGCTCGGGGTGGACCCGGTGTATTCGTGGAGCAACATCCCATACCTGCTGAGCTATCCCGCCGCCTGGTACGGGGTGCTGGCGCTGCCCCGGGCCCGGCCGGATCATCCCGATGGTTGGCGTCGCTTCCTCGATGGAGCCATCGCGGTGGTCGCCGGAGGGGTGATCATCTGGCTGCTGGTTATCAAACCGCTGGCCGGGTTGCAGGACACTCTCTTCGAGCAGGTCATCAACCTCTCGTACCCGATCGGGGACTTGCTCACTTTCGCGGCGCTGGTTCCGGTCTTACTGACCCCGCCGGTCTGGTACGATCGCTCTCTTCCGTTGCTGGCGGCGGGACAATCACTGTACCTGCTGGGTGATCTCGGCTACCAGCTCAACGGCGGCAATCTCGGCGTTCTCGGCTTCGATTGGCCCAATCTGCCGTATCTGATGGGCTATACCGTGATGATCTGGGCCTGCGAGGCGATCCGCCGTTCTCCGGCGCTGGTTGGGGCAGATCCGCGGGTGGGGGCCGACCGGGTTCCCCGGCGGAATCCGGTTCCGCTGGTGCTGGGTGCGGTGGTGTACCTGCTGCTCTTCTCCGCGACGATCACCAACTCACCGGTCTCTCACCGGGTATTGGTGGTCACCGCGCTAATCGTCGCGATTCTGCTGCTGGCTAGAGAGGCCGTTACTGACCGGCAGAACCTGCGGCTGGTGCGTGCGCTCGAGGCCCGTCAGGCCGAGCAACGGTTTCTGGCCACCATCCAGGCTCTCCGGACCGGGGTACTGGTGCAGGAGCCCGGCGGATCGATTGTACTGGCCAATCGCGCGGCGCTCGATCTGCTGGGAATGACCGAAGCGGAGCTGCGCGAACGGACTCTGCTGGATCCGAGGTGGGAGCTGACCGGAGAAGATGGCACTCGGCTCGATCCGGCGGCCCATCCGGCTCGGCTGGCCGTGGCCAACCGAGCCCCGGTGCGCAACGTGGTCATCGGGGTTCCCCGAGCGGATCGGCCGGAACCAGTCTGGCTGCTGGTAGATGCTCAACCGGAGTTTGGCCGCGGAGGTGAGATCGTGCAGGTGCTGGTGACGCTGCACGACGTTACCGAGCGGCGGAGTCTGGAGGAGCAACTGCGTCAGGCCCAGCGGATGGAGGCAGTCGGAAAGCTGGCCGGTGGGATTGCCCATGACTTCAACAACCTGATCACTGCCATCACCGGGTATGCCTCATTGCTGCTTGACGGGCTGGAGCCCAACGATGCCCGGCGGCTGGAAGTGATCGAGATCGAAAAGGCGGCCAACCGGGCCGCCAGCCTCACGCAGCAATTGCTGGCCTACGGACGGAGGCAGTTCCTCCGGCCCGAGGTAATCGATCCCGGCAAGGTGATTCGCGACGCCGAACGGCTGCTCACCCGGTTACTGCGGGAGAATATCGAGGTCCAGACCAGAATCGCCCCCGATCTGGGGCTGGTCGTAGTGGACCGGGGGCAGCTGGAACAGGTCATCATTAACCTGACGGTAAATGCCCGCGATGCCATGCCGCGAGGCGGCACGCTGCTTATCTCGGCTCGCAATCTTGATAGCGCTCCGGCGGGCATCTCCATCGCCGCGGGTGGCGCGGTGCTGATCGAAGTTTCCGACACTGGAATCGGAATGGACGAACCGACCCGGCTCCGCGCCTTCGAGCCGTTCTTCACCACCAAGGAAGTCGG
>CAZOES010000218.1:0-5854 GCA_964578865.1 uncultured Gemmatimonadaceae bacterium | reverse complement strand
GGCGGCGAGGCGGCTAGGCGGCTAGGCGGCTAGCGGTCCGGTCGAAGGTCAGAAATACGTTCATAAACCATTGGTGCACAGTCGGTTAAAGCCACTATCCGCCTAGCCGCCTCGCCGCGTAGCCGCCTTTGGCCCCCCGCTTGCCTTAGTGCCGCAGACCATGCCCCCCAGGCCGCCGGAACCGATGCCGACGCTCAATTCAGCAGCACCTGGCGTACAGGATGTCGCCACGCTGCTCCGCACCGCCGTGCAGTTACATCAGGCCGGACGCCTTCGCGAGGCCGAGCCCATCTATAAGGATGTGCTCCAGCTCAGTCCTTCCAACCCCGATGCGCTCCACCTCTCCGGAGTCCTGGCTCATCAGGCCGGGCGTCATTTTGAGGCACTGGAGCGAATCGATCGCGCCGTGGCGGCCTCGCCCAATTTTGCCGACGCCCATAACAACCGGGGCAACGTGCTCCGGGCTCTGGGCCGGCCGGAAGAAGCCATTGCTGCCTACCGTCAGGCCATCAACCTCGCGGCCAATCACGCGCTGGCCTGGTCCAACATGGGGAACGCGCTTCGGGATCTGAGTCGCCCGGAAGAAGCGATTCGCTCCTATCGCGAAGCCATCGCCCGGCGCCCCGATTTCGCCGAAGCTCATCTCAATCTCGGCATCGTGCTGCAGGAACTGGGTCGGAGCAGCGAGGCGCTCAGCGCTTTCGAAGCCGCCACCCGGGCTCGCCCCGATTTCGCACCGGCCCAGGACAGTCTGGGCAACGCCTTACGCGATGCCGGCCGGTTGAGTGAGGCGATCGAAGCCTACCGCCGCGCGGTTACGCTGGATCCGGCCTTCACCACGGCCTACTGCAATCTGGGTGCGGCCCTCTGGCAGGTGGAGCAGTTCCGCGAAGCAGCCGATGTGCTGCAGGCGGCGCTGGCCCTCGATCCCAATCGCCCCGAAGCCCACAATCACATGGGCAATGTCTGCAAGTCGATGGGGTATCTCGACCAGGCATCCTCGGCCTATCGTCAGGCGCTGGCGCTCAAGCCTGATTTCGCGGCGGCCCATTTCAATCTCGGTGTGTTGCTGGGAGAACTGGATCAACCCAGCGAGGCATTGGCTTCCTATAAGGCAGCGCTGGGCTTTGCCCCCGATTTCGCCGATGCCCACTCAAATCTCGGCGCCACCCTGATGAGGCTGGACCGGCCGGCCGAAGCGATCACGGCGTATCGGCGGGCCCTCGAGCTGAAGCCCGATTTCGCCGGGGCCTGGTACAATCTCGGCAACGCCTTGTCGGAGGAGTGCCGGCCCAGGGAAGCGGTGGCGGCATTTGATCGCGCTTTGGCGATCTCACCCGATTACGCCATGGCTCACTGGAACCGCGGTCTGGCCCAGCTCTCGGCCGGCGATTACGCCCGTGGCTGGGAAGGCTATGAGTGGCGCTGGAAGGTGGCCGATCTCAAACTCAAGGAGCGGGAGTTCCCGTTCCCCCGGTGGGAAGGCCAGCCGCTGGCTGGCCGCACCATTCTGGTTCACTCCGAGCAGGGATTGGGCGACACCTTGATGTTCGCCCGCTATCTACCGATGGTCTCGGCCCGGGGAGGGCGAATCATCCTGGAGTGCCAGGGGCCGCTTACCCGTCTGCTGGAAGCGATGCCCTGCGTGTCGCAGGTGGTGGCCCAGGGCGATCCACTGCCGGAAGCTTCCTGTCATATCCCGCTATTGAGCCTCGCCGGTCTCTTCGCTACCCGGCTCGGTTCGATTCCCGACGAGACACCTTATCTCCCGACCCAGACCTGGTCCAACCGGGTACCGGTGCTTCCGGTGGGGCGGGGGCTCAAGGTCGGATTGGTCTGGGGCGGAGCGGCCAAGCCCACTCGCAAGCGCTCGATTCCGCTGGCCACTCTGGATCCGCTGCTGACTATTCCGGGCATTACCTGGTACTCGCTCCAGATGGGTGAACACGCTGCCCAGTTGATGGACCTGCGGGAGAGCCGCCGGCCCCACAATCTGGGTCCCTTGATCAGGGACTTCGCCGACACCGGAGCGTTGATCGGCCAGCTGGACCTGATGATCTCCATTGATACTTCGGTAGCGCACCTGGCCGGTGGATTGGGTACTCCGCTCTGGGTGATGCTCATGTCTTCCCCCGACTGGCGCTGGGTTTCGGGCGACGCCGATTCGCCCTGGTATCCCAACGCGCGTCTCTTCCGGCAGCCGCGTCCCGGTGACTGGGGCTCGGTGGTCGAGGAGGTGCGTCGAGCCCTGATCGCCACTGCGGGAGTCAGCGAGAACGTATGACCCCCAACGCCATGACCTTGCCCGCGGCCGAGAACGATGCGCCGGCCGAACGGCTGACTTTCGATGCCGCTGGCCGCAGTTACGCCGTTACCTATCCCTCCTCGCCGTTCATGCGGGCGATTGTTTCCCGCATCCTGGAAGGGCGGGAGTATCCGGTATTGCAGCTGCCAGACGGACCGCCATCGGTCATCCTCGACATCGGCGCCAACGTCGGAGCCAGCGCGGTGTTCTTCCGGGCGGCCTATCCCGACGCCAGGATCTTCTGCTACGAACCGTCGCCGGAGAATTTCGTCTGGCTGGCCGCCAACGTCCGGGAACTTTCCGGGGTGCAGGCGTTCCCCTACGGCCTTTTCGATCGGGAAACCGAGTGTCCGCTCTACGAAGGGGAGAGTCAGTGCGCCCAGCGTTCGGTGATTCCCAACGGCGGCACCACCAGCCAGCATGAGACGGTCCGGCTCCGCCGGGTGGCCGACGAGTTGAACGAACGGGGAATCACTGAGATTTCGCTGGTCAAGATCGACACTGAAGGATGCGAACTTCCCATCCTGCGGGATCTGCTCAGCAGCGTAAAGCGTATCGATGCGATCGCGGTGGAGTATCACTCCGAAGAGGACCGGCGGGCGCTGGACGATCTGCTGGCCGAACGGTTCCTGTTGCTGACTTCCCAGGCGGAGAAGCTTCACCAGGGCCAACTGACCTATCTGTCTCGCGACATCGTCCGGCGTCATCCCGGGCTCGAGGCGGCTCGCATTGCGCCCATCGGACTGGATGGCCGGCCCGATCCGACGACCGCGGTGACTCTCTCATTCGAGTCCAACAGCGGTAGTCACAGCGTGGATCTACTGCTGGACCGCTCCAGCTACAGCCAGCGACTGATGATTGCGGCACTCGAGGCCGGGCAGTTCTACGAACCCGAGGTCTCCTATTTCTTCACCAACGTGCTCCAGCCGGGCGACACCGTGGTCGATGTGGGGGCCCATATCGGCTACTTCAGTCTGCTGGCTGGGCGCTGCGTGGGGCCGGAGGGCAAAGTCTTTGCCTTCGAGCCGGAGCCGTCCAACTATCGCCGGCTGCGGGACCACCTGGTCCAGAACGGGCTGCGCGAGGTGCAGAGCTTCAACGTCGCACTGGGCGCCTCTCCGGGCGAAGCCGAGATGTTTTTCAACTCGGATAACGACGGCGGCCACGCCTTCTGGGATGTGGCCCGACACGAGTTGTGTCACCGGAGCCGGGAAGACGGGAAGCGGATGCGGGTCGAGGTGGTGGTGCTGGATCACCTGCTCGCCGGTCTACCCGCGGGTGAGGGCCCTCGGCTGATCAAGATCGACGCCGAAGGCATGGAGTACGAGATCCTCAAAGGCGCCCTGCGCACCATCCTGGGTCACGCGGTGCCGTTCATCATCTGTGAAGTGAATCGGTTTGCGCTGGAACAGATGGGAGCCAGTGAAATCCAGCTGCGGCAGTTCATGCGACTGGTAGGGTATAAGGTCTCGCTGCTGAAGCCGGATGGGTCGGGTTTACAGGCGCTGGCGGACGACGAGTACTATCAGTCGGAGAGTGTGTTCAATATTCTGTTTCATCTTTAGGGGTCATTAGCCGTAAGCCGTTAGCAGTTCGCTCGGGATTTGTCGTCCCGAGCGAAGTCGAGGGACCTCCGAGCGTCCCGGCCTCGGACCGGTAGTGTCGTGGTCCATCCCCTGCATTTGTTCTCTCCCGTTCTGCCTCACAAACCAAACATCGCAGCTTGCACCTTGGGAGACGATCGATGCGTATCCCCTTTCTCTTGCTTGCTTTGGCTACCGCGCCACTGGAGGCGCAACGCAGCCCTGTCGGCCTCTATTTCCAGGCGGGCGGGGAAGGATTGGGCTTGTCGGCCAACCTCGATGTGGGTCTGACACAGTCGCTTCGACTGCGAGGCGGGGCGGGGTGGATCTGGACCGTGGCCACCTTCCCAGTCACGGCCAGCTATCTGGTCTCGAAGAAGAACTCGACCATTGAAGTAGGAGCTGGATTCACCGTGATGCACTTCATCGATGAAATGACCGATGACGAAGGGACCGTGAACGATTTCTTCGAGAATCTCTTTTTCTTCGAAGGCCGGGAGGACGAGGTGATTCCGCTGGGGATCGTGGGGTGGCGCTATCACCCGAGGAACGGTGCGATCCTGCGATTGGCGGTGAATCCGATGCTGGTGAACGACCGGGTGCATCTGTACGGCGGCCTGAGCCTGGGGTTTACGTTTTGATTCAATCTCTCTCAATCCTTGAATCCTGTTTCGGTTAAGAACAGGATCCAAGGATGGAATGATGATGCGCTAGAAGATCGCTTCTGCCAATTGCTGGATTCTTTTCTCCCAGCTCCACTCCTGCTGCATCCACTCAGCCGCGGCGGCGCCTTTGCGACGAGCTTCGTCGCGATGCTGGTAGGCTCGTTCCATCACCGCGAGAATCTCCTCGACATCGGACTCGCCCCAGCCGCCGTATCCCGAGTAGAACGGTGAGCCGCCATTCACCGGTTTCTGGCGGGTGAGTGGGTAGCAGCGCTGTTCGCTGATGAGATCGAGGTGGCCGGTGTTGGCCGACAGGGCGCAGGGCACTCCGCTGGCCATTGCTTCCATCGCCACCAGGTTGGTTCCACCTTCGGCGCGATTGGGGAAGACCGCCAGATCGGCGTCGCGGTAGAGCGGTGCCATGGCCCAGTTGGGCAGCGGGCCGACTTCGATGAAGCTGCCGGCGGGCAGTCCGTTGGCCACCAGCCACTCGCCCACGCCGAGCCGCTCACCATTGTGTCTAGGCTGGCCGTTGACGTGGCCCGACAGCTCGATGCCTGCCATGGTGGCGGGCCATTCGTTGTGCCAGGCCGCGACCAGCAATGCCTCGGGATGGCGAGCCGCGAAGCGTTTGAAGGCGGCGATCACCAGGTCCTGGCCTTTGCGATACTCCAGCTTGCCGCCGGAGAAGATCACGAACCTCCGGCTCAGGAGACCGGAACCGGGGCCGGCGTGAAAGACCGCGGGATCGATCCCCTGGGGGATGATCTCGACATTGGTAAGGCCTTTGGCCCGGAGCAATTCACCATTCCAGGTGGAGCCGGCCACGATCTTCTCGTAGCGAGCGGCCCGCTCCAACGCTTCAGCCGAGATGGCGGTGTCTTCGAAGAAGATGACTCCGAAATTGCGCCGAGCCGCGATCCGGGCACTGAAGGGGTGGGGTTCGAAGTTGGCGTTGAGACCCCGGAGCACCGGGAAGGCCCACTCGAGTCCGGCCCCGGCAACCTTGAGCAGGTCGGCCAGTTGCCTCTGCTCTCCCACCGCCTGATGCAGCAGCGCCTGGGCGACGGGCGAGGCATCCTTGAGATCGGGTGGCATCACCAGGGCGACGGGGCGCTGCTGGCGGATCAGCTGGAGCGAGAGATTGAGCCCGAAGACGCCCCAGCCGGTGGCGGTGTTGAGGGGCCAGTCGATCAGGACCGGCAACCGTACTCCCGCCGGCCGGCGATTTCCCGCCACTCCCGCCGCTCCCGTCGAGGCGGGCGGGGCGGGCGAGGCGGGCGGGGCGGGATGTGACGGAC
>CAZOES010000217.1:0-5867 GCA_964578865.1 uncultured Gemmatimonadaceae bacterium | reverse complement strand
TCCCGGTGACCGGCGGCGGGGAAGTGTCCTATCTGACCGAGCACTTCAACGACATGGTCCGGGGCCTCCGAGAGAGCCGGGCCGAACTGGAGCGGCTCTCTAACACCGATGGACTCACCGGGCTGGTCAATCGCCGGCGCCTGATGGAGGCGCGTGGCACCGAGGTGGAGCGAGCCACCCGGATGAAGCACCCCTGCGCGGTGCTGATGGTCGATGTCGACCATTTCAAGCAATTCAACGACAGCTACGGGCATCCCGCGGGAGACGCGGTGCTGGCCCGGGTCGCCGCCATCCTGCGGGAGTCAATCAGGTCGATCGACGTGGCTGGACGCTATGGCGGCGAGGAGTTCCTGTTGGTGCTGACCGAGACCACGATGTCGGGCGCCCTGGAGGTGGCCGAGCGGATCCGTACCAAACTCACTACCGAAGTGTTTGATGGAGGGAGAATCACGGTCAGTGTAGGAGCCGCGGAATTCCCCGACGGAGGGAGAAGCGCGGAGGCTTTGATCATGAGCGCCGACCTGGCACTGTATCAGGCCAAAAAAGAAGGCCGGGACCGGGTGGTCCAGGCCCCCGCCGAGGCGGCTCGTCAGCAGTCCTGATTAGTTCCGGTCTTTCCGCCGAGTCACGATGTTGGAGAAGATCCAGCCGCTGCGCCCGGTCTCGTCCCGCACCCGAACCCAGTCGTCTACGTAGGAATACCCGGTCAACCCCGACCCGCCGTCCACCGTGACGAGCACGGTGAATCTTGTCCCCGGGCCTTCCCGCAGATTCCCTCTCGACGTAGTCACCAGCGGAACCGGAGCGGCGAACTGGACCTCACCGGTGCGAACGGTACGGTCTCCCGCGGCCAGTCTCCCCTTCCCGGTGCCGGCAATTTCCTTGGCCTGGTTCGCTAAATAAACCGCTCCGCCGAAATTCTGCTTGTTGAACACGTCGGTACTCTGCTGCAGCAGTGCGGTCGCGGCAATAGCCTCGGGATTGGTCTGGCCGCCGGGGCTCTTTTTGAGAGAAGTTACTGCCAGCTCCGCCTCGGCCATCGCAGAGGCCGCCTCGGCACGGGTGGAGACCGACTGCAGCTTGGCCATGGTACGCACCACATCCAGCCGGGCGTCATCCAGCCGGCTCTGCAGTTCCTGCATTTGGGCATCCTTCCCCAACAGCTGCATCTCCAGCCGGTTGACCTGCTGTTCCAGCTCGGGGTCCCGGACTGTTACTGTATCGGTCACGCGAATTACCGGAGCCGGTGTAGAATCCGGTACCGCTGCGACGGTCGGCGGGGGCGCTTTGGAGCAGGCGGCCAGCAGCGCTGCGAGAACCCCAAGCTGGCCCCGGAAGTGAACTCGAGTGCTGCGCACAAAGATGCCCCGGTTGAGGGGATAGGATGCTCGAAAACTGAATCAATAATTAGGCCAGCTGAGACTGCTGTCGGAGTATCGGCAGGTTAGCACAATCAATCCAGTCCCGCCCGGACATCTGTCACAAGGGGGCGGTGTCGGGTTACCGGAGCGCCAGATGGACTTCCGTTACTACACCCTTGATGTCTTCACAGAGAAGCCGTTCGGCGGCAACCCGCTGGCGGTCTTCCCCGATGCCGACCGGCTGCCCGAAGCCATGATGCCTAAGCTGGCCCGGGAGCTCAATCTGTCTGAAACCGTTTTCGTGGTCCGGGCCAGGCAGGAGGGAGCACTCCGGCGTCTCCGGGTCTTTACTCCGGGAATGGAGCTCCCCTTCGCGGGCCATCCTACCATTGGGACGGCGGTCCTGCTGGCGGAGATGGGGTTGGTCACTTTTGCCAGTGAATACGCCGGCTTTGCCCTGGAACTCGAGGTCGGAGTGGTCCGCATCCGGGTCCGGCGCCGGATTGGCCAGCCCAGCTCAGCCCAGTTGACCGCCGCCCCAAACCCCAAGTTAGGACCACCCCCGCCCGCCCACGCCGATCTGGCGAAAGTCCTGGGGATCTCGGCCGACGAGCTGGCCGGAGGGGCAGACAAGCCGGAGGCCTGGTCCTGCGGGACGCCGTTTCTGTTGGTCCCGGTGCGGGATACCAGCGTGCTGGGGAAGCTTCATTTCAACGTGGCGGAGTGGGAGACTCAGCTCCAGAGTTTCTGGGCTCCCCATGTATTTGTGTTCTGTCAGGATGCGGCGGGATCCAATCTGAGGGCCCGGATGTTCGCACCGGCGATGGGGATTACCGAAGATCCCGCTACCGGAGCCGCGGCATCGGCCCTGGCCGGGTACCTGGCGGCCCGGCTGGAGCCGACAACCGGCACCATCAAGTGGAATCTGGAACAGGGTGTCGAAATGGGCCGGCCCAGCCAGATCGCGATCGAATGCGATCGCGACGAGAAAGGAGTGAAGGCGGTGCGGGTGGGCGGCAGCGCGGTGCCGGTGTTTGAAGGGCTATTTCGGCTCCCCTGAGATCCGGTCCAGGTAGCCGAAACGCCAGCGTAGAGCTGGCGGGGTAACCAGCGTGGTACACACTACCATGACCACCACCGCTGAAAAAGTGGCATTGTCCACGATTCGTTCGCCCGCCACGGTCAGGGTCAGCCCGATGTTCGCGAAGATCAGGCCGACCTCTCCCCGAGGCACCATCCCGATTCCCACCGTGATCCGATCGACTCCCCTGGTCAGCACACCCAGGCCGGCGAACTGTTTCCCCAGGATCGCCACCAGGGTCAGGACCAGGGCCAGGGTGGCCACGCCAGGCTGAATGAAGCTGGCGAGATCGGTCCGCATTCCCATCAGTACAAAGAACACCGGTACCAGAAACGCCGAGATCGGGTGGATCTGCTCCTCCAGTTTGTGGTGCTCCCGGTCGGTTAGCTCCTGATAGTGCACGTCCTCCAGAATCAGACCGGCGCTGAAGGCGCCTACGATCGGAGCGAGACCGACCAGACTGGCAAGGAATGAAAGCAGGAAACAGAACGCCAGGGCGGTGGCCAGGAGCACCCGCCGGGCCCGGAGCTGGCAGGCAAACCAGAAGAGCCGGCGGGAGACGATTCGCCCCAGCACCAGGGAACCCACCAGGAACAGGATGGCCTTCACCAGGATCAGCGACAGCTCCGGCAGCGACACACTCCCACCCCGATCGGCCGCGGCGATTATGCCGGCCACCACAGCCAGGATCAGCAAGCCCAGCACATCGTCGATCACCGCAGCGCCGAGGATGATACGGGATTCACCGGTCTGGGACTTGTTGAGGTCCTGCAGTACCCGGGCGGTGATACCTACGCTGGTGGCGGTGAGGGTCGCGCCGATGAAGGCGTGGACGTACTCGGAGTGGTCCGGCAGGAGCCATACGCCGACGCCCCACCCAAAGGCGAAGGGGAAAATCACTCCGATGATCGCCACCAGCAGCGATGACCACCCTACCTTAAGCATCTGGGGGATGGTGGACTCCAGCCCGACCTCGAAGAGCAGAATGATGACGCCGAGCCGGGACAGCATGTCGATCGTCGTATCGTGCTTGATCGGCTCGAACAGGCCGATGCCGACCAGGGGAAGATTGCCGATCAGGATGCCGACCATCAGCTCGCCCAGCACGGCAGGCTGGCCCAGTCGAGCGGCCACGTCCCCGCCCAGCTTGGCGGCGATCAGAATGACGGCCAGAAACAGTACGACGGCGGCGATCGGGTCGGCGTGATGGGCCGCGCCATCCTGCAGCAGGAGCATGAGCGTCGGAATCGGGTGGAGTGGGATCTAGATCTTCCCCCAACATACTGCTGGACCGGTACTCATGGCGAGACGGGCCGTCATGAGCCTATCCTTGTCGGACACTTTCGTCACCGGACCTCATCCATGCCGCCCAAGCCTCCCTGCACTCACGCCGACATCCTGGCGGCCCTGCAGAAGAAATTCCCCGGCAATGTCTATCTGATCGCCCGACTGGCCGATCTCTCGCTGCAGCTGAGTGACCCGACCGCCCACGTCTTCATCCCCGACACCCATCTGGTCCCGGAGAATGAAATCAAGAAATGGCCGGGGCGGGTCATGCTGCGGGAGCGGATCGATGTACTGGACAAACTGCTCGATGCCCTCGAGCTGGTGTACAGCGAGCGCGATGGATTGAAGATCTGGCAGCTGGGCGACCTGCTGGATCTGTGGCGGACCGGAGCCACCGCCGGAATGGCGTTCGACAAACGGATGAGGCTGCTGGAGAAGAGCTGGGATCCGATTCTCAAGCGATTTGACAAGACCGGTTTCCCGATTCGCCGGCTGTTCGGCAATCATGACGAGGAACTTTCCAAACACGGCTTTGCGTCCTATCGGTTCGAGCCGGAAGACCCCGGCAACACCGCCGGCAACGACATGCTGGTGACTCACGGCCATCAGTTCGATCCGATCGAGGATCTGCCGGGGTGGATGAAGGAGACGTTCATGCGGGGCGGCACCGAGCGGATTACTCCCTACGTGCGCGACTTCATGTCGGCCAGCAATCCCCAGTGGGCCGCCCAGGCCAAGGCGGACCTTACGTTTGTGCCGCCTCCGGCCCCGCGGGAACGGCGGGACTACGTCTGTCCCGACCTCACTTCACTGGATCTGGTTCCGCTGGGGGCCGATTCCTGGAACGTGCAGGAGATCAAGCGAGTGGTGCGTCCCGATGCCAATCCGCTCAACGTCTCGGTGGGTACCTCGACCGTCCAGGACGAGCGGAACCCCTCGCTGTGGGAGCGAGGGAAGAACCGGGCGCGGGACGCCTCCAGCGCGGGGTACTCGGTGGCCCTGGTGGTGGTGGGCCACACCCACAATCCCCGGATCATCCGGGGCGAACAGCCGGACGGCACCCCGTTCGTGCTGATGGATTGCGGCGGTTGGATCGGGCCCAGGTTCATCTCTCCGGGGATCAATCAGATGGTCCACAACTGTACCATCGGAGTCAGGGTCGGGTCGGATATGCGGATTTATCAGCTGACCAACGACAGGTATAACTGGCCGAAGTTCAAATAGCCGTCTTGCCAATCCAGCGCCCGGCCCCCATCATAGGGTCGGGCGGCGATCCCCGCCCAACCTCTTCGATCCTCCCCCAGCGAGGGTCCCCGTGAGGCAAAGGGGGGCAGACTCCCGGATCCGTTTCGAGCCGATCCTTTGCGTCGCCATGGGCGTCGCCGCTGGGGGGTGTCTGCCTGTGGCCTGACCAAAGGGACAGGCAATGACCACCGACAAAGACTTCAAGCGCCTGGTTCGCGGGCGCATGCAGAAGACGGGCGAGTCCTACACTGCTGCCCGGGCTCATCTCCTCCGCCAACCGAAAGAAGCTGTTCCCACCCCCTCGGCCGCTGCCGCGGCTCCTGTGGTTGTCGACTATGCCAAACTCGCCGGCATGAGCGACGCCGCCATCAAAGCCAAAACCGGATGCAACTGGGAGCGGTGGGTCTACGCCCTCGATCGGGCCAAGGCCTACGAATGGTCCCATGGAGAGATCGCGGAGTACGTCAGCAGTAAATACAAAGTGGGCAGCTGGTGGCGGCAGGCGGTGACTACCGGCTACGAGCGAATCAAGGGGCTGCGGGCCAAGGGTCAACTGAGGAACGGGAAGTTCCAGACCAGCAAGAGCAAGACGGTTCCGCTGCCGCTCGGCCGGCTCTATCGTGCCTTCAGTCAGAAAGCCGCCCGGGAACGCTGGCTGCCCGGGGTGGCGCTCACCATCCGAAGCGCCAGACCAGAGAAGTACATGCGGATGAACTGGCCGGACGGGACTTCAGTGGAGGTTGGATTCGCGAGTAAGGGCCGAGGCAAGTCTCAGGTCGCCATCCAGCATGGAAAGCTGAACGACCAGGCCGCAGCCACGAAGATGAAAGCGTATTGGGGCGAGAGGCTGGAGGCATTGGCCGGGCTGTAATAGTGGGCTAGTGGGCTAGTGG
>CAZOES010000216.1:4067-5933 GCA_964578865.1 uncultured Gemmatimonadaceae bacterium | reverse complement strand
CTCTCGCTCGGCATCGCGCTGTCCTATCTGAGCCTGCTGGTGCTGATCCCGCTCGGCGCGGTCTTTCTCAAGAGCGCCGAGCTGGGGTGGGCCGGGTTCTGGCAGGTGGCGACTGCGCCGAGGGTCATGGCGTCGTATCGGGTGACGCTGGGGACTTCGTTGGTGGCCGCACTGGCCAACGCACTGTTCGGACTGCTGGTGGCGTGGGTTCTGGTGCGCTACCGGTTCCCCGGCCGCCGAGTGATCGATGCTATCGTCGACCTTCCATTTGCCTTGCCGACGGCCGTTGCGGGGATCGCCCTGACAACGCTCTATGCCGACAACGGCTGGATCGGAAGCCGGCTCTCGCTGCTGGGCATCCACGTCGCCTACTCTCAGCTCGGGATCATCGTAGCGCTGACGTTTATCGGGTTGCCGTTCGTGGTCCGGACCCTGCAGCCGGTGCTTCAGGACCTCGAACCCGAAATCGAAGAGGCAGCGGCCAGTCTCGGCGCTTCGCGCTGGCAGACCTTCAGGCGAGTGCTCTTTCCCGCACTCCTGCCGGCGCTGATCACCGGTTTCACCCTCGCCTTCGCCCGGGCCATCGGGGAGTACGGGTCGGTGGTCTTCATCTCCGGCAACATGCCGATGAAGACCGAGATCGTTCCACTCCTGATCATGACCAAGCTGGAGCAGTTCGATTACCCCGGGGCCACCGCCATCGCCACAGTTATGCTGGGAGTGTCCTTCCTTCTGCTGCTCACTATTAACCTGCTGCAGTCGTGGACTCGGCGATGACCGGCTCTCGCGCAGTTCGCTGGCTGCTGATTGGAACAGCGCTGTTGTTTCTCGGGTTGTTCCTGCTGGTGCCGCTGGTCGCGATCTTCGTGGCGGGTCTCAGCAAAGGCTTCGCGGCCTATCGCGCCGCTCTGGTCGAGAGCGACGCCCTTTCTGCTGTCAAACTCACGCTGATCGGCGCGGCTATCGCCGTGCCGCTCAACGCGGTCTTTGGCATTGCCGCAGCCTGGGCTATTACCAAGTTCCGGTTTCGCGGCAAGAACCTGTTGATAACCCTCATCGATCTGCCATTCGCCGTCTCGCCGGTCATCGCGGGACTGATCTTCATCCTGCTGTTCGGTTCGCACGGCTGGTTTGGTTCCTGGCTGAGCGACCGGGACATCCGGATCGTCTTCGCCATTCCCGGAATCGTGTTGGCCACCATGTTCGTGACCTTCCCCTTTGTAGCCCGCGAGCTGATTCCGCTGATGCAGGAGCAGGGCAGTGACGACGAGGAGGCCGCCCGGGTGCTGGGGGCCGGCGGTTGGCAGACCTTCTGGCGGGTGACTCTTCCCAACATCAAGTGGGGCTTGTTATACGGCGTGATTCTCTGCAACGCCCGGGCGATGGGTGAGTTTGGGGCCGTGTCGGTGGTCTCCGGTCACATCCGGGGTCTCACCAACACTCTACCACTCCACATCGAGATCCTCTACAACGAGTACCGTTTCTCGGCAGCGTTCGCAGTCTCCTCCCTCCTGACCCTCCTGGCCTTGGCGACTCTGGTCGCCAAGAGCGTGGTTGAAAGAAGAGTGCGATGAGTATCGTCGTGCAGGGCATCTCCAAACGATTCGGGGCCTTCGAGGCGCTCAAGGATGTCAGTCTCGACGTTCCCGATGGCGAGCTGGTGGCCTTGCTGGGCCCGTCAGGTTCAGGAAAGACCAGTCTGCTCCGGATTATTGCGGGGCTGGAGCAGCCCGATCGCGGCACCGTGCTCTTCCACGGGGTAGACATCGCCGGCAAAGACGTGCGCGATCGGCAGGTGGGCTTTGTGTTTCAGCATTACGCTCTCTTCCGTCACATGTCGGTCTTCGAGAACGTTGCTTTCGGCCT
>CAZOES010000216.1:3145-4057 GCA_964578865.1 uncultured Gemmatimonadaceae bacterium | reverse complement strand
AGCTGGTGCAGCTCGATTGGCTGGCCGATCGCTTTCCGTCGCAGCTCTCCGGCGGGCAGCGCCAGCGGGTGGCCCTGGCCCGGGCCCTCGCGGTCAAGCCGCGTGTATTGCTGCTGGATGAACCGTTCGGGGCCCTCGATGCCAAAGTGCGGAAGGAACTCCGCCGCTGGCTCCGGAGGCTGCATCAGGAAGTGAAAGTCACCACTGTCTTCGTCACCCACGATCAGGAAGAAGCGATGGAAGTGGCCGACCGGATCGTGGTGATGAACGAAGGGCGAATCGAGCAGGTGGGGCATCCCGAGGAGGTGTACGAACATCCCGCGTCGCCTTTCGTCTACAGCTTCCTGGGCGACGTGAATCTCTTTCACGGGCGGGGTGGAGTGGCCTACGTCCGGACCTACGAAGTCGACCTGGCCCGGTCCCCGACCGAGGCCTCCTCGGTGGAAACGGTGCTGCGCCATGCCCGCCGGTTCGGGCCCATGGTGCGGATCGAGCTGGATCGGGTGGACGACGGGCAGGTGATCGAAGCCGAGATGCCCCGGGGCCGCTTCGAAGAGCTGGGGCTTGCCACCGGGGAGCGGCTCTATGTCAAAGCCCGGAACTCACGGACTTTCCCCGGTCCGGGCTAGGTCTTGAACGAGGCGACCAGCTTCTTGAGCTTGTCGGCGCTTTCCCGCAGGTGAATCCCGGTGGCGGCCACTTCCTGCAGTGACGCGGCCGACTCTTCCGCTGCGGCAGCGGCCTGCTCGGTGGCCGCCGCGTGAGACTCGGCATGCTGGGTGGCAGAGGAGAGCCGCACCGCCAGCTGGGCGGTGGCTTCGCTGGTGAGCTTGGCGGCTTCTCCCACTCGTTCGGCGACTCGTTCGACCTTTCCTACTGCCCCTTCAATCGCGGTCCTCGCCTCGCTGGCCC
>CAZOES010000216.1:0-3135 GCA_964578865.1 uncultured Gemmatimonadaceae bacterium | reverse complement strand
CACATCGCCTAACTGAGCGGTGCTGGTGCGGAACGACTGTCCGGTGGCCCGCACCCGCTCGCGCATGTCGGTGACCATGATCCGCACTTCGGTCGCCGCCCGCTCGCTGTCATTGGCCAGCTTGCGCACTTCTTCGGCGACTACCGCGAAGCCCCGTCCCTGTTCCCCGGCTCGGGCTGCTTCAATGGCGGCGTTCAACGCCAGCAGGTTGGTTTGGGAGGCGATCTGGCTGATCAAGTCGACGAAGGCGCTGAACCGGTCCGAGGCCGTCTCCACCGCGCGGACCCAATCCCCCGACGAATGCACCACCGTCTCGGCCTGGGCCAGAGAGGCCAGCGCTTCACTCAACCCCTCGCGAGTCCGGCTCGCCAGACTGCCGATTTCCCGACCCAGGGATTCCGATTCGGAAACCGTGCTGCCCAGTGCCTCGGCCGCCCGGCTGACCCGGTCGAGGTTCTCCCGCGAGGCCTCGAAGTCAGCCCGCTGGGCGCTGGCCCCGGTGGCGACTTCATTCATCGCATCGCTGATAGCCGATCCGGAAGACACCGTCTGATCGGTCGCGGCGCTCAGCGCTTCGGCAATGTGGTGCAGATCGGCTGCTTCGTGCTGAATCTCCTTCACTACGTTGCGCAGTCGCCCTACGGTCAGGCCGAACGCTTCATTGAGCCGGAGATACTCCTGGTCCAGGTCGATCCCCCGGGCGTCTGCCCGGAGATCGCCTTCACCCAGGTTCTGAGCGGTCTTGAGCAGACCGGCCAGCGGATGCACGATTGCCCGCCAGGTCGAGCGATAGATCGCGATCGACACCGCCAGTCCGAGTATCAGCAGCACGCCTAACAGGAACTGGCGCTGATTCACCAGCTCGCCGGCCCGGACCAGCACCGCATCGGCCCGCGACTGCTGTGAGCCACTGATAGTGGCCGAGGCGGCAAAGAGACTGTCGAGATCCTGGGTGGCCGCCTGAGCCACACGCGCTGCATCGGCCGGACGACCGGCCTCCTGCCAGGCCCGCGCGACCGAGAGCCGCACCTCGATTCTGCCCTGCAGCGCTCCAATTCTCTCCAGCGCCTGCCGTTCGGCCACCGTCAGCGAGCCCTCGTTCACCAGCAGCCGGCGAAGCGAATCAGCAGCTCCGCTCAGGCTGTCGACCCGAGCCACGTTGGCGTCGGCCGGAGAGATCAGGCCGGCCTGGGCCAGGGCCACATAACGCAAGGTGGCATCGTGGGCGGCGAAGAGCCGTTCGCCCACCGCGCCGGTATTCCTGAGCGAGCCGCCGACATTGTCGCGCAGGCCACGGAGACTCCCGATCGCCAGCGCACCGGCGATCAACAGCGCCAGCATCGGGGTGAGTACCCCGAGACGGAGCCGGCGGCGGATGGTCCAGGTTCCGCTCATGGCGCCACCCGCCCGATCAGGATCCGTTTCTCCTCGGCGTTTCGCTCGGCGGTGAACCGAATTGGACCGGTGACCCCCTCGTGGGGCGGCCTGCCGGGTCCGGGCCCGCCATTGCCGGAAAGCCAGTCGCGAATCCCCTGCCGATTGCCGCCTGTGGCCCAGGCCGCCTGGCCCAGCAGGGTGGCCGCGTCATACGACAGCGCGGCTCGGTGATCAGGGTCGTAATGGTGGGTGGCCTCGAATTTTGCCGCGAAGACCCGGCCCAGCCGGGAACGCCGTTCGTCAGGCAGGAAGAAGGCGGCGTACCAGAGCCCTTTGGTACCCCGGGCCGCGGCCGTGTCCCGGGCCAGTCCCGCCAGATCATCGGTGCCGAGCACCGGAAGAGTGAGACCGGCACCCCGCATGGCAGTAATGATCTCCTGCGCATCGGTGGATCCGCCGGCGATGACCAGAACATCGACCCCTTTCCTGGCCAGCCGGGCTGCGTAGGCGGGAAACTCGGTGATGCCGGCCAGATAGGGATCCCGTTCGATGACCTTGCCGCCGGTGCTGGAGAACTCGCCGGCAAATACCCGCTGGAATCCCCGGCCAAAGAGATCGTTGCGGTATATCAGCGCCGCCCGGGCCGAGCCGAGCGAGTCTTTGGCGAAGCGGGCCAGCGCCCGGGCGACGTCATCATCGGTGGGGCAGATCCGGAAAATCCAGGGATTGGCGGCGGTGACGATTGGGTTGGTGGCGGTTGGGGTGATGGCCACGACCGCCCGGCGACCCTGATGCTCCACGTCGCCATAGATGGGCGCCGCATCGAGGGTCTGGGCGCTGCCGGTGTGTCCGATCACGCCGATAACTCTGGGATCATCCCGGAACCCGGTCGCCACCGCCACCTGACTGGGTTCTTCAGCAGGAGGGAATCGAAGTCCGAGCGGAGCTTTGCCCTGGGGCCGCCGCCGATTGAGGTCGGCGATGGCGAGGGAAGCTCCGTCGTAGTACGGCTGGCCGGCGAGGTAGTTCCCGGCGGCGACGGCGATGAACAGCGTGTCCGAATTGCCAGCTTCGGACTGCCCGCTTCCGGAGGAGCAGGCGAAGGAAAGGAGCGCCAGCAGGCACGTTCCTCGTTCCGCGTTCCTCGTTCTCTGTTTGAAGCTCTGCCGGGCTGTTCTGCTCTGCGAACTTAAACAACGAGGAACGAGGAACGAGGAACGTCCCATCATTCGGTGTTACTCCATGGATTGGAGACTAGACGTCGAGATTGCTGACGTACTTCGCATTCTTCTCAATAAACAACCGCCTCGGCTCTACCTCATCCCCCATCAGCTCGTCGAACAGTTTGGAGGCTTCCACCGCATCGTCCACGCTCACTCGCAAGACGGTCCGGCGGGTCGGATCCATGGTAGTCTTCCACAGCTGGTCCGGGTTCATCTCGCCCAGGCCCTTGTAGCGCTGGATGTTGATGTTGCCCTTGCCCTCGCCGTTGGAGAGCCGCTTGACGTACTCCTCCCGCTCTTTCTCGTCGTAGGCATAATGCTCCTGCTCACTCTTGCCGCTGCCCTTGGCCACCCGGTAGAGCGGCGGCTGGGCGATGAAGACGTAGCCCGCCTCGATCAGCTCGTGCATCTGGCGGAAGAAGAAGGTCAGCAACAGGGTCCGAATGTGAGCGCCGTCCACGTCGGCGTCGGTCATGATGATGATCTTGTGGTAGCGGGTGTCTTCCAGCTTGAAATCCTCCCGCACCCCGGCGCC
>CAZOES010000215.1:4400-6072 GCA_964578865.1 uncultured Gemmatimonadaceae bacterium | reverse complement strand
ACAGACATGACCGCATCGAATGTCGCCGCCTCCATGAGCGGCTGCGCCGGTCAGTCACGATGTATCGGATGGTGTTCGGACAGCCGAGACAGGAAGATCTGCTGCAGTTCCTGTTGGCCAACCTGAGTCCAGAGGAGGCCCAAAGGCAGGCTGAGGCGCTGAGATTGGACCTTGGCCCGCCTGGGTCTCGCGCTGAGCGTATGCGATTGGATCTGGCGCCAAGTCCACGGACGGCTTAGTAGTAATCTACCAATCCTCACCCCTCGGAGCCCTTCACTCAAGCCCAACCGCGACTTCCTCGACGAACGTTTCCGCCGATTCCTCGCGGCCTAACCAGTTTCGCCCCCACTGGAGGGAGTTACCCCGATGCCCCCGTCTCCCTCACCCTTTCCCACCCCCACCCCCCTCACCCCCGACGAACTCGACTACCTCGACTCCGTCCTCGAATCCGGCGGCTCGCTGATCGCCAACGTCGAAATGCTCGACGGCTTCTTCGCCGCCCTGGTCACCGGCCCCGAGTTCCTGATGCCCCGCCAGTACCTCCCCTACCTCCTCGGCCCACCGGACGAGAAAGGAATTCAGGCGGCTCCGCTGATCGATCTCGACGAGGCGAATCACTTTCTGCAGTTACTGATGCAGCACTGGAATCTCCAGGTCAGCACCTTCATGGAAAGCCAGCCTTGGACCCTGGTGCTGGATCTCGACTCCCCCAGGCGAGGACACGACTGGGCCATGGGGTTCGGCCTCGGTGCAGAACTGCAGAACGGTTGGGGAAGGTTGAGTAACGCCCAGATCGATCTCCTGGGCTCGGTTGCCTGGCTCGCTGCCGATGGGGGCGGCCGGCCCGGCAAGAAGCGCAAGATTACCGAGCCCGAGCGTGAGGCCATGCTCGAGGCGATCGCTCACGGCCTTCCCCGGCTCTACGCCGAGACCCGCCCGGACGCGAGGCCCCGCCCTAAGCGCCCGGTGAAACGAGCCAGACGCAAGGGCGGCAAATCCAGATAGGCGGCTCGCCGCTCCCGGCCGCCTACGGACTGTAGGTGTGCTGTGCCTGCCGCTTGTTGAACCTCGTTAGGCCCGCCGCCCGCACCGCGTTGTAATACGTCGCCGCTTTGTTGAAACACTTGCTCTGTTCATTCTTGTAGACCGGATGGAGCAGCAGGTATCCGGCAGTCTGCGGCGGGTACGCCTCGTCGCACACGGCCCGCATTCCGGCATAGAACGTATCGTCGCAGGCGGTCCGGCTGCTTCCCACCGTCTGATAACAGACATCATGCTTGTTGCAGGGGAGCGGCTTGGCGGTGGGCTGGCCGTAGACCAGATATTCGCTGGGCGGCTGGGTGCCGGCCCCGAATGCCGTGGGCGCCTGGTTCAGGGTGGCGCCGGTCATGGGGTCGTTGCGGTGATTTTCACCGGTGGGCGCCGAACACCCGTCGATCTCCTGGGACCGCACATTCTGGGTGAGGACGTTCGCAGTCGACTGCTTCACCGACGGCAGGTTGGGGAACGACGTCCAGTCGACCGGGTTAATCGTCTTGTTCTCATCATCCCACTGCTGATCCGACGGCCGGAAGGCGTAGTCAGAGATCACAGCCACCTTGGCCGAGTCCTTCCCGTTGAGCACGTCGGTTGCAACGGCGTAGAGGGTATGCTTGGCGCGGGGGAGGGAGAG
>CAZOES010000215.1:1401-4390 GCA_964578865.1 uncultured Gemmatimonadaceae bacterium | reverse complement strand
ACCGTTGCGGGGCACCCGAGGGGCACTTGCTGAAGCTGGTGTCCCCGACCGTCGCCGGAATACCGTTGACCGTGAGCCCCGGCGTATTGGCCGCCTCGGTGGTGAAGACCTGGATGGTTCCCTTCATCACGATCGACGACTCGGGCGTCTCGCTATCCAGGAAGGCCCGCCCCAGCACCGCATTGTTCTTCGGCGCAGCGATGGTTATCACCGGCCGGTTGGCGGTATTAAGAACGACGGTGATCTCGGCCTGGCTGGACCCGATGGTGCTGGTGGCCTGGGCGGTGATTGTATTGCTGCCGGAGACCAGCGGTAGCGAGGCGGTATAGGTCCCGGCCGAGTTGTCGATGGTGGCGGCGACTCCGTTTACGGTCACCGCATCGGCATCGGAGACTGTACCCAGGACGGTGACTGGGGTCGAGGTGGTGATGGCCTCGTCGTCCGGCGAAGTGATCGCGATCCGGGGAGCCGGAATGGTGACGGTGATTGCGGTTTCGGCGGGGTCGCTGGAGCGGTGCCCGTCATCCACGACCAGGGATACCTGATAGGTGCCAACCAGGTCGGCGACGAATGCCGGGCTGACTACATCGTTCGAGAGTAACTCGGCGGTACTGCCTGCTGGCTTGGACGCGATGGTCCAGGAAAAACCCAGACTGTCGCCGTCCGCGTCGCTCGAGGCCGTGCCGTCGAGGAGTATCGTGTCTCCCCGCTCCGCCCCCGTAACCGGAAGGACCACGGCGACCGGCGCGGTGTTGGCGGGACCGCCATCCGAGTTGGAACAGGCGACGGCGAGAAGCAAAAGTCCCAGAACGGTTGGGGGCGGGCCTCGAGGGCAGAGCGGTGGCATGTTGAACTCCAGGGTGGGATGAGGGATCTCTTAGCCAACGTACCCCTCGTACCGATCCACGCCAGTCTGCGCCCAATCACTAGTGAGATATCACGAAATACATGGCAGGCGATATTGACCGGTTCGTTGACCGGGCGGTTATGCCCTTCCCGACAGGTCTCGTGGATCGTCCTTCCTCCCCGCCTGCCTCACCCTCTCCACCTCCCGCTTGATCACGTCGGTGATCTGGTCGTACACCAGGTGATAACCGGTTTCCCGAACGGCCTCGGTCGCCACCTTGGGCCAGGCGGTCGAGATTCCTTCCGTCACTTCGTCGATCGCCGAACGCACTGTAGCCGGTGTCACCTGGATCTCCCTGGCGAATCGCGCAAAGGCCTGGGGCCCAAGCTCCCTCGGTGTCGCGGCACTCCCGATATACATCGAATAGGCCGGACTGAGCGCGGGATACACCAGGGTCGAGACCACGTCATAGAACGGCGCCAGCCGGATTCCTTCGTCGCCGTACAGCAGCGAGAAGTTTTTCGCATGGGCGTCCATGTTGCCCAGGCAGAGATTGAGGATCGCCATCCGTAGCAACCGTGAGAGATCGGCTGCCGCACTGACGCTGTGCCGGCGCAGCACGGTGGCCAGCTCCGAGAATCCCGGTCCCCGGTTGTGCTGGTACTTTGCCGAGGGGAGCCGGCCGAGTGCCTGACAGAAGTCTTCCTGATGGAGCCGGCGCAGAGCGCCGCCGGTGCCGGGGACCCGGTCGTAGCGCCGGCTCTCGAGCAGATATAGTCCTCCAGTGAGCGCCACCGGCGCGGCCGCATCCAGTCCCAGCGCCGCAACCAGTCGCTGGCAGGCGTATTCGTTCTCGACCAGCCCAGGGTAGCGCCGGCTGGGCCGCTTGAGAATCACATCGCCCGCCGCTCCGGCCAGAGGCAGGTCGTAGCTGGTAGACCGCTTCCGGAACACCAGCTTGTCCTGCACACCGCTCATCGACTGGCGGCTCTCGAGTTGGGCTTGGGTGAACTGGGCCCCGTGAGCTTCTTCGAAGAGGACGCTTAGTTCGGCTTTGGAGTACGCCCGGTACTCTTCCTTTTCCGATGGCGTGGTTCCATGGGGCCACAAGGCCACGGCGCCGGCGCACTCTCCGCCCACCTGGCCTAACAACCCGGGAACATCGCGAGCATCCTGTTGAGCCGCCCGGGCCAGTGCGGCCCGGGTGTCCGACTCCAGCAGCAGGTTGTCGAAATAGGCCAGGGTTTCCTCGTGGCTGTACACCTCCTCACGGAGCGGAAGGTGTACCGAGAGCATCGAATCAGGCGTCCCGACTGCGGCCGCATCGTACTGGAACCAGGCATCACTCTGATGCCGGCCTAGATGTCCGACCAGCCGCTGGTGCAGGTACACGTCGAGCAACGGCGTGCTGGTGTCATATCGCAGGGTCTTTTTGGGACTCATGCTCCCTTACCATACTGGGACGACGGTTTGCCTGACCGGTCGCCCGAAGTTCGTGGCCGTAGTGCCAGATCCAGACCGATGGTTTGCAGCATGCGAAGGACGGTGTTGAGACTGACATTGGGCCGGGCCCCTCGCTCCACCTCGCTCCAGAGGCGGTGACTCACCCCGGTGAGTCCGGCGGCGGCGGCCTGGGTCAGGTGCAGGACCTCGCGCCGATGGCGGAGCTCGGCGCCCAAGGCACTCACATCAGGCAGCGGGACCAGTGACGGCCCCCCGCTGGGCGGGTTGGGAGAGTTCATGTGATATCCCTTTATGTGCAAACAGCTCAATTCTGGCCGTAATATACATAAACGTATACCCAATACACAAGTTGAGCTTAACATATACGGATAATTACTCTAGAATTGCAGCAAATTATACGTAAATGTAAATCCGGCGCGCCTGCCTCTTACCACGATTTGACCGGAATCTTCGGGTAGGAGGGTACACTGACGATGCGGGCCAGCCCGGTGTCACACCCACCCACTACTCTGTCCCCATGCACTCCCTCTCCGGCCAGCTCATCTGCTCCGCCACCGACCTGAGCAAGTACCTCGCATGCCAGCACCTGTCTCTGCTGGATGCCGACGCTGCCCAGGGCCGCCGGGCCGGCCCCCCGAAATACGACGACCCCGGCCTCAAGGTGGTCCAGGCCCGCGG
>CAZOES010000215.1:0-1301 GCA_964578865.1 uncultured Gemmatimonadaceae bacterium | reverse complement strand
GACCTGAGCACCGGCTTCGGCGGCCCGCCAAGCCTCCAGCTCTATCAGCGCCGCCACGCCGCTACCATCGCCGCCATGCAAGCCGGCGCCGAGGTGATCTACCAGGGCTGTCTCTTCGATGGCCGCTGGCTCGGCTACCCCGACTTCCTTCTCAAAGTCGACCGGCCCAGCTCGCTAGGCTCCTGGTCCTACGAAGTAGCCGATACCAAGCTGGCCCGCGAGGCGAAGGCCGGGGCGCTCCTACAGGTCCTGCTCTATGCCGATCTGGTCGGCGTGGTGCAGGGGGCCGCGCCGGAGTTCGTGCATCTGGTACTCGGTGGCCCTGCGCGGCCCAAAGAGTCCTTCAAGGTGAATCACTACTCGGCCTATTACCGAGCCGTGAAGAAGCGGTTCGAAGAGTGGGTCGGGGTGCCTCGGGAGATTCCGACCGCGGTCGATCCGGTCTCCCACTGCGACCAGTGCAACTGGCACTCCACCTGCGAGCGCGAGCGCCGAGCCGTCGACCACCTGAGTTTCGTCGCCGGGATCAGTCGCTCGCAGCGCACTGCGCTTGTGGCGGCCGGGGTGGGTACTCTGGAGTCCCTGGCCTCCTTGACTACCGAGAAACTGCCCCGGATCGCCGATATCAAACCCGGCCCGCTGGCTCGCATCCACGGTCAGGCCTTGATCCAACTCAAAGGCCGTCAAAGCGGTCAGCCGATCCACGAGTTGCTCCAGCCGGTCGAAGCCAACCGTGGGCTCGCCGCCCTGCCGGCGCCTTCGCCCGGGGATCTCTTCTTCGATCTGGAAGGCGACCCCTACGTCTTCGATTGCGGCCTGGAGTACCTGTTCGGGCTGACCGATGCGAATGGGAACTACACCGGACGTTGGTCGCTGATTCAATCCGATGAAAAGGCGACCTTCGAGTGGTTCATCGACTTGGTGACCGCTCGGCGACAGACCCACCCTGACCTCCACATCTACCATTTCGCCCCCTACGAGCCGTCGGCGCTCAAGCGGCTGGCCGGCCGCTACGGGACCCGGATCGATGAGCTGGATGCCCTGCTGAAAGAGCAGGTGTTCGTCGACCTCCTCAGGGTAGTTCGCCAGGGAGTACGCGCCTCGGTCGAGAGCTATTCGATCAAGAAGCTGGAGAAGTTCTACGATTTCAAACGTGCCGTCGACCTGAAAGAAGCGGGCGATGCGCTGGCCAACTTCGAGGCCTGGCTGCAGCTCGGCGGCCAGAGCGAAGGCGCCGGTTTCCTGCTCGACCAGATCGAGGGCTTCCACAAGGACGACTGCGTCTCGACCCTCCACCTGCG
>CAZOES010000214.1:0-6123 GCA_964578865.1 uncultured Gemmatimonadaceae bacterium | reverse complement strand
CATGGAAATGCCGCTCCAGCCCAAGCTGCTCAAGGTGCTGGAGGAACAGCGTTTCCGCCGGGTGGGCGAGGTCAAAGACCGGCAGGTCGATCTTCGGCTTCTTGCCGCTACCCACCAGGATCTGGCTCAGCGAGTTGCGGGCGGGCAGTTCCGGAGCGATCTCTATTTCAGGATCAGCACCCTGCCCCTGGTAGTGCCCCCTCTTCGGGACCGGCCCGAAGACGTTCCCCTGCTCTCCCGGCAGCTGCTCGATCTCTTGGCTCAGGATCTCGGCCGACAACCGGTCGGACTGACCCCGCCTGCAACGGAAGCGCTGCAGCGCTACCGCTGGCCGGGGAACATTCGGGAGTTGCGTAATGTGCTCGAGCGGGCAGTCTTGCTGCATGAAGCTGGCGACATAACACCGGACCGGCTGCTCTTCGATATGGGTGTGGCGACCCGGGAGGAACCGGCCGGCCCGGAGGCGAATGAAGACCTCTCGCTCCACGCCCTCGAGTTGCGCCACATCGAGCAGGTGCTGAAACTGGAGCGAGGGAAAGTCGAAGCGGCGGCGAAACGGCTGGGCATTCCCCGCAGCTCCTTGTACCAGAAGATCAAACAATTCCAGATCGTCGTGCCCAAGGGATAGATTCCCCCGCACTGACCCCAGGACCCCGAGGACTGTATGACCGCACCGGAAACCGCTACCCGCGCCGAGAACGGATCCAACGGCGGCGCGCCGGGCAGCAACATCGATCAGATCCGCGACATCATCTTCGGCACTCAGATGAAGGATTACGATCGCCGCTTCAATCAGCTGGAGGAGCGGCTGCTGAAGGACTCGGCCGATCTGCGGGAAGAACTCAGCCGGCGCTACAGCGCGCTGGAGGAGTACATCAAGCGGGAGATCGACGCGTTGGGCGACCGGCTGGTGGCGGAGCAGCGTTCCCGCACCACGTCCCTGCAGGAACTGGGTGGCGCCCTGGACCAGCTCAATCGCAACTCCGATCGCCGGATGAACGAAATGAACGAGGAAGTTGCCCGTACGACTCGAGAGCTCCGGGCCGACCTTTCCCGTCAGACCACCACGCTCACCGAAGACATTCAGCGGCGGTCGAGCGAACTGAGCGGCAGTCTCAAGCGTGAATCGGACGAGCTCCACACTCGCAAGGTGGATCGGGCCGCCCTGGGAGCCATGTTTGCCGAGGTAGCCGCTCGGCTGGCCGACGAATTCCGCAAAGGCGAATGACTCCTGAAGTGAAGAGTAAAGCCCGCCCCGAGGGGGGCCGGCCGGGCCAGGCGGATCTCCCGCCGATGCCGGCCGAGCCGATGGCTCGGCTCCGCTCGCTGCTGCTGGGCGGAGAGCGGGAGGCGATTCGCCGGCTGGAAAAGAAGATCGACGATCCTGAGGCGCTGGCTCCTACCGTTGAAAAGGCGTTGAACGCATCGGTCCGGCGCGATCCCCGTCCGCTGGCCGACGCACTCTTCCCGGTCATGGGTCCGGCAATTCGGCGAGCCATTGCCCAGGCGATAGCCGGGTTGATGGAGTCGGTGAATCGGGCGCTGGAAGATTCCCTCACCCTTCGAGGACTTCGCTGGCGCTGGGAAGCGTTCCGCAGCGGAGTCTCCTACCAGGAAATCGCGCTGCGACACAGTCTGGTCTACCGAGTGGAACAGGTACTCCTGGTCCATCGCGAGACCGGCGTTCTGCTGGAGCACGTTCTCGGTCCCGGGGCCCAGGCCGAGGGGCGTGACATGGTCGCCGGAATGCTTACGGCGATTCAGGATTTCGCCCGCGACTCCTTTGGAGTGGCTCAGGGTGAGTCGCTGGAGACCATGCAGGTCGGTGAGCTGAACGTCTGGATTGAACCCGGGGCCCGCACCCTCCTTGCCGCAGTGGTTCGGGGCCACCCGCCGGTCCATTTCCGGGCCGAGCTGGGCCGCACCATCGAGTCGATCGAAGCCGAGCACGGCGTCGACCTGGCCGAGTTCCAGGGCAATACCGCGCCGTTTTCTCGCAGCCGCTATCGGCTGGAGATGCTGCTCCAAATGGAAGCCCAGGCCCCGGCTCAGCCGGGAACACCCTGGCGTACCTGGGTACTCATCGGGGTTCTAGTCATCGCGAATCTCGCCCTGCTGCTGCCGCGGTACATCGCCCGCTGGCGCTGGGACAAGTACGTCGACAAACTGCGGGAAGAGCCGGGCCTGGTGGTGACCGATCAGGGCCGGCAGGATGGTCGCTTTGTGGTGCGAGGACTTCGTGATCCGCTGGCCCGCGATCCAGCCGGGCTGCTGGGAGAATTCAAACTCAGCGCCGACGATGTAGCCCAGCGCTGGGAGCCATACATCGCCCTCCTGCCCCAGTTCATCCTGGGCCGGGCCACCCGGGTTCTGGCACCGCCCCCAACCGTCAGCCTCAGGTTAGCAGGCGACACCCTGGTGGCAGCCGGCGCGGCCGGAGAACACTGGTTCCAGCGGGCCGAACAACTGGGACCCGCCCTGGCCGGAGTCGGGGCCTATCGCTCGCAACGGGTGCCCCCTCGTGACCTCCCGCTCTTCGCCCCGGCGGTTCAGACGCTCGAGGATCGGCGGGTGTACTTCGCGCTGGGCCGTTCGGAAATGGACAGCGCCGCCGAAGGGACCGTAGCCTTGATGGCCGACGATATTCGCAAGCTCGATTCCTTGACCCGCGGCACCGGACTTCAGCTGGGACTTACGCTGGTCGGTTCGGCCGACGACCTGGGCACCGCGGAAACCAATCAGTTCCTCAAGACCGCCCGGGCTAACCGGGTCAGGGATCGGCTGGCGAGTCTGCTGCCTGGCGGCATCGTAATTGCCACCACCGACCAGGTCGCAACCGCCGCCCGGCCAACTTCCGACGAAGAGCGGGCCCGCCGGCGAGTGGTGCTCACCCGGGTTGCCCTCCAGGCACCCCCGGAACCCGATGGGTCGCCGCCGTGATCATTCTGCAGAAGAAGATCTGCATGCTGGGATCGGTGGGAGTGGGAAAGACCAGCCTCGTCAGGCGCTTCGTGGAAAGCCTCTTTTCAGACAGCTATCAGGCCACGGTCGGTGTGAAAATCGACCGGAAGAGCCTGTCGCTGAATGGGACTACTCTCAACTTGATGCTGTGGGATCTGCAGGGCGAAGCGGAGCACCAGACTACCCGGATGGAGTATGTGCGCGGTTCGGCCGGCTATCTGATCGTCGCCGATCAGACCCGGGCCGCGTCGCTCCGGATGGCACTCGATCTCTCCCGCCGGGCCTCGGAGATTACCCCGGGCGCGGGCATGGTTCTGGTAGTCAACAAGATGGACCTGGAAGGCCGGGAAATCGCCGACGTTGAGCTGACGGAGCTGAGCGAGCAGGGAATGTCGGTGGTACGCACCAGCGCCCGAACCGGCGCCGGAGTCGAAGAAGCTTTCCGCCTGCTGGCGGACCAGTTGCTGGCCCAGGCTAGAACGGCGGAGGGAGCATGACGGTTTTCGAGAAGAAGATCTGCATGATGGGCGCCCCCGGGGTGGGCAAAACCAGTCTGGTGCGCCGCTTCGTCGACAGTGTCTTCTCCGACAAGTATCTCAGTACTATCGGGGTGAAGATCGATCGCAAGTCGGTCGACATCGGCCCCGATACCCTGAACCTGATGCTGTGGGATCTTCAGGGCGAGGAACGCTATCAGTGGGTCCGGCTGCAGTACCTCCGGGGCGCGGCCGGCTACATCCTTGTCGCAGACGGGACCCGGGCCGACACGCTGGAGATCGCCATCGGTCTGCAGGAGAATGCCGCCGGGCGGGAGGAGCAGCTCCCTTTCATTCTCTGTCTCAACAAGGCCGACCTGTGGGGCCAATGGGCCATCAGCCAGACCCAGCAGGACTGGCTCCGGGAGAAAGGTTGGGCCGTATTTCAGACCAGCGCCCGCACCGGAGACGGGGTGGAGGACGCCTTCCAGACCTTGGCTTCCCGCCTGCCCCGGATCGGGGAGTGAATCCGGGCCCCAGACACCCGATCCAGATCCGGGACTGCATTGAGCTGACGATGACCTCTCCGAAGCCGGCTAACTTCCATCCCCTCAGGAGTTTCCGCCCTCCCGCATAGCTGGCCCCGTCTTTGCCTTGAGCCGGGCCGACATGTCCTCCGCTCCTGCCCGTCCCCGGATGCTGATCGTCGATCGCGAAGTCGCGATCCGGTTTGCCCTGAGCGACTACTTCCGCAGCCAGGGTTTCGACGTCGATGCGGCCGAGGGTCCTGAGGAAGTCGAAGCCTGGCTCCGCCGTTCCCATTACACCGCGGTGATCACCGACCTGCAGCCCAGCCATCCGCTGAGCGTGGCTCACCGGGTCCGGCTGGTATCGCCGGAGACGGTGGTCTGTGTACTGGCGCCGCCGCTCTCGGCGGAAGAGACCCGGGCGGCCATGCTGGCGGCCGATGTGGTTCTTACCCGGCCTCGTCCCCTTCCCGAAATCGCGAGTGTGGTGCTGGCGCTGATGCGCCCTCCCGTTCGCAACCCCAGCCACGTCAACTAACGACGCGGTTGTCACTTTCACAGAGGAGCACACGCATGCGGATCAAGACCGGTCTGGTCATGACTGCCCTGATGCTGTTGTCGGCCGTCTCGCTGTCGGCCCAGAAAGCAGGATCGCTGGAGATTGGTGGCTTCGGGCGGTACAGCAAGTTCGATAACGCGCTCAACTTCGACAGCAAGGTCGGGATCGGCGGGCGGCTGGGCATCTTCCTGACTCGCAACTTTGAAGTTGAAGGCGACGCATCCTACACCGCGACCCAGTCGGAAGAGGAAGCCTTCATCCGCGCCATTCCGTTGCATGCCCGGCTGCTCTACAACCTGCCGGTGGCGGAGCACACCACTTTCCTGATCGGTGGCGGCTACACCCGCCAGCTCTTCCGCAAGTCATACCGCGAGACCCAGAGCGGCGCGGGCGGCCTCCTCGGCCTCCGGCTCGGCATGGGTGATCTGCTCTCGATCCGGCTCGACTTCACCGGCGACTACATCTTCAATCCCGAGTCCCGCTTCGGGCCGGGCAATCAGAACCTGCCCAGCATTGAGAAGGCCGATAAGAACTGGCACTGGGGCGGCCAGGCCGGTCTCTCGCTGTTGTTCGGCGCCAAGCGCGATGGCGACAAGGACAAGGACGGGGTGAAGGACTCGCTTGATCAGTGCCCCAATACGCCGGCCGGTGAAGCGGTCGACGCTAACGGCTGTTCACTGCCGAAGGACGCTGACGGCGATGGTGTAACGGACAACCTCGACAAGTGTCCCAACACTCCGGCTGGTACTCCAGTTGATGCCACCGGCTGCGCCAAGGACTCCGATGGCGACGGCGTGACCGATCTGGCCGACAAGTGCCCCAACACGCCGGCGGGCACCGCGGTCGATGCTAACGGCTGCCCCAAGGACACCGATGGCGATGGCGTACTGGACGCGGCGGATAAGTGCCCCAACACTCCGGCCGGCACCCCGGTAGACGCCAACGGCTGCCCCCGGGATACCGATGGTGATGGAGTGATCGACTCGCTCGACAAGTGTCCCAATACTCCCCCCGGCACCAAGGTGGACGCGACCGGCTGCGGCTTCGACGCCGATGGAGACGGCGTGGTGGACGGCACCGATCGTTGCCCCAATACTCCGGCCGGTACCAAGGTGGATGCGGTCGGCTGCCCGGCGCTCTTCGAAGCCGGCGCGACCCTGGTCCTCGAAGGAGTGTATTTCGAAACCGGTAAGGCAGTGCTCAAGCCGGAGTCGCAGGCAACCCTCGATCGGGTGGCCGAGTCGCTCAAGGGAAATCCCGACGTAACTGTCGAAATCGGGGGCCACACCGACAACACCGGGAGTAAGGCGACCAACACCCGTCTTTCGGCCGCGCGGGCCAATGCGGTAAAGGACTTCCTCATCAGCAAGGGTGTGGATGCCGCCCGGATGACGGCGAAGGGCTACGGCCCCGACAAGCCGGTCGCCGATAACAAGACGGTGGCGGGCCGGGCGGCCAACCGCCGGGTAGAACTGACCAAGACCAACTAAGGGATGGTTTGGTGGCGCCAAGGCATGCCTTGGCGCCCACCGTCCCATCCGCAGTGCATTCTAAGACTCAACAAGGGGGAGTCCATGCGGGGCGAGTTCATGAAGTTCCT
>CAZOES010000213.1:0-6193 GCA_964578865.1 uncultured Gemmatimonadaceae bacterium | reverse complement strand
GCGGTGCATTACTCCTAGTTGTCGGGTTCGGATGCCTGCTCGTCGGTCTCTAGGCGGCGAACCACGAACGCTTAGTCCAATACCAGTTCGCGGATCTTGGACATTGCTACGTGGTGGCCAGACCCACCAGCTGCAGTTTTTCCCGCAGCACGTCGCGGGTAAACGGCTTCATGACGTACTCGTTGGCACCGGCATCGAGGGCCCGCTGCATCTGGCTCATCTCGGTCTCGGTAGTCACCATCATGATGATCGTGTCCTTCCACTCCGGATTCTGCCGCGCGGCGACCAGGAAATCGAAGCCGTTCATCTCCGGCATGTTCCAGTCGACCAGGATCAGCTCGACCTTGCCGGCCGAGGCCAGCCGCTCGAGCGCTTCCTTGCCGTGGCCGGCTTCAAGGACCTCGAAGCCGAGTTCCTTGACCGCTTTCCCGATGATGCTCCGGATGGCACGCGAGTCATCCACAACCAACGCACGCACTGCCGCCTCCTCTGAAAAAATGTTCCTGCTTCGTCGGTCAGCCGGCGTGAACCACTCCACTGGTCCGGCACTCCGGGCACTTGCTCTGGGGCCGTGCCGGGCCGGTCGGCTTGGCTGCCAGCTGGCGCAGGGTGGCCCAGCGTCCGTCGCCCCGGGGCACCCGGCGGCAGTCAGGACAGCAGCCCACCATGGTTTCCAGCTGGCTCAGAGCCCGTTCCAGTCCTAGAATGCGGTCGGCAACCCTGAGCCGGGTCACCAGTTCGTCGGCGTCGAACGGCTTGGTCAGAAAGTCGTCGGCGCCGGCATCCATCGCCTCCAGGTAATTCTTCTTGCCACCCAGCGCGGTCAGCACGATCAGATAGGTGTAGCGGTCGTACTGGCCTTCCTCCCGAATCCGGCGGCACAGCGTCAGTCCGTCCATGCCCGGCATCATCCAGTCGGTGATCACCACCTGGGGCTGGACCCGCTGGAACAGCGCCAGTCCCTCGATCCCGTTACCAGCCGAGCTCATTTCGTATCCCAGCTTCTTGATGGTCCGCTCCAGCACTGTGCGGGAGGTAGGATCGTCTTCCACGACCAGAACGTGCATACTCGACCTCCCCTGCGTGCCTCGGCCACACCCCGGCGAACCGGAGAACTCACACCTCCAGTATCGGCAGGGGAACCGCTTGGCTTGACTGAGGTTGAGTCACCCGAAGAGAGCCATGCCAAAACCCGCCGGTGGGCCGCCGGCGAAGCAACTATGAGGGAAAGCGAGTTATTCGGGCCGCTTCAGACCCAGATGCTCGTGGAACTCCTCCTCCACCTTGTGGGGGTCGTGGGTGTTGAAAAGAATCAGGTTGCGCAGATGCTCCAGGCTGTCGACTCCGACAATCTCGGTGAACTGGATGGCCGACCCTTCGGGGCTGCTGCGAACCACGAACCCCTGGGTATGCACTTCGATCTCAGTCCCGGCCAGATAGAGCCGGACATCGACCTGAAGGCCGTCCGGGAAGGGCGTCGTGGTCCGGAAAAGACCGCCCTTGAGACTCAAGTTCTCCATCAAACCGCTCTGGGCCGGTTCGCCGGGCCCGCAGATTTCGGCCGGGATGTGCACCGCGACCCGGCTGAACTCCCGGCGTTGAGGATTAGACTCGGGCGACATAGGACATCTCTCTCCGCGCTCAGTCGGCCTTCTTGATCAGACGGACGACCAGCGGGTCGCCGTTGCAGTCGAACGCCACACTGGTCAGCAACTCGCCGCCCGGCAAGCGGGTACTCACCTCGCTCCCCTCCACCACCGTAGGCAGCGAGAGACGGCAGGGTTCCGGGAGCAGCGACTTCACGTTGCCACCGGTCATATTGGCCAGCTCACCAATAGCGTCCTGGGTGTCCGCTACCGAGGCGGCGTCCGGATCGACCCCGAACATGGTGGCCGCGGCCCGCCGGGCGAACTCGGCTGAGGTCTCGATGGTGATCGCGCCTTCCCAAGCCCCGGAGAACTGCACCGTGCCGGCGACGATACGGTCAGGCAGCTGGGGGACTCCATCCTGGCGAACCAGACTGAGGCCCAGCACCGAATCCCACACCACGCTGGCCACCTGAGAAATTTCTTCTTCGAGGAACTGCATCGGGCCCCCTAACCGGTCTTGAGCCGGTAACATCCGGCCCGGTCGAACTGCACCCGTGCGAAGACGTCACCCAGATTGATGGTGGTTTCGGCACCACCCAGGAACAGGTGGCCCCACGGCTGCAGCACTTTGCGGACATTGTTGAGAATGGAACGCTTGGTCTCGACGTCGAAATAGATCAGGACATTCCGCAGAAACACGACATCCATCTGGGGCAGAGAGCCCCAGGGCTCGATCAGGTTCAGCTCCCGGAATTCGCAGAGCCGCTGAGCCTCGGGACGCACCACCCACTCCATGCCCTTCTTTTCGAAATATTTCACCAGCAGATTGGCCGGCAGTCCTCGGTTGACTTCGATCTGGCCGAAGCGGCCGGCCCGCGACTTGGCGACCATGTCAGACGAGATATCGGTCCCCAGAATCTTGACGTTCCATCCCGCCAGCATGGGGAAATGCTCCAGGATGGTCATGGCGATGGTGTACGGCTCCTGTCCGCTGGAACAGGCCGCGCACCAGATGTGGAGCCGCCGCTCGCTCTGACGCTGTTTGATGGCGTCGGGCAATACCACCGTCTTGAGCGCCTCAAAGGGATGCAGGTCGCGGAAGAAGCTGGTTTCGTTGGTCGTCATGGCCTCGACGACCTTACGATGGAGCCCGTTGTAGGGCTGGGCTCGGAGCTGGGCCACCATCGCGTCGATGGAGCCGTACCCTTCGGCCCGCGCCAGGGGCGAGAGCCGGGCCTCGAGGAGGTAGGCCTTCTCCGGCTCCAGCACGATGGCAGACCGTTGCCGGACCAGCGTGCTCACATACTGAAAGTCAGCGGGGCTCAGTGCCACGTACTCGGCTCCTTAAGAGCGGACCGGGGCGACTCGCTCACCCCGTACCCGTTCGTTGACCACCTGTGCCAGTTGGTCCAACGGGAGAATTCCCTCCGCCAGACCGGCCCGGGCGATCGCCCCGGGCATTCCCCACACCACACTGCTGGCCTCATCCTGAACCAGCACTCGTCCACCTGCCTGACAAATGCGTTCGGTCCCGGCCAGCCCGTCCTGGCCCATTCCCGTGAGCACTACCGCCAGGGTCGACTCTCCAAAGACCTGGGCCAGCGAGCGGAACAGGACATCCACCGACGGGCGGACCGAGTTTTCCGGTGCGGCCTGGGTGATCTGGGCCCGGGGACCCTCAGCGGTGCGCTCCACCACCAGATGGCGGTCACCGGGGGCGACCAGGATCTGTCCCGCCACGAGCGGCACCCCGGGTCGAGCCTCGGCAGCGGGGAAGCCGGACTTGTCGCTGAGCCGCTGGGCCAGCAGCCGGGTAAAGCCCTCCGGCATGTGTTGCACGATCAGTATCGGCAGCGGGAAATCGGATGAGAGTCTCGAGAGGAACTTTTCCAGGGCATCAGGGCCGCCGGTCGATGCGCCTATGCCTAACACTGCCGGACGCTTCGCCCGCCCCGGACGGACTGAAATCGCGTCAGTCGGAGCCGGGGAGCGAGTTTCCTCCACCGGACTGGAACGGTTGGTTCGTGGCAGGTTCCGGATCGCGGGAGCCAGCTGGTCCCGCACCCAGGCCAGCGAGTTCCTCATGTTCCCTTCATGGGGAAGCTTGGGAACCGTTGCGTTGGCACCCGCGGCCAGTGCCTCGACCTCCTGGGCCTGATCGTTGGCACCGCTGAAGATCAGCACCGGCAGGACCGGCCAGCGCTGACGGATCGCCTTCAGGGTGGTCACCCCGTCCATGTCCGGCATGTCCAGGTCGAGCGTGACCACATCGGGGCGGAGTGCTTCGATCCGCTCCAGCGCCACGGCACCACCGGCGGCAGAGCCGACGACTTCGATGCCGCCCTGCTCAGTCAATGCCTGGGTGATGATGCGACGCACAATGACCGCGTCATCTACCACCAGTACCCTCACGGGTAGACTCATCGCCCGGCTCCATCAGGCCCGGCTGCCAGTTGCTCCCGCAGCGCGGCCAGCCGGGCTGAGGCCGCCGCGCTCTGCTGCAGTCCCTCGGCCGAATCCTGGGCCCGACCCCGCATGGCCCGAAGCCGTTCGGTCAGCCCCCGGCTGAAGGCCCGGGCTTCCTCCAGCAGCTGGCCGGCGATCTGATGGGAATCATCCTCCACCGCGAGCAGAGCGCCTTCAACCGCGAGGCTATTCGCCCGGCGGGCTATGCCGTTGAGCGTCGCCAGGGCCCGTTCGGTCTCGGGTCGGCGACTCTGACTGGGCGCGGCGGCTTTGGCAGCGGCCAGGATCTCCAGAGCGGCCTGGGCCATCTGGGCGGTTTCTTCTCCGCCCCGTAAAGCGGCGGCGGCCACCTGATCCTGCTGCACCATCGCCGAGACGTTACGGTCGGCGTGGTCCGCCACCGATAGCAGCAGCCGGGTCAGCAGCACCAGTTCCTGGGCCGCAGTCTCGAGACCGCGGGCCTCTTCCCGCAACTGGGAAGAGGGCGTGGCCGAGGGGGAGACCGGCCCGGGGGCCGGCGTAGAGCTGACGGGTACGGGGGCCGGCCCGCCGCCCGGACCCTGGGCCGGTGACTCGGCCGGTCGGTCGCGGGGCTGGGAGAAATGAACGATTTCCCAGGTGATCTGGGGACCGATGTATCGCTGGGTCTCATCCAGAATCGGAGCCACCAGCAGTGAGACCGTCTCGGGGCCAAATCGGAGTTGACGCTTGAACGGCAGAGCCGCCGGTTGGCCAAACAGCCGTTCCCGCTCGGACCGATCCGGCAGGAACAACCCGATGGGAATTCCGGCGACGGTGCTGACCGGCGCCGGCAGGTATGGCGCCAGACGGGCCAGCGCATGCTCACAGGCCGGATTGCCAAACCAGTGCTCCAGGGTCGCGTCGGGGAACATGACCGGGACCGGAAGCTCTTCCGCCTCACTCCGGAGCCGTTCGATTACCGCCCGATCGCGATACACCAGACTCTGGTCGGTCCAGGCGACGGCGTATCCGCTCACCCCGCCCTGATCGTCCTTCACCGGGTGGAGGATGGCCTTCCACACGACTCGGCCGAAACTCCAGAGTATTTCACGGGGTAACCGGGCCACGTCATCCAGCAACCCATGCAACTGAGTCGGAGCCGGATGGAATCGGAGTACCGACTGCCCCCGCAGCTCGTTAGCGCCGAGCCCGAAGGCCCGGCGCAATTCACCGTCGACTGCGGCGGCGGCTTCCCGGGCCCGGGTATCGAGACTCACCAGGATGTGGGACCGATCGAGGACGAACAGATTCCACTGCTCCAGACCGGCCTGAGCCAGGACCTGTTCCGCCCTCCGTTGCAAGTCCTCCCGAGGATCGGCCGCCGGGGTTTTCGCGAAGCCCAGGTTGACGGCGAACTCCGACACCAGCCGGCGGCATTCCTCCAGCGAGCCGGCCGGCGGTTGCTCGGCGGCAAATGCCGTCATCAGATGGCCAAGTACCGGTTCCCAGCGGGAGGCATCGATCCCGGCGCGGGCCGCCACAGCGGCGGGGTCGGGACCATCATAGGCCACCGGACCACCCAGCCGGTCGGTGAGCCATAGTTGCAGCTGCCAGCGAACCTCGCTCTGGTGCTGAGGCGGGACCAGACTGCTCAGGGCCGGGTCCGCTGCAAGAGCAGTCACCAGCCTTTGGGCCACCCGCTCCATGCCGTCGAAGCCGCCCACGGTCTCGAACAGATTGGCCCGCCCGGCGGTCTGCACAGACGCACCCATAGGAATCAGTGGGTGAACCGGCTGACCAGACGGCGAAGATCGGAGGCCATCGCGGCAAGACGAGCAGTGGCTTTCTGGCTGTCGCTGGTACCTTCACTGGTCACCTGGGCAGCCTGGGCCACTCCGGCAATGGTGCGGCTGATCTCGCTGGAACCCCGGGCAGCATCGCTAATGTTGCGGCTCATCTCGCTGGTGGTGGCGGTCTGTTCCTCCACCGCCCCGGCGATAGTCGTCTGGATCTCGCTGATCCGGGTGACGATGCCGCTGATCTCGCGAATCCCCACCACGGCCCGATTGGTGTCGCCCTGGATCGCGTCGATCTTGCGGCCACTTTCCTCGGTGGCCCGGGCGGTTTCCTTGGCCAGTTCCTTGACCTCGTTGGCCACCACGGCGAAGCCCCGTCCA
>CAZOES010000212.1:0-6261 GCA_964578865.1 uncultured Gemmatimonadaceae bacterium | reverse complement strand
GCCCTCCCGCCCTGTCCGCCCCGTCCGCCCCGTCCGCCCACGCCATTCGTCCCACCCTCCAGTTGACACCTGCTACCAAAGTGATATCATCTCGCTATCACATCAACCTGAGGGTACGACGGTGATCCGGGAAATCAATCGCAAGGCTATGTCCGGTGGTCTCATGCTGACTGCCCTGCTGGCCCTGCTGGTGGTCACAGTATTGGGCATCATCAGCGGCGCGAGTAACCAGGATCCCGGGAAGATTGTCGGCTCGGTGATTCTGATGGTGCTGGACATCATCCTGCTCTGCGGCCTGTTCACGGTGCAGCCCAACCAGGGCGTGGCCCTGCTGCTCTTCGGCAAGTACAAGGGAACCGTGCGGGACTCGGGGCTCTGGTGGGCCAACCCGTTCCTGACCAAGAAGCCGGTCTCGCTGCGAGTGCGGAACTTCGAGACCACCAAGCTCAAGGTGAACGACGTCAACTCCAACCCGATCGAGATCGCCGCGGTGGTGGTGTGGCAGGTGACCGATACGGCCGAGGCGTTGTTCGAGGTCGATAACTACGAGGAGTACGTGAAGGTGCAGAGCGAGTCGGCCCTCCGGGGGCTGGCCAACCAGTATCCCTACGACGCCCATGAAGAGGGTCAGAAGTCGCTCTCGGTGAACACTCAGGAAGTGGCCGAGAAGCTGGGCGAGGAAATTCAGGAGCGGCTGGCCAAGGCGGGCGTCAAAGTCCTGGAGTCCAGGGTGAGCCACCTGGCCTACGCCCCGGAGATCGCCGGAGTCATGTTGCGCCGTCAGCAGGCCAGCGCGGTCATCGCGGCGCGGCAGAAGATCGTGGAAGGCGCCGTCGGCATGGTGGAGATGGCGCTGGATCTGCTGAATCAGAAGCAGATCGTCCGGCTGGACGAGGAACGCAAAGCCACGATGGTGAGCAATCTGCTGGTAGTGCTCTGTTCCGAGCAGTCGACCCAGCCCGTGGTCAACGCCGGGACCATCTACTGAGACCGGGCGGTGGCTGAACGGAAGGGGTTCCTGCTTCGGATTGACCCGGAGCTCTACGATGCCTTGCAGCGCTGGGCGTCGGACGAGCTCCGGTCGCTCAACGGTCAGATCGAATTCGTCCTGCGGAATGCGCTCAGGCAATCGGGACGCCTTTCAAGCGGCGGCCAGGAACAAGGAGAGTGACGGTGCACAGCCCCAGCTGTCCCAAGTGTTCGATCAGTCTGCAGGAAGGCTTCCTGCTGGATAAGGCCCGCAACGACCTCCACACCACCAAATGGGTGGAAGGCAAGCCGGTGCGTTCTTTCTGGCGGGGTCTCTCTCTGAAAGGCAAACAGCAGTTGGCGACGGTCAGCTACCGCTGTCCCCGGTGCGGACTGCTGGAAACCTACGCCCCGATCGGCGACTCCCGCTGAACTTGGCCGCCGGACGGGAGCGGCACTAGCATTCGGTCCATGCGAAAACCTCTCTGGCTTCTCCCGCTCCTGCCGCTCACCCTGGCGGCCCAGACGCCGACCAGCGGCGTCTACCGGATCTACCAGGCCAAATCGGAAGTCGGCCGGGAGAGCTTCAGCAGCAGCGACACCCTGTTCCAGCAGACGGTCATCATCCCCACGATCAACCTCAAGATCGAAAGCGCCAACGCCCACACCCCGGCGGGGCGCTTTTCCGGCTTCAGCCTCGCCCTCCGCAACGCGGCGGGAGACACCCTGCTGGGCAGCTATCAGGCCCGGTTGAACGGGGACTCGGTACGGATCAGCAGCGATCTCCCCCGAGCTCCTGCACCCCATACCCGCGCTTCCGGCTTCGACATGGTGATGCCGCCCCAGTCGCTGGCCAGTATCGCCTGGCTGATCAGCCGGGCCGGGGGCAAGGACACCACGTGGCGAGTCTTGATGGCCGGGAGCGATTCGGTCACCACCATTCCGATGCGTTTCAGCGGTGACACGGTCCACCTCAAGCTCAGTGGTATTGATATTCTGGCCTTCGACAGCGGGGGCCGAGTCCAGTCGATGGACATTCCGGTGCAGCGGGCCAGGGCGGAGTTCGTTCCAGCGGGAGAGAATCTTCCGGTGCTGGCCGGCGCGCCCCGCCCCAAGCCCGACTACTCGGCTCCACCCGGCGCTAACTACTCGGCTCAGGAAGTGCGAGTGCCGGTGAAGCCCGCGGTGGGAGACACCTTCTCGCTGGGCTGTACCCTCGTCACTCCCAGGAGCGGGCGGGCCCCCTACCCTGCCGCGATCACGATTACCGGCTCCGGCCTCCAGGGCCGGGACGAGGATCTGTGGCCCGCGGTGCCGGCTTATCGTCTCTTCCGTCAGGTGGCGGAGAGGCTCGCGGGTGCTGGCATTGCCAGTCTCCGGTGCGACGATCGGGGTAAAGACGCCAGTACCGGTGATCCGGTCATTGCGACCACGATCGACCTGGCCAACGATACCAAAGCCCAGCTGACCTGGCTCCGGGCCAGGCCGGAGATCAACCCGGCCAGGATTGCCCTGGTGGGGCACAGCGAAGGCGGGATGATCGGTCCCATGATCGCGGCGGAAGACAAGCAGCTGACCGCCATCGTGGTCATGGCCGGGCCGGGCAAGCGGGGGAGCGAGATCCTGCGGGACCAGGCCCGCTGGCCGATACTTTCTAACAAGGATCTTACCGCAGCCGATCGCGCAACCCAGCTGGCCGCCGCAGATTCCTCCATCCGGGCTGACTCGGCCGCACCCGGCGCCTGGTACCAGTATTTCTATCACAGCGATCCGCTGCCGACCGCCCGCAAAGTCACCCAACCGGTTCTGATCCTGCAGGGTGCGCTGGACCGGCAGGTTTCGGCCGGCCAGGCCGATACGCTGGCCCGGGCAATTCGGTCGAACGGCAACCGGCAAGTCACGGTGCGCACCTTCCCGGGGCTGAATCACCTGTTCCTGCCCACGGTGGGTGATGGTTCGCCCAGTGAATACACGGCACTCAAAGTGGCGGCAGTTCCCGACGAGGTGCTGGACTTGATGGCGACCTGGCTCCAGAAAACGTTGAGCCGCTGACGGCTGCAACCCTTTCCTGCCTTCGCCCGTCTGACCAGAACGGATTGACCATCACAGGGGACCTGCCCTGAGCCCGCTACCGTCGGAAGAGCAGTTGCAGCGCAGTCTGCCGCCAACCCTGCGCCTGGAGCGAGAGCTTCCCGGCGGAGGCATGGCGCGCGTGTTCGTGGCCAACGACGAGTCGCTGGGCCGCAAGGTGGTGGTGAAAATCCTGGCCAAGGACCTCACCGAAGGACTCAGCACCGAACGCTTCAAGCGGGAAATCCATCTCGCGGCCCAGCTGCAGCATCCCCATCTGGTCCCGGTGCTTCAGGCCGGGGAAGCCGAAGGGCTGCCCTACTTCGTCATGCCGTACGTCAGCGGCGAGTCGCTGCGCGAGCGGCTGGCTGGAGCCAGGGCGCTGCCGGTCCGTGAAGCGGTTGGCATTCTCCGCGATGTGGCCCGCGCCATGGCCTACGCCCACGACCAGGGCATCGTCCATCGCGACATCAAGCCCGGGAACGTGCTGCTGTCCGGGGGCTCGGCTATGGTCAGCGACTTCGGCATCGCCAAGGCGCTGTCTTCCTCGATTACCGGCGAGCACGACACCGCGGTGCTCACCCGCACCGGCAGTTCGCTGGGCACTCCGACCTACATGGCGCCGGAGCAGGCCGCGGCCGATCCCGACGCGGATCACCGGGTCGACCTCTACGCCTTCGGGGTGATGGCGTACGAGCTCTTCACCGGCAAACCGCCATTCCACGGACGATCGCCTCAGGCGCTGTTGACCGCTCATCTGGTCGAAATCCCTGAGGATCTCGGCACCCTGGTTCCCAATCTGCCGAGCAGTCTGGCCGGGCTGGTGATGCAGTGCCTGCAGAAGGATCCGGCCAAGCGGCCGGCCTCGGCCAAAGAAATTGTCGAGCGGCTGGATGAGATCGATTGGTCGGGGGAGCGCGCCGCTACCCAGCAGGTGAAGCGGCCGAGCAGCGCGGTCACTCAGCCACGATCACGGCTCCTGATCGGGGGCGCGGTCGTCGCGGTGCTGGCCGTGGTGGGCGGTTGGCTTTGGCGCAGGTCCGCCGGAGCCGGCGAGAAGGTGGATCAGCAGCTGGTCACGGTGGTGCCGTTCCGGGTCGCCAGCGCCGACCCCGCATTGCACTACCTGCGGGAGGGCATGCTCGACCTGCTCGCGGCCAAACTCCCCGGCGAAGGGGGTCTCCGTGCCAGCGAGCCACGCACGGTGCTCGAAGCATGGAAGGCGGCGGGAGGTAAAGAAGGCAACGACCTCGCGACTCGTGATGCGATCCGGCTGGCCCAGAAACTCGGCGCCGGCTGGCTGCTCCTCGGCGATGTGGTGGGAACACCTTCGCGGGTCACTCTGAACGCAGGTCTCTTCCCCACCAGCGGCGGGGATGCCCGCACCCGGGTCTCGGTGGAGGGACCTCCGGACAGTCTCGGCAGTCTGGTGGACCAGCTGGTGGCTCGGCTGCTCACAAATACATCCAGCGGAAGCGCCAACCCGCCGGGTTCGAGTCTGACCCAGACGTCGTTGCCGGCACTCCGGGCTTACCTCGAGGCGGTTTCTCAGTTCCGACGGGGGTTGCCCAGCTCGGTACAGGCCTTCGCAGAAGCGGTGGATCGGGACTCCAACTTTGCGCTGGCGTCACTCGGCTTGTTGCAGGCGACCGGCTGGTGGAACGACCAGGTTCAAACCGAGCGGGCGACCCGGCTCACCTGGCGAAATCGGGCCCAGTTGTCGGCAAAGGACCAGGCCCTGCTTACCGCCACCGTTGGTCCCCGCTACCCCGGCCGCTCATCCACCAAAGAGGTGTACGAAGCGGCACAGCGTTACACCCAGTTGGCTCCGGACCGGGCCGATGCGTGGGAGCTCCTGGCGGACAAGATCTATCACATGGGCTACGCGCTGGGGTTGCCCGATCGAGCCAAACGCGCCGCTGATGGCTTCAAGAAAGCGATGTCGCTCGACTCGCTGAACGTGCCGGTGTTCATCCACCTGCAGCAGCTGGCGGTGGAAATGGGAGACACGGCGCTGGACCACCATCTCGAACGGCTGCGTCTCTCGACCGACACCGCGAAGTATGGGGTGCTGCAGCAGGAGTGGTATCGGGCGGCGGGGAACAACGACTCGGCGGCGATGGAGAAGGTCTGGCACAACCTCCCCAAGCCGCCGGACGTGGGCTTGCTCTTCCTGATCGCGCGGATGCCGCTGTTTGTCAGCGGCACCAGTGTGGAGCCGTCGATCCGAGGGTACGACAGCCTCATCGCTCGAATTTCCAATCCCAACGGACAGCGGCAGCTGCATTACTCCGCGGCTTCGATGCAGCTGCTGGCGGGACGACCGGCGGCAGCACAGAGAGACCTGGAGAAAGGCGCTGCGTCGCCCGACGATATCGGGTTCTTGAGTCGCCAGCTGGTAGACGCGGTGGTTGAGGCAGGAGACACCGTGGCCGCGGCTCAGGTGGTTCCCCGGCTCCAGAAGCTGGCCGACGCGCCGGTGCCGCGCGACTCGGCCGCCGCGGCCGATCAGCGCAGCGTGATTCGGGCGGTGCTTGGCTGGAAACTCAATCGGGGCGATACCAGTGGGGTAAGGGGCATGCTGACCAAGCTGCGAGCCGGCCCAGACCTCGATGCGTCGGGCCAGGCTCCCTCGGTTGACTTGGTCTCGCTCTCGGTGCTGGAAGCACTGTACGCCGATCGGGTGCGGAGCCCCGAGGCGCCCAGAGTAGCCGCCCGACTCGACTCACTGCTGGAGAATGCCGACTACTCCAACTTCAACAGCGGCCGGATGGCGTTCGCTTCGCTCACCGCCGGGCGACTGCTGGAGAAATACCAGAACCCCGCCGCCGCGCTCAAGGCGGTTCGGCGGCGGAGCACCTGGTGGTCCAACGACATGCCCTATCTGGCGGTGCAGCTGAGAGAGCAGGGACGCCTGGCGGCGCTGGCGGGGCAGAAAGAAGAAGCGATCGAGGCGTACCGGCACTACCTCTCGTTCCGGACCGCCCCCGAGCCGTCGGTTCAGCCCGAAGTCGACCTGGTGAAGAAGGAGCTGGCGAAGTTGGAATCAGCCCGTACTGAGTAGGTGAGACGTAAGACGTGAGACGGAATAACATTTCCGGTTAGTTACGTCTCACCTCTCACGTCTCACCTCTCACCCAGTCGTCCCATTCGCCTCACCACCGGCTTTCGCAGTCTGCACCGGCAGCTCCTCGCCTTCCAGGTAAGTGTACCCCTCCAGCC
>CAZOES010000211.1:0-6289 GCA_964578865.1 uncultured Gemmatimonadaceae bacterium | reverse complement strand
ATTTCTCCCCGGGCGAGCCGGATTCCCTGCGAGGGCTCAGCGTAGACCTTAATTCTGACCACCAGCCGGATCTTCTTATCCGGTCGGAGTCAAGTTTGTGCGGCGTGAGCGCCAACTGTGCCCTCGCAGTCATCGACGGAGCTTCCCACCAGGTGCTGGCCATCCTGGAAGGGGCAGAGGTCATAGTGCGCCCCGCTCGTCCTGGGAACTGGCCCCTGCTCCAGGTTGTGGCCCACCTGGGTGCAGCAGAAGCTCTGCTGGTTTCCTATGCCCACGACGGACAGGCCTATCGGGCGACGGCCCGTCAAACGGTCGAGGGTGAGGGATATCTTGTTCTACGCCGGGCGCTGGACAGCATTCCGGTCAAGGCCGACGCGCCGTGAGCTGGTTCCGCCTCCCGGCCGCCCCGATGCGGTAGTCCCAGTTCGGGGACCTTTCCACCAGCGTACCATGACGCCAACCAATCGAGGAGTGACGTCGATCCATCGATCGTAGCGGGTGTTGGCGCCGATCGCGACCCCGATCCCTCCACCGATGGCGGTACCCAACAGCCCGAAAACCAGAGTGCCGTTCGCAACACACGCCGGTCGATCTCCCTGATCCGAGGGCGGTCTCCTGGGCCAGGCCAGTGCCGACTCTGATTCCGGCAAGGAGGGTCGCGAACAACAGCGTCTTGAGGGGACCGGCGAGAGATCGGACCGCCATGTTCATACCCGGCCGAAGAGTGACTTGCTACGGCCAATACGAGAAACCACTGTAACAACAGGTCATGGAGGAGAACCCATCAGAATGGAACCGCAGGATCCCCCGGCCCTGAGCATCACCGAGACCCTCACGTGGATCGCACCCCAGCGCACACGCGGCTGACGAATGCTCGGGCCGTCTCCGGTTGGAACTCACCCCTGTTCGGTACGGCCTGGGTAGCGGTTGAGTCTCTGCGGCACGCTCGATGCCTGCCTAACAGCCCACGAGGGTGACGACGGATTCACCCTGCATCGAGAGGCAGTCCGATCGACTCTTCGGACCCATCACTGCCCCATTCTGAACTCGAGGCGAGTCTATGCGACACTCCCCCCGGCCACACTCGTGTCTGGTGCACACGACCGTCATGGTGTTGGCTCAACTGATTATCGGCCCGGCCGCTCTTCCGGGTCAGGCCGCTGTGAGCGTCGGGTACACCCGACAGTCGCTGGAGACCGCGGTGGGAACCAGAGCCGTGGACGGCTATTCAATGGATCTAGGCCTCCGGATCGCCCGGCGGGTCGATCTCCTGCTGGGTTACGAGCAGCTTCATCGGGGCGAAGACGCGCTCGCCCGCCGGCGGGAGTTCTGGACCATTCGGACCGGAATCCAGGTATTGGCGGGCCGGAGCCGACTGCTCAACCTGGGTCTGGGTGTGGGGGCAGGGCTGTTCGGCCTGGATGTTGACAGCGAGGATCACAACGGCGGGGGCCTCACCGGCTTCGCGCAAGCGAGGCTCATGATCCACCCGGTTCCGATCGTCGGAGTCTACCTGGGTGGCGTTGCTCAGGCGATGGGGAATGTAGGGCCGACCGGCTCGGGGGGCACAGCCTACGGACTCACATTCGGGGTTCAGCTCCGTAGTGACGGGTGGTGATCGCCCCGCCCCCACGGGCGCCGGTCAGGAACAATACTCGTCGATCTGATCTATCCCGATCAGAACATCACGCGGCTTGCTGGAGCCGGCCGGCTGGGGACCGAGAATCCCGGCCATATGCAGTTGGTCAATGATGCGGGCGGCCCGGCCATAGCCAATCGAGAGACGCCGCTGGAGGAGAGACGTCGAGCCGCCCTGGTTCTGCACGCAGATCTCGGCCGCCTGGCGGAACAGCTCGTCCCGTTCGCCCTCGAACTCCTCGGTACCGGTGCCCTCCTCGTCAGCTTCACGCTGCTTCATCTCGGCCACGATGTCGGACTCCGCCGAGGGCAGCGGTACCCCGGCTTTGAGCGCCTTGCGGGCGTCGAACCAGTCCATCACCCGTTCGGTCTCTTCGGTGGCGATGTAGGCGCCCTGCAGCCGCATCGGCTCGCTCTTCCCCGGAGGCAGGAACAGCATGTCCCCGTTGCCCAGCAGGGCCTCGGCCCCGTTCTGATCGAGGATGGTTCGGCTATCGACCTTGGAGGCAACCCGGAAAGCGATCCGGCTGGGGAAGTTGGCCTTAATCAGACCGGTAAGCACGTTCACCGAGGGACGCTGGGTCGCGAGAATCAGGTGAATCCCGATGGCCCGGGCCTTCTGGGCCAGCATGGCCAGCGGGGTTTCCACCTCGCCCTGCACCGTCATCATCAGGTCCGCCAACTCGTCCACGATCATGACGATCAGAGGCAGCGGGCCGTCCTTGTAGACATCGGCATCGGGAGCTTCGGGGGCAGTCGGCTCCAACTCCAGACTGAGGGTGCTGAGGGTTGGTTTGGGACGCGCCGGGTTTTTCAGCGGCTTGCCATCCTCAGCCTTCTTGTTGAAGTCGGCGAGGTTGCGGGCGCTGTTGGCGTTGAGCAGCTCGTAACGGCGATTCATTTCGACCACCGCCCACTTGAGCACGATGGCCGCTTCGTTGTTGTTGGTCACCACCCGGTGGCGCATGTGGGGCAGCGCGTTGTACATCGAGAGTTCGACCATTTTGGGGTCGACCATCAGGAGCCGCAGCTGCTTGGGGGTGTAGCGGTAGACCAGACTGCTGATGATGGTATTGATCGCGACCGACTTTCCCGAACCGGTCGCGCCGGCAATCAGCAGGTGCGGCATCTTGGCCAGATCGGCAATGACCGGCTTGCCCTCGAGGTCCCGTCCCAGCGCCAGAGGAAGAACCGCCTTGGAATGGTCCCAGTCCTCCGCTTCCAGCAACTCACGCAGGGTCACCATGCGCGCGGTCGGGTTGGGAATCTCGACCCCGACCGCACCCTTGCCGGGAATCGGCGCGACCCGGATGGACTGGGCTCGCATGGTGACCGCCATATCGTCCGCCAGTGCGGCGATCCGTCCCACCTTCACGCCGGGAGCGGGCACCACTTCAAACTGGGTGACGACCGGTCCGGTGGTGCGACCCGCGATGCGGCCCTCGACCTTGAAGGTCTTGAGGGTTTCGATCAGCACTTCGCCCAGCCGATCCAACTCGGCCTGTCCGGCGTCGCCCTGACTGGGGGCGACCGCTAACAAGTCGAGCGGAGGCAGAACGTTGTCGTCCTGAGGATCGCCCATCGGCAGCTCGGCTACCGGCTTGAGCGGCTTCCTGGGCTTTTCCTTCCTGGCCCGGGGAGGCGGGAGCGGGAAAGGCGGCGACTCCTCCTCTTCTTCAGGCACCGGACGCGGTGCCGAACCTCGTTTCTCCTTGGCAGGCGCAGTGGGTGACGGGCCGGAGATGGACTCGGCCGCCCCACCTTTCGCCAGCCGGCGAAGCGGGTGCCAGGCAATGGTCAGAATGGTGAGCGCCGACAGCAGTGCGAATCCCAGCAAGGCGCCGCCTGCGATCCCGATAGCCTGGACGATGTAGTAGGAGAAGAACCCGGGAAGCCAGCCGGTGAGCCGATGGGCCAGAAATTCCTGAGCCCCGGGCCGGTAGTCGGTGATGACACCCAGCAGGAACGGGATCAGGATGGCGAGACCGACTGCGAGAATGCCGGCCCGCTTCATGTCGAGCCGAGGCAGCCGGTCGAACCCGGCGAGGCCGAGCCCCAGACCCAGCAGGGGAAATCCCAGCGCCCCGATCCCCAGCATGCCCCACAGTCCCTCGCCCAGCCATTCGCCGATCGGCCCGGTGACATGCACCGGCAGCAGCGTCAGCCCGACAAAGCTGCCGATGACCAGCGCGACAATGGCGCTGAGGTGGCGGCGGCCTTCCTCGCTCACGGAGCGGGAGCCGCAGGGGCGGGGGGAATTGCCATGGCACTCACTCGCCGGTTGGCGAACTGGGCCAGGACCGGAAAAGCATCGACTCTGGCCGCTTCCGCGATGTCTTCCTTAAAGCCGAGTTGAGAGAGCTCCTGCCCCGCCCGGCTGGCGAGCAGAGGGCGTTCCCACTTGCGGCCGTAGCGCCGGACCAGGTCCAGCGTGGCGATCGCCGCGTCGTTGAGACCTTTGCGGCCCCGCCCGCCGCCGATAGCAACCTCGATCAGGCGTCCGGCACAATAGGCATCATCCAGAGCAAACCGCTGCTCCCGTCCGGCACAGACCACCAGGATGTCCTCGCTGCGGGTCCAGGCCTCCCGTGCGTGCGCACTTACCAGAGTGAAGTTAGCCGCACAGGCGAGGGAACCGTTGGGTGTGCTGGCCGCGGCCAGTAACGCACCGGTCCCGTTGCTGGTGGTCATGACCACGGTTTTTCCGCGGACCACTTCGGGTCTCATTTCCCCGGGTGAGTTACCCAGCGCGAAACCGGCGATGGGAATCGCGTTACGCTCTCCTGCCAGCACCGTCTCGGCGTTGCCCAGAGTCTGGGCCAGCCGCAGCGCTTCTTCGGTACTCGCGACCGGCACCACGGCGCGGGCCCCATGATGGAGCGCGGCGCACATGGTGGTCCCGGCCCGGAGGATGTCGATGACGAAGACAGTCCGGCCCTGGACCTCACCGGGAGTGAGGCCGGCGGCAGAGAACACTACGTCCAGCGTCATGCTTCGGGGCGCAGCAGCTCCGGGTGGCGCTCGAGGAACTTGGTGTCCACCTGGCCGGAGACGAACTCCGGGTGCCGGATGATTCGGGCGAGGAACGGAATCGTGGTCGTAACCCCTTCAATGATGAAACTGTCCAGCGCCTGACCCATGCGGGCCAGCGCTTCGGCCCGGGTATTTCCGTGAACAATCACCTTGGCCAGCAACGAATCGTAATAGGGCGGCACGGTATAGCCGGCATACACGTGGGTATCCATGCGAACTCCCGGACCACCCGGCGGATGATAGGCCGTAATCAACCCCGGTGACGGCTGGAAATTCCGGTAGGGATCCTCGGCGTTGACCCGGCATTCGATGGCGTGCCCTCGCAGCCGGCCGCCCTCGCCTTTGAAGCTGATCTCTTCGCCGGAAGCCACCCGGATCTGCTCCTTCACCAGGTCGAAGCTGGTCACCATTTCGGTGACCGGATGCTCTACCTGGATCAGGGTGTTCATCTCCATGAAATAGAAACTGCCGTCCTCGTCAAGCAGAAACTCCAGGGTACCGGCGCCGACGTAGTTGATTGCCGAGGCGAGGCGGACGGCCGCCTCGCCCATCCGGGCCCGCAGATCCGGATTGAGGGCCGGGCTGGGGCTCTCCTCGATCAGCTTCTGGTGCCGCCGCTGCACCGAGCAATCGCGCTCGCCGAAGTGGACTACCCGGCCGTGGGTATCGCCCATGACCTGAATTTCTACGTGCCGGGGCCTGCTGAGATAACGTTCGACGTAGACCTCGCCGTTGCCAAAGGCTGCCAGCGCTTCGTTCTGGGCCAGGGAGAAATTCTGGGCGAATTGCTCCGGGTCATTGGCAACCCGCATTCCCTTGCCGCCGCCACCGGCGGTGGCCTTGATGATCACCGGAAAGCCGATCCCTTCGACCTGGGCCAGCGCTTCCTCCATGTCCTGCACCGTACCCTTGGTGCCGGGGACGGTGGGCACCCCGGCTTCCTGGGCCAGCCGCTTGGCGGTGGCTTTGTCTCCCATCTGACGAATCTGCTCGCCGCTGGGCCCGATGAAGGCGATGTTGGACGCCTTGCAGGTGTCGGCGAATTCGGCATTCTCGGCCAGGAACCCATAGCCGGGGTGGATCGCGTCGGCGCCGGTGATCTCGGCGGCGGCGATCAGGTTGGGAATCCGGAGATAGGACTGGCGGCTGGGCGGCGGGCCGATGCACACATCGTCATCGGCGAAGCGCACATGGAGAGACTCGCGATCGGCCTCGCTGTACACCGCGACGGTACCGATCCCGAGCTCCCGGCAGGCACGGATGACCCGCAGGGCGATTTCGCCCCGGTTAGCGATCAGAACTTTCTTGAACACGGGCGATTACGGAGTCAGATCCTGGGACAGGTCGCCGCCCTTGGCGCCGGTAGTCGCCGCCCCACTGAAAGTGCGGTCGGAGGCCGAGCTGATGCCGGAGGCACGGAGCGCGAATTCGCTGGGGTTGGTCGAGTAGAACAGCGCGCTCTCGTAGGAGATGACGTCCTCCCGATACCAGCGCATGAGCGACTGATCGAAGCTCTGCATGCCGTAGGCCTCAGTACCTTCGGCGATGAGGTCCGGAATATTCAGGGCCTTCTCGATGTCCCGGATATTGTCGGCCACCGCCGCGGTATTGATCAGCA
>CAZOES010000210.1:0-6291 GCA_964578865.1 uncultured Gemmatimonadaceae bacterium | reverse complement strand
GTGAACTGTTTCATCGAACTTTCTGAGCCAGGGCGGTGAGCCGAAGCCGGGCCTCATCGAACGTGGCCGGCTCGTCGGGACGCTGGCGGAGGAAGGTCAGCAGTTCCTCCCGCAGCAGAATCGCGGCGTCGGCCAGTTTGTCGGCCCCCTGCTTGTAGGCACCCACCGCGATCAGGTCTTCGTTAGACCGATAGGCCGCTTCCAGCCGCAGGAACGCGTTCGCCGCCTGCAGATGATCATTGGAGATCACCGCATCGCGCACTCGGCTCACGCTGTCGAGCACGTCGATCGCCGGGAAATGCTTCTGGGCCGCCAGCTTCCGGCTCAGCACGATGTGACCGTCGAGAATCGAGCGGGCCGAGTCGGCCACCGGCTCGTTGAAATCGTCGCCTTCGACCAGCACGGTGTAGAGTCCGGTGATACTGCCCCGCCGGCCGGTGCCGGCCCGTTCCAGCAAGCGCGGCAGCTGGGCGAACACCGAAGGTGGATAGCCCTTGGTCGCGGGCGGCTCGCCGACCGAGAGTCCCATCTCCCGCCAGGCCATGCAGACCCGGGTCACCGAGTCCATCATCATCAGCACGTCTTTGCCCGCATCGCGGAAATACTCCGCGATGGCGGTGGCGACGAATGCACCGGTCGCGCGGATCACCGCCGGCTGGTCCGAGGTCGCCACAATCACCACCGAGCGGCGGAGACCATCGGGCCCCAGGTCGCGCTCGATGAATTCCCGGACTTCGCGGCCTCGTTCACCCAGCAGCGCGATGACATTGATGTCGGCCGAAGTGCGGCGGGCGATCATGCCCAGCAGCACGCTCTTTCCAACCCCCGATCCGGCCATGATGCCGATACGCTGGCCTCGGCCGAGCGAGATCAGACCGTCGATGGCCCGGACCCCGGTACCCAGTGGCCGTTCGATGCGGCTCCGTTCCAGCGGGTGGGGCGGTTCAGCCGAGAGGGCGTAGCGGGTGCTGGGACCGATGGGGCCCAGCCCGTCGATCGGCCGGCCCAGTCCATCGACCACCCGGCCGATGAGACCATCGCCGACCCGGACATCGAGCTGACGGCGCAGCGGCCGGACCGTAGCGCCCGGATGGATCCCTTCCAGTTCTCCCAGCGGCATCAGCAGGATTCCCCGCTCGTGAAACCCGACCACCTGGGCGGTCACCCGGGGCCGGCCATGCGATTCCACCCGGCACAGCTCACCCAATGCCACTTCCAGCGAAGAAGCCTCGACCACCTGGCCGATGACCCGGGTCACCCGGCCATGAACCGCGAACCGGGGCGACTCCTGGATGCGACCCAGGGCCGCGGCCAGCCGGGGATCGAGCGGCTCAATCATCGCGCATCCGGTGATAGAGGTCGCGCAACGCCAGATCGATTCGCCCGTCCACTACCCGGTGGGGCGTCTCCAGAGTGCAGCCACCCCGTTCGACCGACGGATCGGGAGTCCATTGGATTTCGGCGGCGCGTCCGTCACTCCCCGGCAGCTCAAACTGGCTGCGGAGCGCGGCGAGATCTTCGGGATGGAGATGGATTTCGACGTGAGAGCCGACCGGGAACGACTCGAGCCCGCGCTGCACCAGGTCCTTGATCACCTGGGGATCGGCGCTGACCTCCCGCAGAATCAGATGCCGGGCCACCGCCAGCGAGAGCAGGTACACTGAATCTTCCAGTTCCCGCACCACACCCAGGCGGGCGGCGTCCAGGGCTTCGGCCGTAGAGACCAGCAGCCCGGCGGCCCGCTTCATGGTACGGGACGCCTCTTCCATCGCAGCGGCTTTGCCGGCCTCGTAGCCCCGGTTGTACGCCGCCTGCTCGGGATCGGGCGCCGGACCCGAGGGGGTCGCGGCAGCCGATTGGGGCGCCGGCGACTGGGGAGTGGCGAGCTCGGGCAAAGGCCACAGGGCAAAGCGGGAAACCGCCGGCTTCGGCTGCTGTGGCTGAGCCGAGGTGTCAGGCAATGACTTCATCATCTCCACCGCGGCCGCCCAGCACGATCTCGCCGGTTTCCTCCAGAGTGCGGACGGCGGCGATGATGCGGGTCTGAGCCGCCTCGACGTCCTTCACCCGGACCGGACCGAGGTATTCCATTTCCTCGGTCAGTGCGCCGGCGGCCCGCTCGGACATGTTCTTCATGATGTGCTGCTTGAGTTCGTCGCTGGCGGCCTTCAGGGCCAGCGCCAGCTCCTTGCTGTCGACATCGCGCAGGATCCGCTGCATCGACTTGCCATCCAGCGTAGTCAGGTCCTCGAAAGCGAACATCAGGTTGGAGATCTGCTGGGCCAGCTCATGATTCCGCTGGGTAATGGCCTCGATCACCGCCTTTTCCAGCGCACCACTCGCAACCGTCAGGACCTTGGCCACCGCAGCGGGACCGCCCGAGAGGGTCATTTCCTGCGACAGTGTCAGGTCGGTTTTGCTGGCCAGCCCCTGTTCCACTACCGCCACCATGTCGGGTGCCACTTTTTCCATTTTGGCCACCCGGTAAAGCACGTCACCGGCGAGGTCGTTGCCCATCACTTCGATGACCGTCGCGGCCTGCTTGACGTCGAGATGAGCCAGGATCAGCGCCAGAGTCTGGGGATGCTCACCCCGAAGCACGGAGAGCAGCACCTCGGGTGCTGCTTTCTTGAGCCGCTTGAGCCCGCTGTCGGTGATCTGCTGCTTGATCCGGTCGAGAATGACCTTGGCCTTCTGAGCCCCGAAGGACTGCTCCAGGATTTCGCTGGCCCGGTTGAGGCCGCCCTCCGAGAGCGATTGCACCGCCCGGGACACGTCGCGATACTCGGTGAGCACCCCTTCGACAGTCCGGGTATCCGCCAGCGGCATGCCGGCGATTTCCCGGGTGACGATCTCCACCTGATCGCTGCTCAGCAGTTGCATCACCCTGGACGCCACATCGGTGCCCAGCGACATGCAGAGCACCGCGGCCTTCTGGGCTCCGCTCAGGGTCTCCTTCTCGGCGGCGGCAGGCATCAGTCTTCAGCCAACCAGGTCTTCACCACCTGGGCGGCCATCTCGGGTCGCTGGGTGGATTCGGCCTGCACTTCGTTCTTGAGTTTGGAAGTGACCGCGCTCAGCTGGCTCACCTGGACCGGGGGGAGCTGAGGTTCCTCAGGAGCGCCAACCGATCCGGCCGGGCGGGTGGATGGAAAGCTCCCCCCGCCACCCTGGCCGCCAGGTCCACCAGCCGGCCGGAGGATCTTGAGCGCCAGGATCACCGCGGCGATGATACCGATCAACCCGATGATCGGCCGGCTGAACCGCTCGGCCAGAGTGAGCACCTTCTCGGCTCCGCCGCCACCGCCCAGGTTGAGACTGTCGGGGCTGATGGTGATCGGCTCGAAATTCATCGCCGAGACGGTGACCCGATCGCCCCGGGCGGTATCGATCCCGATCGCATCGCGCACGATCTGCTCGTAGCGGCTGACATCGGCCGAACCGGTGGTCCCGGTGGCCTTGTCGATCGCCTTCTGGTCCAGCAGCACCGCCACGGTCAGGCGCTGAATCCCGCCCACCGAGCCGGCCACTTTCTCGACCACTCTCGAATTGAGGTAGGTGTTGTTGACGACGGTGGCGCTGCCGCCGGCCAGACTGTCCGCTCCGGTGGTTTCGCTGCGCTGCTCGTTCTGCAGCACCGCCCCATCGGGATTGTAGGTCTCGACCGTCTTGTCGACCTGCTCGAAGTTGAGCTTGGCCGATACCTGGACTTTGGCCCCTCCAGCTCCCAGCGTGGTGGCCAGAATCCGTTCGGCGTTCTTAGCCAGATAGGTCTCCACCGACCGCTCCATTTCGAGCTGACGGCTGGTCAGCCCCCGGGCCGAACCGTCGTCGGGAGCGGAAAGCACGTGGCCTTCGCTGTCCAGCACCGCGACCTGGTCGCTGGGCAGCTGGGCCACGGCGTGGGAGATGATGTAGGTGATGCCCTGCACCGCTTCGGGACTGAAGCTCCGGCCGGCTCGCAGAGTCAGCACCACCGAGGCCTTGGCCGGGCGTTCCAGCCGGCGCAGCGGACTCTCGGGTGGAAGTGCCAGATGGACGGTGGCGTGATCGACCCCGTCCAGTTCGCCGATCGTGCGGGAAAGCTCGCTCTCGAGAGCGAGTCGTTCTCTGATTCGAAGTTCGTCAGGACTGGCCGGAAATGCCGAGGCCGAAGGCGCGATCTCCTGCCCTCCACCGCGGCTCGAACTGGGGAGCCCGACTTTGGCCAGCGCGACCCGGGCCCGGGCCGCCACGCTCTCGTCCACCATGATGGTGGTCCCGCCGCCGGCCAGCTCGAAAGGAATGGCGGCCTTCTGCAAGGCGTCGGTCATGGCGGAGACTTCCCGCAATTCCAGTCCACCGTAGAGTGGAACCATCGAAGGCGTGGCCCCGAACTTGGTGGCCATCCACACCACGGCGAGCGCGACCAGCAGACCGCCAAAGGTGAGGAACCGGCCGGTGCCGCTCATACGCCGTACCCCATCGAGCATGGCGGGAGGAATCGCATTGGTCATATCGCCTTAATCAGCCTTCGTAGAGAGCACCTCATCCCGAGGGCGAAAGCCCGAGGGACCTGCTTCACATATAGGGATCCTTCACCCGCTTCGCGGGTTCAGGATTGACCGACGCTCAGATTTGGATGTTCATCACAGTTCTGTATGCGTCGGTCAACTTGTTCCGCATCTCTACCAGAAACTCCAACGCGATGCCGGCTTCTTCACTGGCCGCCATCACCTGGTGCAACTCCACCGGTTCTCCCCGCACGAACGCCCCGATGATGTTCGAGGCGTCGTCCTGCATCTGCTGGGTATCGTTCACCACCCGAGTCAGAGTGTCGGCGAAGGACGGTCCGCTGGTGGCCGGCTCGAACCGGTCCAGCACGCGGTCGAGCGGCGTCAGCCTCGGCCCATCGGGGCGGATCGGCGAGCTCATCGCTCAGCCCCGCACGTCCAGCCGGAGACCCCGCGGCGCCTCCGGCACCATGCCGGTCTTGGAGGCGGGGCCGTAGGTGATCGGACCCATCGCAGTGAGCTGATCGAAGTAGGCCCGCTCCTCGTCGTTGAGCACCGAGCGCAGCTTGAAGCCTTCCCCAGCTTCGCCAGCCTTCCCAGCCGCGCCAGGACGGACCGTCTCGACCGTCTTGCCCGTCTCGACCGTCTGATTCGCTGCAGGCGCCCGTTTCGCAGGGAACCCGTAAGCGCTGGCGATTCGATTCGCTCCGCCTGAAGGCGGCAGTCCGGAAATGCTCATGGCAGTGGCTGGTTAGATGTCGATGGCGCGGCGCAGCATTGCCTTGGCCGACTGGAACACGGTGGCGTTAGCCTCGTGCACTCGGCGGGCAATCATCAGGTCCACGATTTCGGTATTGATGTCGACGTTGGAACGCTTTACGAACCCGTTGGCGTCGGCGTCGGGGTGGCCGGGATCGTAATCCTCGCTCCCCGGTCGAGTGTCTTCCACCACTTCGGAAGGCTGCACTCCGCCGCTGGCATCCTTGGAGAAGACCACCACTTTGCGCTTGTAGGGGCCCCCTTCGGGCGTCCGGGTGGTCTCGGCGTTGGAGATGTTCTGAGAGATCACATCGAGCGCTTTGCTCATCGCGCCCATACCCGCGCCGCTGATACCGAGCGGTTTGAGCAGGGAGCGCACCGGGCGCGGGGGCCAGGCGCCGGAGGCGCCGAAGATGTTAGCCATTCTTGGTGATCGCGGTGTGGAGTCCCTGATAGGCGGCCTGCAGCAGCTTGGCGCTCGCGTCGTAACGCAGCTGGGTGCTGGCCAGATCGACCATTTCCTTCTCGATATCCACCTTCGGGGCTTTGCGGGCCTGGTCCGAAAGGGCGGCATCGAAGTCGGTGTTGCCGCTTTGCTCGATTGCACCGGAGACGCGGGCGGCAATCCCCTTATGGGCCGCACTCGAGTCATCCAGACTCCAGCGCAGGTTCCCGATCCGGGTTTGCGGTCCGAAGAGCGCCGAGAACATTTTCCGCCTCGATAGAAGGGTCCGCCTCCGGGAAAGCAATCGCGGTGCCGGAGCGGTCAGGCGGTCAGGCGGGCAGGCGGAAAGTATTGGGCGGGCTGGAGTTGCAGCGATGTTGCTAGAAACAAATCAGCCCGCTTTCGGCGGGCCGTCCGGCAGATGCGTCCGGGGGGTCGGAAGGTTCTGCCCTACGACGAGAAGTGAGGAGGAACTAATCGCAGCCTAAGCCCCAGTCAGTGAGGAGTGTGGAGGAACTAATCTTCGACCAACCCCTCCTCACTCCTCACTAACTCGATCTGTCCCTACGATTAGTTTCTCCTCACTCCCTCACT
>CAZOES010000209.1:0-6400 GCA_964578865.1 uncultured Gemmatimonadaceae bacterium | reverse complement strand
TCTTCGAGGACGAGGGTGTCGGTGGGGAGGAGGTCGAGAAGTGTAGAGCGTTCCTCGTTCCTCGTTCCTCGTTCCTCGCTGGTTTCGTCGCTGGTTACAGATTTGATCGGAAGGATGGTCAAGTCTTCGATGGTATCGCCTGACCTCTGGTTCGTAAGGTCGAAGCTTCGGATGGATTCGAGATCATCTCCCCACCACTCGAGGCGGGCTGGGGCGGCCATGCCGAATCCGTACACATCGACGATTCCACCCCGCACGCTGTACTGAGCGACCTCAGTAACTGTGGGGACTTTCTCGTACCCCATCGCCTCAAGGGAGGCAGTGAAATCGCCGAGCTTATGGCCAGCAGTTTTCGAGGAACGAGGAACGAGGAACGAGGAACGAATGCGAAGAGTCGCATGCTTCAGCCGGGCCGGTACCCTCGTCCGCTCCTGACTCGCCCGGGCCGTCGTCACCAGAATCCTGAGCTTCCCTCCCAGCAGCGCCGCCAGGGTCTCGGCCCGCTCGCCCGCTATCTCGTAATGGGGCTCTTCTTCCCCCAGGGCTTCCCGCTGGGGATAGAGTGCCATCGATTCTTCGGTGAGATGACCCAGGTCGGTGAGCCAGCGCTCGGCGTCAGCCGGGGTGGTAGCGACGATGGCGAGGAGACGATCGGGAAAGGCACGCACCAGCCACGCCGCCAGCACCGACGGACTCGACCCGGCCAGACCCGCGATGGCCAGTTGGTGTCCCCGTTGCGGCAGCTTGTCTCTGAGATCGAAAGCAATTGGCGTTCGTTCGAACGCGTCCAGCAGCAGCTTCAGCGTCATGAGCTCCGGCGAATACCACTGGCCAGGCCGACTTCGACCAGACCGAGGGCGAGGGCCAGCCACAACAACGGCCCTTGCAAACTGGCTCGCCCCGCACCTGCGAAGGCTGCGCCGGCGGCATCCGCCAGCGAAACCAGACGTGCACCTGACCACAAACCAGTGACGGCACCTTCAGACGCGGGAGCCAGCATCGATTCCCGCGGATCCAGCGCGACGGCCAACCCACCGACCGTGTCGCGCCCGGAAAGAAGGTAGTACCCCCCGGGAGTGGGGGGGCGGAATCCGGCGCCACCTTCGACCCGCCAGCGCCGATCCCCCTGGGCCACCTCGGTTACCAGGTCCGGAAGCAACACCGGATCGCCCGGCGAACCGGACAAAGTGGCCACCTGGCCCCGCGCCAGCCGGTTGACCAGCGCGTCCATGAAAGGCATGAAGCCCGCACCCAGCGGCAGCCCGGTCCAGCTGGGATCGAACCGGCTCCCGATCAGCACCACATTGCCATCCCGCACCAGCCACGGTGTGCCGCCTGCAGTGATCACGGTGCCCGCGGTGGCGCTGGCCCGGGCCGGTTGCAGGAGATAGCGCTTGCTGATGGCCACCCGCCCCAGGAGCGGGCCGCTGTCACTGACGGCCGGTGTCGCCGAGAGGGTGCCGAATCGCCAGCCGATACCGCGCCGCTCCAGCGCCCGGTTGAGTGCGCCCAGCGCGGCCGGATCCTCCGGCGGAGCCACGATCGAGGGACCATTCCCCAGCACGCCGAGACTGATCTCGGTACCCCGCCGCAATCGTCCGCTCGACAGCAGGACCTCGCAGGCCGCCGCCAGATAGCGCTCGGCCGGATCCCAGGAGACCTGCGCCACCGGCGCCACTCGCACCAGCGCGATCCGATCGTCGTCGGCCCGGAACTCATCGGGAGCCTTGGAGGCCCGCACGGTCCACCATCCCGGAACCGCCGGTCCCAGCGTGAAGCTGCCGGCCCCTCCGCTCGGCACCAGCGCTTGTCGGGCCGGCCGATCGGCCAGCGAAACCGAGACGGGAGCGGCCGCCGTCGAGTCGCCCTCTACCCTCACGGTTACTGCTCCGCCTTCGGGGGTCCACGGCTGGGCTCCCGGTTCCACCGCGGTAATACCCTGATTGGGTGGTGGCAGATCGCCGGGCCGGGCGACCAGCAACGGCACCCGCACCGGGGCAGGTCCCAGCGCGGTGGATTGCAGATCTGAGAGCACCACGATGCCTCCAGGCCGCGCATCGGTCTTGAGAACCTCGCCGGCCAGGGTAATCGCCTGACCCAGATCCATCCGCCGAACTCCGGGCTGCAGGCTGTCGATCGCAGCGGACAGCGCTTCGCGCGAGCCCCGCCGCGCGATGCCATCACTGGTGAGCAGCCACAGCGCGTCCGATGGGGTCGAATTGGCCAGAATGTTCCGGGCGGTCGCGCGCAGCTCGCTGAGCTTGGGAGTTCCGGCCGAGACCACCCCGCTGGAAGGCGAGTCGTCCAGTACCACCACCAGGGCACTGGGTGAATGACTCGATGCTTGCTTGAGTGGAGCTGACGGGCCCGCAGCCGCCAGGATCAGTGCCAGGATCAGGATGGTCCGGATCAACAGCAGCAGCCAGTGCCGGAGCTTGAGCCGGCGCTGGTGTTCCTGGGTGACCTGTACCAGGTAACGCACCGCCGGGAACTCGATGGTCGGAGGATCCCGCCGCTGAATCAGATGCAGTACCAGCGGCAAGGCCGAGAGCGGCAGCGCGGCCAGAACCCAGGGAGTGAGAAAGCCCATCAGGCCAGCCCGGCCGGCCGAGCCACCACCCGGCGCAAGGCATGTCCGAACGGCGTATCGGTGGTGATGTGATGATACTGCATGCCGCTGGTGCGGCAGGCTCGCCGCCAGGCCGCCACCACGCCCTGCACCGTCTCCCGGTAGGCCGAGGCCCAGTCCTTGGGCCGCAGGGTGACGTTGGCCCTGGTCTCCGGATCTTCGAACCGCGCCTCGGCCGGGCCTCCCAGTTCCAACTCGGCGGGATCCATCACATGCAGCACGATCACCTGATGCCCGCGGTGGCGGAGAAACTTGAGGGCCCGCATCGCCAGATCCCGTTCCAGCAGGAGATCGGAGATGAACACCACGAGTCCTCGCCGGCGCAACAGATCGACCACTCGCCGCAAAGCGGGCTCGGCGGCGGTGCCCAGTCCGGGTGTCAGCGAACCGAGGGTGCCCAGCAGCTGATGCCAGTGGGAAGTGCGGGCCCGCGCGGGGACGACCGCACGCACTCCCTCGTCAAAGGCGATCAGTCCGGTGGCATCGCGCTGACGGAGGAGCAGAAGGGCCAGGGCCGCGGTGAGACGCTGGATGTAGGCCAGCTTGGAGAGCGTCAGTTCGGGATTGCCGGTCCACGCCATCGAGCGACTGATGTCGGTCACCAGCATCGCCCGCAGGTTGGTCTCCTCTTCATATTGCTTGACGTAGAGCCGGTCCTTCCGGCCCAGCAGCTTCCAGTCGATGTAACGCAGCTCATCCCCCGGCTGGTACATCCGGTGCTCGGCGAACTCCACCGAAAATCCCCGGCGGGGAGAGCGATGGAGACCGGCGAGGAATCCTTCGACCACCCCTTCGGTGAGCAGTTCCAGCCCGGCGAGCCGGGAAGCTTCGCGCGGATCGAGCAGGTCGAGTCGAGAGCGGGTTGTGACGCCAGGGGCTGACATGAATTCCTTTACTGGTTCACCACATCATAGTCAGTCAGATCCCAACTCGCGGTCAGATAAACCAGCAGATACCTCTGAACCCCCTCCAAGGGCGCCAGGTAGAACCGGACTCGTTCCACTTCGCTCCCATGCCGCCGAATTCCACGGCCGGTCACCAGCTCTTCTCCGACATACCTGAAACCGGTGGCGACATCGAGCAGCCCGGCCACTCCACCGGCGAAGTCACGTTTGGCGCCCGGCGTGATCCTGGAGGCGCCGACGAGAGACTCCCCACCGGCGGTAATCGCCACGAGCTGTTTGAAGTTCAGGTCGGTGATGGCCATATCGGGGTCGGTAATTCGCGGGCGGGAACTGGGAAACGGCGCCACTCGGGGAATACGTTGCGGATTGGACGCCCCGGCACTCCGTAGCAAACTGGTGGCCGCTCCGCTGGAATCCAGAACGAAATTGAGGGTCAGATCGCGTTCGTTGGAACCGAAGCGGACGGAATCGATGGGGAGGAAGGTTTCATCGGGATTCCCGTCCGCCGTGATGGTCAGTCCCCGGCCGTCTGGTGTCGGCGCCACAACTATCATCTGGTTTTCGGCGGCCTCATAGTAACCGCCGTACCGCAGCAGTCGATCTCGCGAGAGAACGATTCCGGTGGTTGCTGCCGGGGCCGAGTATTTCCAGGTCGCCTGGGGCCAATGATAAGTTCGGGCCACCGCATTCATGATTCGGCCCATGAGCCGGGAGTTGTCGTTGGCGTTGATCATGACGACCAACCCATGGCCCTCGGTGTCGGCCGAAAGAAACGCGTCAAAGCCTTCGTCCCGGCCATTGTGACTGAATCGCAGGGTCGGGCCACTCCCGTCGACTGCGATACCCAGACCAAACCCGTCCTTCTGCAACGTCACATACTGCCGGGCCATCGCGGGAGAGATCACCCCGTGTCCCTTCCCCGCGAGCGTCTGCTGAACTTCGATGGCGAATCGGGCCAGATCGCTCGGGGTAGTCCAGAGCCCGGCGGCGGCCATTTCGGGATAGACATGCCAGCGTCCTGCGACCGGCGCCCGGTCGTTGGTGTAGCCCGTGGCCATCAGGGCCGCCCGCGCGGCGGGCTGTGGTTGCTCGAAGGAACTCTGCTTCATCCCGATCCGATCCAGCACCTGCCTTCTCATATACGCCGGGAATGCGGTTCCGCTCAGGTCGATCATTAGTTGCTGCATCACCGTGAAGCCCCCACCGGAGTAACGCCCGATGGCGCCGGGAATGGTATCGACCCGGATGGGCGCAGTGTTGGCCGGCGGTTTGCCATCGAGAACCTGGACCAGAGTGGGAACTGGTTGGTTCACTGCATAACCGGGGAAGCCGTGCACCGTGAGCCCCGCGTTATGGGAGAGGATCCTCCGCAGGGTGACCTTCTGAGTTGCGGTAAAGCCGTTATCAGGGACTTTCCAGCTCACCAGTTTCCGGTTCACATCTTCATCGAGTGAGAGCTTCCCTTTTTCCACCAATCGCAGCACCCCCAGCGCCGAGACCGGCTTGCTGATGGAACCGGCCTGGAACAGCGTCTCGAGTACCACCGGTGCATTGGTCTCGCGATCGCGAACCCCGTAGCTCCTGGCCATTACGATCTTTCCACCGTCGATGATGGCGAGCGAAAGACCGGGGATCTGCCGCTGCGTCATCTGCACCTTGATGACGGAATCGAGACCTTGGAGAGAAGGTTGCTGGGCCCTCACGGAGGAGACCCCTAAGGCCCCCAGCACCGTAAGCAGGGAGATGGGAAAGCGGCGCATAAGCCTTCTTCTTTGGAGACGCCTTGTCCTTCCACCGGGACAGAATCCAGCCTTGGAGAGGTCTCGGCTAGGTACCGTATATTATTGTGAAATAGCGACTTGCCAATCGCAGCCAGACTGGCATATCCCCTGCTCCCCCACTCAGTGTCCAAATAGTTGTCCTGGAGGGACCATGTCCGCCACACTGAGTTTTGCTCTGGCCGCCCTGACGGCGACCACCCTACCCGCCAAGGCCGCCCCAACCGGCGACCCCACGGCGGTCATTGCCAAATGGGTGCAGGCGCAGGATCCTGATCGGCCCCGGGTCGACGTGTGGCTCAACCGTGACGACCCCTATCAGCGGGGCGATCAGGCCCGAGTGTACTTCAAGTCGGACCGGGACGCCTACGTCACCATCATCCGCATCGATACCGATGGCCGGATGCGGGTGCTGTTTCCGATCGATCCATGGGAAGACAATTTCGCCCGCGGCGGCAAGACCTTCGAGGTCCTGGGCCGCGACCGGGATGAAGCCTTCCGGGTCGATGACTACCCCGGCGTTGGATACATCTTCGCAGTGGTCTCAGACGACGAGTTTCGCTACGACGATATCGTCCGGGGCGATCACTGGGATTACCGCAGTATTTCCGACGGCCGAGTCCGGGGCGACCCCTATGTGGCCGTCTCTGATCTGGCCGAGCGGATCGCCACCGAAGGTGACTACGACTACGATATCGCCAGCTACGACGTCGAGCGGCATTACGACTACCCCCGCTTCGTCTGCTACGATTGCCACACCTACGCCAGCTGGCACTACTGGGACCCCTACTCCTCGTACTGCTCCCGATTCCAGATCGTGATCTATGACGACTGGTACTACTACCCCTATCGTCGCTATCGGGGTGTGTACGTGGGACGGCCCTATCGTCCCGGCCCGCGCTACGTCTTCAAGGATTCCGATCCGCGGAACGATTACATCACCCGGGTGGCTCAGCGGCCCCGTAATGGCGGCCCGGTCCGGCGCACCAGCGACGACATCGGCGGCCGCGGCACCGTGCCGACGCCGATTTCACCCCGGCGCCGCACCGACGATACCCCGCGCGGGAGTACTCCAGGCCGGAGCCCCA
>CAZOES010000208.1:0-6409 GCA_964578865.1 uncultured Gemmatimonadaceae bacterium | reverse complement strand
GAGCGCACGCCTGATAAGCGTGAGGTCGGTAGTTCAACTCTACCCAGGCCCATTGTCGGACCCTCGGCGCCAAGCCAGAGGCGCACAGCAGGTTACCCCGCCATTCGATGCGATTGGCGGGGTTGTCGTTTTTCCGGAGCTTGACGCTGCGGTTAGCGGTCGCTAACCTAGGGCGCATGACAACTGCCCCACTGCCGTTCTACGTCCGGGAAGATGACCCCCCTGCCAAGCGCGAAATCCTCCGCGCCGCCCTCAAGCTGTTCAGCCAGCAGGGTCTCGCTGGCACGACGATCCGGGACATTGCCCAGGAGAGCGGTTACACCAACCCGGCGCTGTACAAGCACTTTGCCGGCAAGGAGGAACTCGCCCTGCACCTGTTCGAGACTTGCCACCGGCGTCTCTGGGCGAGATGCAATTCGGCGGTCGCGGCCGGCAAGACCTTCGAGGACAAGCTGGAGGGGTACATCGGACAGTTCCTCGAACTGGCGGATGAGTGCCCTGAGGTTGTCGCCTTTCTATCTGACAGCGCTCGCGTCCTCTGGCCCAGATCGGGTCAAGCGGTGAAGCGACATACGATGATCGGCCTGGCCCGCTCGCTGATGGCGCAGGCGCCGCGGAGCCGCGGCCAGGCGAAGCCCCACCCGGAGCTTGCCGCCGCCGGCTTGCAGGGCACGCTCGCCGAGGTGGCGCGGATGCTCCAGGTAGGCGTCATCCCCGGACCGGCCACCGCCTGGAAGGCCGACCTGGTCCGATACTTTCGCACGGTCGCCGGGTAATTGTCACGCTCTGGCGGTTAGCGAGCGCTAACCATGCGGCGCGGCCGCGCCACTCGCAGGCAGGGAGGTCTCTCATGTTTGCCATCGACCACGCCGCCACGGCGTTGCTGCTGAAGCGCCGCTACCCGGCCGTCCCGCTCGCGGCCCTCCTCATCGCGGTGCAAGCTATGGAACTCGCATGGGTGGGGCTCAACTACCTCGGGATCGAGCGCACGACGACGGAAGCCACGGTCCGCAGTGTCGCCGATGTTCACCTTGCCTACATGCCCTGGTCGCATTCGGTGGGGATCGCGGTCCTCGCTGCCGTGCTGACCTGGTTGCTGCTCGAGAAGGGCCTTGGTCGCGCGGCGCTCGGCCGGGCGGTCGGCCTCGGGATCCTGTCCCATCTGGTGCTCGACCTGGCAACCCATGCCCACGACATCGTTGTCTGGCCCGGGTGGTCGAACCCGAGGCTCGGCCTGGGCCTGTATCAGGCCGCGCCGCTCACGGCGTTCTTCGTCGAGTTCTCGTACGGGGTGTTCTGCTGGTACGTCTACAGGGGGGGGACCGGCCTGCTCGCGCTCGTCACCCTGGGGAATCTCGCAAATCTCTCGTTCCTCTCACCCGCCGTCCCAGGGCCGGAGCAGCTCCTGGCGGGGCGACCACTTCTCCTGGTGACGCTGATCCTGGTTCAAATCGTAGTAAGCCTCGTCCTGGTCGGCGTACTCGCCCGGCGCGAATCGCCCGCACTGCGCGGCGCCTCCCAGGCCGCCCCATCCCCTCGCTCGGCGCGGCATATCGGTTAGCGCGCCACCGGAGGTTCATAATGCGATATACCGGCATCTCAACCGAAGACCCATCGTACCGCAAGCGCATCGCGGTCCTCGATACCGGAATAGCCTATGTCGACGCCGGCGAGGGAGACCCGATCGTCTTCCTCCATGGTAATCCCACTCCTTCATATCTCTGGCGCAACATCATCCCGTACCTCCTTCCTTATGGCCGCTGCCTGGCTCCCGACTACGTGGGGATGGGGAATTCCGGTGCCGCGCCCGATGGCCGGTACCGGTTCGTCGATCACCAGCGCTACCTCGATGCCTGGTTCGAGGCCGTGGGGATCGACCGGAACGTGATCCTGGTCCTTCACGACTGGGGATCGGCGCTGGGTTTCTCGTGGGCCCAGCGGCACGAGGAGCGGGTCAAGGCGCTCGTCTACATGGAGTCAATCGTGCGGCCGTTCCGCTCCTGGGACGAATGGCCGGCCGCCACCCGGGCATTCTTTCAGGCCCAGCGCTCGCCGGCGGGCGAGGAGCTGATCCTCCGGAAGAATCTCTTCATCGAGTATCTGCTGCCGCTGCGGAACATTTCGGAAGACGCGATGGAGGTCTACCGGCGCCACTTTCGGAATCCGGGGCCGTCCCGTCAGCCGATGCTGGCCTGGACCCGCGATCTGCCGATCGCCGGCGAGCCCGAAGACGTGGTCGCCATCGTCGAATCGTACTCACAATGGCTGGCTCGCAGTCCCATCCCGAAACTGTTCATCGATGCCGAGCCAGCAGGCTTCCTGATCGGCGGCCAGCGTGAGTTCTGCCGGACGTGGCCCAACCAGCAGACGGTGACCGTACCTGGGTCGCACTTCCTCCAGGAGGATGCCCCTGACGCGGTCGGGGAGGCCACGGCAAAGTTTGTCGCGAAGGTGCTCGCCGGTCAGATCAGCTGACGACCCATGCCCGGAAGGAGCCAGGGGGATTCCATGAAGCGAGCAGGTGGAGGAGAACCAGATACTGGCGCGTGTCTCAGTTATTTGAGTCGATCGGGGCGGTTGTTTGGCGGAGGCCGCAGCCGACTACCCGGCCACATCCCGCAGTCTGTCAATGCGTTACCGAACTGAAGTCGGACTTCCTGCCGGAATCGAACCGCCTGAGAAGCCTGAGGTCAGTGGTTCGACTCCACTCAGGCCCATCTCACATTGGCAGAAAGCCGGAAGCCCCACGGTCCTCTGGACCGCGGGGCTTTTGATTTTCACCGTTGCCTGCAGCCGGCCGTCACTTCACTCCCAGTTGTTTCGCCAGCTCGCGGGTCATCGCCAGATGGTGCTCGAACCCCGGGAGTACGGTGTTGAGAAGGGTGCGGAGATCGGTGTTGGTCACGCCGGGCAGCAACACTTCCTTGACCGCCCGAATGGCTCCGTCGTGAAACCCGATCTCATGCTTGAGATAAGCCGTATCGAATGCGGCTCCGCTGAGCTGACTCAGGGCCTGCAAGGCCCGGGCGTGGGATCGGGCGCCCTCATCGCCGGTCGGGACCTGGTAGGAAATGCCGCTGCGGACGGCCAGATCGCGAGCCATCTGCAGCACCATACTGTGATCCCTCAGGACATCGGCCGCGAGGGCGCGCACCGCCTCGCTGTGGCCCCGGACGGCTCCCAGTCTGGCGGTCTCGATATCGAATCCATTGACCTGGTCAAAAATCGCGAGGACCCCGGCGTTGTCGGGGTAGCGGTCTGTTGGTGCTCCGGCCCCGCGGTTGAGCGGGCCCAGGAGGGAGAGAAGGACGAGGGTCGGAATGATCGGCATACCACGCTGCTCCAGAAGGAATGAGGTGCAGCGAAGCTAGGAGGTTGGATTACTATCTACAAATACTATTATTGTATCACACTCATTGGACATCACTATAACTATGAATCTCGCCCAGGCTCGCTTTGTCCGGGCCGTCGCCCAAGCCAGTTCCTTCTCCCAGGCGGCCAGGCAATGCCACATCAGTCAGCCCAGCTTGTCGACCGCGGTCGCCCAACTGGAACAGGAACTGGGTGAGCGGATCTTTCAGCGGACCACCCGGCAAGTGACGCTGACGCCGTTTGGGGCTCACTTGCTGCCGCTGCTGGAGGGATTGCTCACCGCGGAGCGGGAGATCCGGCTCGCGGCGGACCACTGGAAGCGGCCCGGCCGGAGAATCATCCGGATCGGGTTCACCCCTGCGGTCCAGCTCCAGCCGATCCACCTCGCGCTCGAGGTGTGGCACCGGGATCATGCCGATTGCGAAATCGTCCTCAAAGAGTGCCTCACCGAGGATCTCGAGCAGCGGCTTCAGGCCGGAACCCTCGATCTGGCGCTGATGGTCGGGACCGAAGGGAAGCCGCGTGACAGCCTGCTGCTGCACCAGGAGCCGCTACTACTGCTGCCCCGGCACGGCACTCGTCACCAGCCTCGATTGAAAGAGCTGGCCGGGGAGACCTTCGTGTTTACCAGAGGATGTGGCCTGGCCGACGCGGTGCGACATCTGTTCCGCCGTGCCCGGGTTGCCATCAAAGAGTACCCCGGTCAGGCGATCAGCTACCGGGTCATAGAGGAATGGGCCGACCTGGGTCTTGGGGCGGGGGTGCTGCCACGTTCGAAGCTGTCGGACCACGGAGCTGCCGCGGTGCCTCTGCAACTGGCCGACGGCCGAGTCGCGTCAATCCGAACCTATGCCTGCTGGCCCAAAGGCAGTGTCGAGGGGAGCCCCGAGCGAAAGTTCCTGGCCTGGCTGAGTGCCCGGACTCCGGTGATTCAGGCCGGGGTCGACAACGCCCGCTCAACCTCCATCCGACCCGAGACCAGGCGCTCCACTCCGGCCGAGAGTTCTGCCGCCAGATTGAGATGAGTGGTCAGACCTTCAATCGAAGTAGAACCGGCGTGAAGCCGAAGCAGATTCAGCCGAATGGTCTCCAGGGCTCCTACCGCCTCGCTCAGTTTTTCCCGGATCTCATCCCGGGTTGCTCTTGCTGCGGCGAACTGCGGAGTCTCGGCCGCGTCACCGGCATCAGCCAGCGCTTCGAGCAGCTGGTCGTACTTGAGCCGGAGCGCCTGCGCGTCTCGCTGCAAACGCTGCAACACCCCGGGGACATCGCCGAGTCCCTGGCGCACCGCCTTGGGAAGACTCTCGAAGAGCTGTTCCGCCGCCATGCCGAGGGAGAGTTCGGTGGCTCGATGGGTCATGGCGGGTCCCACTGTCCGGTTGCCCAGGAGCTTGCGGCCCAGGGTAAAGGCCAGCTTGCCGATTTTCCCCATCCATACCTTGGCCCAGAACTCGGTGTCCACATCACTACGACGATAGCGCAGGGAGAGATGGCCGATCAGGCTTCCGATCGAGACCGCTCCGGCGATGGCGAACACCCGCAGCACCGTCATGAGCGGGCCGGGATTTCCGCCCCGGACGGACTGGAGCAGAATCGCGATCATGGCGGCGAGTGAGAGGCCGCTGATAACGCCCGCACCCTGGGTCACGAAGCGCAGCGCTCGTTCCGCCCGGCTCTCCAACCGCAACCCTTCGACCGCCCGCTCCTCGCGTCCCTGCTCGATCTCGCTCTTGAAGGCCGGATCGAGATCGCCGTGGGCGAAGCCCATCCGGGTCAGCCGCCGCGCCGCCGCAACCAGATAGCCAAACGGCACCACCGTCAGGCCGAAGGCGAAGGTGCCGAAGCCCCACCACCCGCCGGTAAAGGCCGACACCACCGTCGAGCCGATCACCAGACCGATCCCATACAGGAACGTCCCGCTCCCGTCGATCCTGCCATCCCGCTTCACGAAGGCGCGCAGCGCCACCGGCAACTCCCGTCGCTGTTCCAGGGCCACGCCGAGCTGCTCAGCTAACAAGTCAGCCGAGGCGGGGCGTTGCTCGGGAGTCTTGGCGAGGCAGCGGTCAATCAGGAGCGCCAGTTTTCGGGGGACCGCCAGTCCCAACCCAGCCAGTGACGGTGCGGTCTCAGTAACATGCTTCGCCAGAATGGCGGTCGCGGTATCTCCGGTGAACGGCAGTCGGGCCGAAAGAGCATAGAAGGCAGTGACGCCAAGCGCGTAGATGTCGCTCCGGGCGTCGATGGTGTTGCCCAGTGCCTGTTCCGGGCTCATGAACTCCGGTGTTCCTGCCAGCGGTACCAGAGTTTCGGTCCCCACTCTGGGGCTGTCGCAGTTCCCCGAATCGGGCCCCGATTCGCCGGCAGCGGCGGCTGCGATGCCGAAGTCCACCACTACTACCCGGCCGGTCGCGGCCTCAAGGAGAATATTGTCCGGCTTCACATCGCGATGGACTACGCCATGGGAGTGGGCGTGCGCCAGGGCCCAGGCGGTTTCCCGCAGGATTCTGGCGCCGTCGGCGCCGCTCAGCGGGCCTCGGGTGCGGACTCTTTCCGCCAGTGTCAGCCCGTCGACGAATGACATCACGTAGTAAACGAATCCCGAGGTCTCATCCACGGCGTGGATCGGGATGATGTTGGGATGGGAGAGCTTGGCGGCGAGGCGGGCCTCTCTCAGGAAACGCTCGCGCAGCGAGGGATTGGCCGCTCGGTCGGGAGGGAGCAGCTTGATCGCCACCAGGCGGTCGAGGTGAACTTCGTGCGCCAGGTAAACGATTCCCATCCCACCTCGGCCCAGCTCCCGGTCAATCGAATAGCGACCGGCGAGGGCCAGTTGGAACGAGAGGAAAAGCGGGTCTGGGGTAGAGCCCTGAGCGGGCATGAGTCGAATGTAGCTGTGCTCCCGCCGGTAGGGAGAGGGCCGGCACGATTCCGCTTTGGGGAGGAAGTTGATAACCCGGCGCTAAGTCGTTATTCTCCTTGCGCTTGGGGCCTGTAGCTCAGGTGGTTAGAGCGCACGCCTGATAAGCGTGAGGTCAGT
>CAZOES010000207.1:0-6460 GCA_964578865.1 uncultured Gemmatimonadaceae bacterium | reverse complement strand
AGTTCCGGATGGGCGACCTGATTCGGCCTCAGACCAACGCGCCTTATCCCCTCTTGCCCGAGCTTCAGAAGCTGGCCGGCCACCCGATGCTCTGCGTCTACGGCCGGAAGGAAGGCGACACCCTCTGCCCCGACCTTCCCAAGGGGCTGGCGGACGTGGTTGAGCTGGGGGGTGGCCATCACTTCGATGGCGATTTCCCCGGGCTCGCCCGGCTGGTCCTGGAGCATGTGAAATAGGAAAAAAGCTGGCTATCTTTGGCTCCCCGATCGTAACGCCCGCTTCGAGGAGCTTCGTCGTGTCCAAGGACAGCCTGACAGTCACCGACAACCGCACCGGCAAGAGCTACGAAATCCCGGTCTCCGAGGGAACCATCAAGGCGATGGACCTCCGCCAGATCAAGACCGGCCCCGAGGATTTCGGGCTGATGACCTACGATCCGGCCTTCCTCAATACCGCCAGTTGCCGGAGCGCCATCACCTTCATCGACGGCGACAAGGGGATCCTGCGCTACCGGGGATATCCGATCGAACAGCTGGCCGAGAAGGCCAGCTTCCTGGAAACCGCCTATCTGCTGTTCGAGGGGGAGTTGCCCAACCGGACTCAGCTGGACAAGTGGGAGCATGATGTCCGCTACCACACCTACGTGCACACCAATTTCACCAAGTTCCTTGAAGGCTTCCGCTACGATGCCCATCCGATGGGCATGCTGCTCGGCGCGGTCGGCGCGCTCTCGACGTTCTATCCCGAGTCGAAGAAGATCGAGGATCCGGAGAACCGGTATCTCCAGCGGGTCCGGCTGATCGCCAAGCTGCCGACCATCGCGGCGTTCGCCTTCCGGCATTCGCGGGGTCTGCCCTACGTGTTCCCCAAGAATGATCTGAGCTACATCGGCAACTTCGTCAACATGACGTTCGAGATCGGCCGGCAGCACGAACCCAATCCGGTGCTGCAGCGGGCCCTGGAGATATTGCTGATCCTCCACGCCGATCACGAGCAGAATTGCTCGACCAGCGCGGTCCGGGCGGTGGGCTCCTCTCACGTGGATCCGTTCTCGGCGGTGGCGGCCGGTATCGCGGCGCTCTACGGCCCGCTCCACGGCGGAGCCAACGAGGCAGTGCTGACGATGCTGGATCAGATCGACGACAAGAAGAACATCCCGGCCTTCATCAAGGAGGTGAAGGAAGGTGGCGACCGGTTGATGGGCTTCGGCCACCGGGTCTACAAGTCATACGATCCTCGAGCCAAGCTGATCAAGAAGGTGGCCTACGATGTGTTCGAGCAGACCGGGCTCAATCCCAAACTGGAGATTGCCCTGGAGCTGGAGCGGATTGCGCTGCAGGACGAGTACTTCATCAAGCGGAAACTGTACCCCAATGTGGACTTCTACTCCGGTCTGATCTACCAGGCGATGGGGTACCCGACCGATTACTTCACGGTGCTCTTCGCGCTGGGCCGGCTCCCCGGCTGGGTCGCCCAGTGGGAAGAGATGCTGCAGGACAAGGATCAGAAAATCGCCCGTCCGCGGCAGATCTACATCGGCAAGGAGGAGCGGGAGTTCGTACCGATGGCGATGAGGCCAGCCTGACCGACCTGAACGAAGTCTGGCTGGAGGAACTGCTCTCCCGCCCAACGCCCGGGGTCCTCGATACGCTCAAGAGGAACCCGGGCGATCTGTTGATACTCGGGGCCGGCGGCAAGATGGGTCCGTCGCTGGCCGTGATGGCGCGGAGGGCCCTGGATCAACTCGGGCGCAAGGACTGGGTGATTGCCGTCTCTCGGTTTAGCCAGGATGGTCTGCGCCAGCAACTCGAGGAGTCCGGGATCGAGACCATCCCGGCCGACCTGCTCGACCCCGAGGCCCTCGCCCGACTCCCCGATGCGCCCAACATCATCTACATGGCGGGCCAGAAGTTCGGGACCCAGGGCAACCCGGCCACCACCTGGGCGATGAATGCCTCGCTGCCAACGTTCGTTGCGCGGCGATATGCCGGCCGTAAGACAGTGGTGTTCTCCACCGGGAACGTCTATCCCCTGAGCCGGGTGAACAGCGGAGGCCCCAGCGAGTCCGCACCGGTGGGGCCGATCGGCGAGTACGCCATGAGCTGTCTGGCTCGAGAACGGGTCTTCCAGCATTATTCGCTCACTGCCGGCAGTCCGGTGCTGCTCTTCCGACTCAACTACGCGCTCGACCTTCGTTACGGGGTGTTGGTAGATACGGCCAGCCGAATTTTGCGGGGAGAGGCAGTACCGCTGGCGATGGGTTACGCCAATCTGATCTGGCAGGGCGATGCCAATGCCCGGGCGATTCAGTCGCTGGACCACGCCTCGTCGCCCGCGACGATCCTCAATGTGACCGGCCCCGAACAACTCTCGATCCGGGAGATCGCCGAGAAGTTCGGGGCCATTTTTCAGAAACCGGTCCGGTTCGAGGGAACCGAGGCTGCCGATGCGCTGCTAAGTAACGCGGCCCGGTCTATCGAGCTCTTTGGTCCACCAACGGTGTCGATCGACGCTGTGATCGAGTGGACCGCCCGGTGGCTGCTCCAGGGTGGGCGGCTGTTAGGGAAGGCGACGCATTTTGAGGAGCGGGGCGGGAGATTCTAAGACGGTCGAGACTACGAGACGGTCGAGACGGTCAACTCACCGTTAGGCAGAGGCATCTGCCTTGCGATGAGTGGACCGTCTCGACCGTCTTGACCGTCTCTACCTGGTAGCCGATCCCAGCGCCGCCGCCGCCTCACCAATCGCCCTCGCTTCATCCCGCAGTACCCCCGCCAGCCGATCGATTTCTTTCTCGGCCAGGACATAGTCCTTCTGCTCGATCGCCTCGCGCACTCCCGGAAGCGTCTTCACTCCATATCCGGTGTAGAATCCCGGCGCGTAGATCAGATGTTTGTACCAGGGCCGATTAGGCAGACCTTCCGGGTGCATCAGCTTCCGCTCGCTCTGCAGCAGTCGGGTGTTGACGCCGGCGTTGGCCGCTTTGAGATAACCGGCGCCATCTCCCTGCCCTGCCGCGGCAAACACCGAGTCATAGCGAGCCGAGCTGCGCTTCAGTGAATCCATCGCGTTCTGCAGTGGAGCAAAGTTGAGGAACGGCGGCACACTGTCACGCGGCGGAGCCAGGGTCGGCCGGCGGGGATCGCTGGTGGCAGTGAAGACGCCTTCGTCGAGCTGACGGTTCCGCTCCTGGATTTCCTTCCGGCGATTGTCCAGCAGCTTCTGCACCTGATCGCTGTAGGTCCCTACGTTCTCGGCCAGCCCGCTGAAGTTGAGCGGCAGCAACTCGGCCCCGGCGATCCGCATGACCGTGGTTCCTACCGTCTGAGCCAGCGCCTTGCCGTAGACGAAATTGGTATCGCTGAAGTGAGTGTACCAGTAGAAATCGTCGTAGATCGAGTGATAGATCCCGCCATCGTCCTCCCCACCATAGCCCAGATTCAGGGCCGAGACGCCCAGATGCTGCAGGAAGGCGGACCAATCGGAACCGGAGCCCAGTGGATCGAGTCGCAGCACTGAGCCACGGGCCGAAGCCCGGGCATCCTCATCGCCATAGCGAATGGTCTGCAGCTGCGCCCGCTTCCAGGCGGTGAGACCGGTCTCCGGATCGGGGATATCGCGGGCCACGTCGTTCATGAAGCGCTCCCAGGTGTGGGAACCGCCCATCCCGAGATAGCCTCGACCGTTGCCATCGGTATTGATGTATACCACGGCCTTCTGCTGCAACTCGTCCGCGTGGGCCTCGGCCCATTCGGTAGAGCCAAGCAGGCCTTCTTCTTCGCCATCCCAGGAGGCATACACGATGGTGCGGCGAGGCTTCCAGCCCTGTTTCGCCAGCTCACCCATGGCCCGGGCCTCTTCCATCAGCGCAACTTCACCGGAAACCGGATCCTCCGCGCCGTTGACCCAGGCATCGTGGTGATTGCCCCGCACGATCCACTCATCGGGAGCCGCGCTGCCCTTGAGCGTGGCGATGACGTCGTAGAGAGTCCGGGTATCCCAGTTGAACTTGAGCCGGAGATGGACCTTGGCCGGGCCGACCCCGATGTGATACGTGATCGGAAGCCCGCCCCGCCAGGAATCGGGCGCCACCGGACCGGTGAGCGCAGCGAGCAGCGGCTGAGCGTCACGGTAGGAAATCGGCAGTACCGGAATCCTGGTGATGGTCTTGGCGTCGGAGAGCTGCAACCGGGTGGTGCCCGGAGTGGATCCCTGGCCCGGGGTGAGCGGGTCGCCCGGATGGAATGGCATATCCATCACGCTGCCTCGCTGCACTCCATCGGCCGGACGAAACGGGCCACCGGGGAAGGTGTCGCCGGCACCGTAGCCATCGTCGGCCGGGTCGGAGTAGATGATGCAACCCACGGCGCCGTGCTCGGCCGCCACCTTGGGTTTGATCCCCCGCCAGGACTGGCCGTACCTGGCGATGACAATGGCGCCTTTCACCGAGATACCCAGCTGAGCCAGCCGCTCGTAGTCGGCCGGCACCCCGTAGTTCACGTAGACCAGCGGCGCGGTCACATCGCCATCGGTGGAGTAGGCGTTATAGGTCGGGAGCTGCTCGGTCTTCTGACCGGAAGTGGGATCGATGGCGAGCGGCGGCTCGACCAGCTTGGCGACGTACTTGGTGGGGGCGACCAGCTCCAGTACCCGCTCTTTGGGAGTGGGGAACAGCACATCGAAGGTCTCGATCTTCGCGTCCCATCCCCAGGCCTTGAACTTGCCCAGAATCCACTCGGCGTTGTCCTTGTCATAAGGCGAGCCCACGTGGTGAGGCCGAGCCGAGAGCCGCCGCATGAACTCCCGAAGTGAATCAGGACTGGGCAGTTCCCGCATCTTCTTCTCCCACTCGATCTGGGCCTTGCCGGCTTCGACCGAGTAGCCGGCCAGTCTGGGGTCGGAATCAGGCCGAGCCGCGCCCAGGGTCAGCGCTCCGAACACCAATCCCGCGATCCGCATAGCGTTCCATCGTGACGCACGCCGCATCGAAAAGCTCCGTAGTTCAATTAAGCTGTGTGCTGATCAGTACCGAGTACCGAGTTTCTCTACTTCAGGGGCCCCCCAAGCTACTCTTATGAGTCAATCTCGATAGAGGCACATTGCCGCACTCGGAACTCGGTACTCGGCACCGCCAGTCATGAGCCCTCTTCGAGCCCACCTCCTTGCCGGCCAAGTCATCCCCGCGCATCCGCTGGCGCTGACTGAAGACCGGAAGCTCGATGAGCGGCATCAACGCGCTCTCACCCGGTACTACCTCGCTGCCGGAGCCGGGGGGATAGCGGTGGGGGTCCACACCACCCAGTTCGGAATCCGGGAAAAGGGACTGCTGGATCCGGTGCTGGCGCTCGCGGCGGAGACGGTCACGGCTGAACTGAAGGCGAGACCCCGCCCGTTCGCCAAGATTGCGGGCGCAATCGGAAGGACAGCCCAGGCAGTCCGGGAAGCCGAACTGGCCGCCCGGCTGGGCTACGATGCGGTGCTGCTCTCGCTGGGCGCCTGGGGGGACTCCAGCGAAGCAGAAATCCTGGCCCACTGCAGAACCGTCTCGGCCACCCTGCCGCTTTTCGGCTTCTACCTCCAGCCGGCGGTCGGTGGGCGGGTCCTCCCCTACTCGTTCTGGCGCGCCTTTGCCGAAATCCCCGATGTGGTGGCGATCAAGATCGCGCCGTTCAACCGCTACCAGACCCTCGACGTAGTGCGGGCGGTGGCCGACTCTGGCCGGCACGACATCGCGCTGTACACCGGCAACGACGACAGCATCGTGGTCGACCTCTTGTCCCGCTACCGATTCGCCGGCGGCGAACGACGTCTGGTTGGAGGGCTGCTGGGCCAGTGGGCCGTATGGACTCGACGAGCGGTGGAAATGCTGCACTCGATCCGCCGCACCTCGGACACCCCAGTCGATCCCGCCTGGTTTCGCCATGCCGCCGCCCTTACCGACGCCAACGCCGCCCTGTTCGACAGCGCTAACAACTTCGCAGGGTGCATTGCCGGGATTCACGAGGTACTGCGACGCCAGGGCCTGATGAAAGGGACCTGGTGCCTCGATCCCGACGAGCAGCTTTCGCCTGATCAGAAGCAGGAGATTGATCGAGTGCTGGCGGCCTACCCCGACCTGACCGATGACGGCTTCGTGGCGGAGCACTTGGAGGGGTGGTTGAGCTAGGCGGGCGATGCGGGTCCGCCCTCACCCCCCACCCCCCATGACCCCCCAACCCCCCACCCCCCCGACAGCCCCCACACCCCCCCCTATAGTCGCAGACCATGTTTGCCTGCGCCTGCGCGTCCGCCGTGGCCGCCGCCTGGCGCTGGCGTGTCCATTCCCACCACCACCGGACCTGAGGGCGGGCCGGGGGCCCGCGCACCAGCGGGAACCTGGAGAGAACGGCAAGTGGGAACGAGCCTCTTCAGGGACCCTGAAGAGGCTCTTTTGGTTTCTGGACGGCGATGACCCAGATCT
>CAZOES010000206.1:0-6482 GCA_964578865.1 uncultured Gemmatimonadaceae bacterium | reverse complement strand
CGCGGATATTGATGCCGCCGTTCCGGTTCACCACCACGCCCGGCTGCAGGGCGATCACGTTGGTGATCCGGTCGACCGGCAGCTTCTCGGTGTATTCGCCGCTGATGTTCTGCTTGGTGGTCACCGCGTCGCGGGGCACCAGGGCGTTGACCGCCGCGGTTACCTCGATTTCGCCGATGTCGACCGCCTGCTGATCCAGGGCAAAGTCCTGGGTCACGGTCTGACCAGCGCTCATCCGGACGCCCGTCACCTTCACCGGCTTGTAGCCGACGAACTGGGCGGTAACGTCGATGGAACCGGCCGGGACGTTGTTGATAAAGTAGTAGCCCCGACTGTCGGCTACTGCTCCGAAGGCCGTCCCTTCGATGCGTACCTGCGCGCTGGCGATCGGCGCACCGGCCTGGTCACGAATTCGACCTTCGAGTTTACCAGTCGACTGGGCCGAGAGTGATCCCACTCCGGCCACAAGTGCGACTGCCGCAACCGCGATCCACCGCGCGCTGCGAACGAAGGCGCCAACACTGCTCTCTCTCATGGAGTCGTCCTCCGATGGCGTGAACACCGAACAGCAACAACAGACGTGTACCGAAAAAGGCGCAGACGACCTGAGCGGTCGCCCTCGACCCGAAGTAACGAGGCGAGATGCACCTGTCCTACCTGTTAGAAAAGAACTGCGGACTAGAACTGGAGTTGGAGCTCTTGGAACTGCGTTAGCGGCCTGACCTCGGCCCGATCAGGCGGCATGAATATGGAGTGAGCAAAATCACGTGTCAAGGAAGGGTAAGGTGGCGGGTTCCAACCAGATGATTTGTTGTAACTCCTTGAAACAGTTGAACATTGGTGAAACGTGATGTTCCAGCCGAGGAACGCCCGAAAGGCAGGGAGATAGCCCTTGTGAAGGATTCGAGCGCGAAAATCTTACCCCACAGGACCGACGACTGTCGACTCAGGATTGCCGTCTGGGACCCCAAGTCAGTCCTCAGTCACCGTTATCAGTCGCCAATTGGCGCGCAAACCACGAAGTCAGGAGCCCAACCCCGAAGGCGTGGATGAGCAATTGATTGGTGGTCCCGACCAGCGAAAAGTTGGGGAACCGCCCGATGGCCGACAACGGAACCACTACGAAGTTCATGACCACCCATACCCCCAGACCGTAGACGATCCCGCAGGGGATCCACCGCCTGATCAGCAGCTCGAGGCGCTGGCTGGCGACGAAATAGGTGGTCACCACCGCGAAGGCGATGAAAAAGTGCAGCCCCAGACCCAGGATCACAGTAGGGGTACCGCCATCGAATGACGCCTTGCCCAGCAGCCCGCTGGCAATACCCTGCAGCATCCGGGTGGGGGACCCGCCCCGCCACAGTGTCATGATCACCGCGTCCAGAATGTCCACTGTGCCGACGGTGAGCCAGCCAAGGAGCAGGGTCCGGCCAAAGCCGGCTCGGGGTGCTGCAATCGAGGTCATCAGCGGTCCCGGAAAAGAGTGGGGTAGAGCTGGCGGAGGTGGTCCAGCTTGGGAGCGTCGTTGATCACCACGTAGGGCTCCCGGGGATTCTTTGCCACGTAGTCCTGGTGAAAGTCCTCTGCCACCTTGAACGACTTGAGTCCGGCAATCTGGGTTGCCACCGGGCGGGGATAAACCTTGGCCGTCTGCAGCGAATCGATCATCTGCTGAGCCAGGGTCCGTTCATTGGCATCATCGGTCAGAATCACGGAGCGGTACTCCGGCCCCACGTCGGGGCCCTGCCGATCGACTTGAGTGGGGTCGTGAGCCACCGCAAAGAAAATCTCCAGCAGCTTGGCGTAGCTCAACCGGGCCGGATCGTATTCGATCCTCACCGCCTCGACATAGTCGCCCTTGGCCGGCTTCATGGTCGCAGCACCCGAGACCGGAACCGCAAAGCCGGAGACTACCGACTTAACTCCCCGGACATGTTCGTAAACCGCCTCGACTCCCCAGAAGCAACCGCCGGCCAGAACCGCGGTGGCCTTGGCAGGAGTGGCGGGTTGATCGGGTGTGAGAGAGGAAATAGCGGCGGCGAGCAGGACTCCAGAAAAGACACGCACGAAGGCTCCGGACGGACAAGACGGTCAAGACGGTCGAGACAGGCAAGTGACCAAACTCAGATCGTCCTGCTGAACCGGCCAGAGCCAATTCCTGTCAGAACCTCCGTGCCACTCAGACCTGGGCATGCTCCAATCGGGTCCGGCCAATTCCGGCGAATACCTCTGCCAGGCGGTGTACCGCGGCGCGGATATCGGCCGGCCGGTACGCGGCGTAGCCCATCACCAGTCCATTCATCCGCGGTTGGAGCCGGGAAATAGTAGAGAGTGGTCCAACCTCGATTCCGGTTGCCGCCGCCGCGCTGGCTACCGCTTCATCGTCTATTCCGGGCCGCAATAGCCCGATGGCGTGCAATCCGGTTTCCGGTTCGGGCAGGTCCAGCCAGTCACTCAACTCCTGGCGAGCCGCGGCGACCAACACGTTCCGGCGTTCCTCACAAATCGCGCGGGCCCGGCGCACGTGCCGGGCGTAGTGACCCTGCACGATGAAGTCGGTGAGAATGGCCTGGTCCACCGGCGGAGCATGCTGGGCCCCGATCCGGCGGGTAACCATGAACGGCTCGAACAGGCTCTGCGGTACTACTACATAGCCCACCCGCAGACCGGGAAAGAGAGTCTTATTAAAAGTGCCGATGTAGAGCACCCGGCCGGCCCGGTCGAGACCGTGCAACGCGGTCAGGGGCCGGCCGGCGTAACGGAACTCGCTGTCGTAGTCGTCCTCCAGAATCCAGGCCCCGCTCTGCTCGGCCCATTTGAGCAGCTCGAGCCGCCGTTCGAGACTGAGCGTGACCCCGGCCGGGAACTGGTGAGAGGGGGAGACATACACCATCCGGGCCTGGGGCGCCGCGGCCATGCCCTGCTCTACCACCAGCCCTTCCTTATCTACCGGCACTGGAACAATCGACGCGCCGCCCGCGGTCATCGCCCCGACCGCGCCGATCCAGCTAGGATCCTCCAGCCATACCTTGTCACCGGGATTGATCAAGACCCGGCAGCAGAGCTCCATCGCCTCTTGAGCCGACGAGAGCACGATCACCTGCTCGGCCGAGCAGTGGACCCCGCGCGCGGCGGCGAGGTGTTCGGCGATGGCTTCTCGAAGCGGGGGATAACCGGTGGGAACCCCGTGATACAGCTGGGTGCGCTCCAGCTTGCGATAGCGCCGAGCCGCAAGCCGCGACCAGACGGCGAGGGGGAACTCATCGACCGGAGGAATTCCGGCCCGGAATGGTCGCAACCCGCGACCAAGAAAGGGGCCGCGGGGGATATCCCGCAGCGCACTTACCCGATCGGCAACCCGGGGTGGATCGGACCGACCACCGGGCACTTTGCCGGTGGGGCGGCGAACCTGGAGAAGATGATCGGGAATGTGTCGGGCAACATAACTGCCGGACCCAACCGAACCGACCAGGTAGCCCTCGGCGACCAGTTGCTCGAAGGCCACCATAATAGTGGTACGGGAGACCCCCAGATCCTTGGCGAGACCACGGGTCGAGGGTATCCGCCCTCCGGCGGGCAGCCGGCCGAGGACGATGGCCTCGCGGATCGCTTCAAACAGCTGCCGGTGCATCGGCACCGGCGAGCTGGGATCCAGGGTAACGAGAAGGCTGGGTACGACAGGAGCTCGTGACATGCTCCGGGGGACGGTGTTACCAGAAAACCTTACACGTTCCGAACAATGCGTCATCCCGAGCGTAGCGAGGGAACTACTTTCCCTGCCCCATGCAGTAGCTCCCTCGCCACTTTGTGGCTCGGGACGACGAACTAAGCAGTGATCAGCTCCACCTGGGGCTTACCGGGAGTCACCTGGGGACCGGCCGGGGCCCAGACCATGTTGACCTCGGTCCGCATGCCGAATTCGCCGGGGATATAGATCCCTGGTTCGATGGAGAAGCCGGCCCCGGGCAGCAGTTCGCGGTCGTCGTGGGTTTCGTAGTTGTCGAGATGCGGACCCGAGCCGTGCAGATCGCGATCGATCGAATGGCCGGTGCGATGCACGAAGAAATCGCCGAACCCGGCCGACGCGATGACCCCGCGAGCCGCGTCGTCGCCTTCGAAGCCGCGGAGCGGTCCCTTACCGGCCCGGCTGCGAACCAGTTCAATGGCGGCGTCGCGGGCATCCCGCACCGTTCGCCAGACTCGCTGCACTTTCTCGGGGACGGTGCCGCCGCTGAAGCCGATCCAGGTCTGATCGGCGAACACGGTGCCGAGCCGCCGGCCGCCCCAGAGATCGAGCAGGATCACTTCGTTGGGCTTGAGGGTCGCATCGCTGCCGGGCAGGGGTTCGTAGTGCGGGTTGGCGGCGTTGGGACCGAAAGCGACGATGGGGGGATGATCGAAGACCAGCCCCTGGGCATGAATCTGATCGACCACCCGTTTCTGCATCGCGGTCTCGGTGAGTCCCCGTCCGCCTTCCTGCACCGCTTGGCGAATGGAATCCTGGGCCAGCTGGGCCAGCGCTTCGGCCGCATACAAATGATCGGCCAGCTCGGCAGCACTCCAGCTGGACGCAAAGCGGGTGACCAGGCCTCCCGATCCGACGACGGTGCCGCCCAGCTTTCGGATCAGTTCGATCACGCCATAGGGCACCCGATCGAGATAGGGGACCGCATCGTCGGGCGAAATCTCCATCGCAACTTTCTTCCCCTGCACCACGCTGGCGAGCGCGCCATGCAGTTCTTCCCAGCGGCTGTAGCCCAGGACCTTGCCGGGGAAGTCCTTGAAGGGCTGCATCTCGATCTTGTGGACCACGGCAATCGGTTCGCCCTCGCGGGGAATCATCAGAAAGAGCCGTCGGCTTCCCATACCGATGGGGCCGATTACCCGCTGGGTGATTGGATTGACCCCTCGAAAGTCGAAGAGCAGCCAGCCGTCGAGCCCCTGGTCTTTGAGGAAAGCGCGAACCGCCGGCAAATCGATGTCGGAAAGCAACGTCATTCGTATCCCCCAACTGCGGTAGCGCGCCACAGGCAGGCCGAATCGCCCCGTCCGCGACAGCGTTCGTGAACCATTGCGCCTTCGAACCCGGTGAGGACCCGGAGCAACTCGGCCAGCGCGGCCCCATAAAATGAACAGCCCGACCCATCGGGCAGCGCGAGAATGGAAAGCGGCTTGGCGATCTCGGCCTCGGCTCCCCCGTCAGCTACACGCAGGTCTACCGCGAGTACCCGGCGCGCCGCCCGGGTTGCAGTTCCCGCGCCGATCGACCGAGGGGCGATCCGCACCGCCGCCCGGCTCAGCACCGGCCCGCTCCGGGCAGTGTGCCGCGCGGCCCGTCTGCCGGCATCGGCAAAAACCAGCTGGGCATCGGGCCGGCGGCCGGCCAGCCGAAACACCGAGACCGCCTCGTCGACCGTAACCGGCTCGGCCTTCTTGACCTGCTCCTGATAACGGGCGATCTGAGCCGCGACGGTGGCGGAAAGACCCAGCCGCTTGGAGACAATCTCGCCGGCCAGTTCTTCCAACCCGTCCTCGACTGGAGTGTCGAGATTCCGAAGGGCTTCGAGCAGGCTCAGCGGGATAATGGTAGGGACGGACAAGTTTTTCCGGGTCAGTGCAGGGATGGGATACAATATACTCAGCGGATGGCTGTTGGCCGTTAGCCATTAGCCGTTAGCTATCAGCTATCAGCCCAATGACTCTACTCCTGGCCTCCATTATCTCGGGCGCGATTGCCTCCGTCGGCTGGGCCGCGAAGGCGCTGACTCACCTCGGCGCAATCACTGCGACAGTGGTCGGCACGCTGATACTCTGGAAAACGGGGTGGCCCGGCATGGCGGCCCTGGGATCCTTCTTCGTTGGATCGAGTCTCATCTCACGGCTGGCCCCGGATCTGAGTGTCACCCGGCTGGATGCCAAAGGGTCGAATCGAGACAGTTGGCAAGTACTGGCCAACGGCGGAGTCGCGGCTCTGGTGTGCACCCTTCCCTTCACTGCCGGAACCGCGCTCTGGATCGTCACCGCGAGCCTGGCCGCCGCGGCGGCGGACACCTGGGCTACCTCTGCAGGTGGATGGAGCAGGAAGCAGCCAAGGCACATACTCACCGGGCAACCGGTGCCCGCCGGCACCAGCGGTGGCGTCACCCTCATGGGTACGGCGGGCGCGATCATCGGGGCAGCCAGCGTCGGGCTGAGTGTCGCGCTCGTGGCAGGCCAACTGGTTCTGCTGCCGATCACGATCGTAGTGGGAACTCTGGGAATGGTGTTCGATAGCGTCATCGGCAGCGTGTGGCAGGGACGATTTCACTGCCCCGCTTGCAGTCAACCCACCGAGCGCAGGATCCATCGCTGCGGGCAGCACAGCGAACCCACCGGCGGGTTCTCCTGGCTTACCAACGATGGGGTGAACGCTCTCGCCACCCTCTTCGCCGCTGCACTCGGCTACCTTGCAATCATCATCCTGGTTCCCTGAGTTCCTGGCC
>CAZOES010000205.1:2264-6530 GCA_964578865.1 uncultured Gemmatimonadaceae bacterium | reverse complement strand
CGCCAGACGTAGCTGCTGAACAGGCCCGCATCCCAACCGACCGTGGTCTGGGCTGCCGCGGACTGTGCGGTGGCGGCCAGGGCCACGATGGATGCTCCTACCACGAATCCTCGCATCGGGTACTCTCCTCGGTAAAGTTGAGCTCTGCAGGGTGCTGAACTACAGGGAACCTGGGAAAAAACAAAGGCGGCCCGCTCCAGTGGGAGCGGGCCGATGCGTTTTCTCAAACTTCCAGAAACGCTATCGCGCCGCTCCGGAGCCGGGGCAGTTCAGATTATTCGGATGAAGTGACCGGGCCAGAATCATGGGCTGCGAACGGGTCCGGAAAGGCAGGGGATCGGGCGATCCGGGTACACGGCAACTCTGGTTATATACGATTGGTGCGAGGCGCTGTCAAGCAAGCTTTCGATGGGTATACTCCTGCTATGTCAGACCCGGTTCCCCACTCGGATGCCTCCTTCGCCGAACTGCTCGGCCGCCTGTTGCAGCTATTACGCAATAGGCCGGACCGGGAGGAGGAGATTCAGGGGCTGGTCGACTTGCTCGCCTCCCGAGTGGCCCGACACGAAGCACTGATCGAGGCTGGGATCGAGAACAGCTGGGCCGTCGATGGTGATCCACTCAAGGAGCGGCTCCAGGCCCGGCAGGTCGATGCCATCCGGGTCGCGCCCGGGGCCCCGGCGGTAGAGTTGATGGCCCTGGGCCGCGCCCTCGCGGCCGACGACCCACCCATTCCCAGTACCAATTCTGTCAGGGTCAAGCTTCTCCCCGATCCACTTCCGCTGGTGTTCTCCGGTCCCCGCGAATCGCTGGCCCATCTCACCGGCAACACCCCGCTCCCCCGGGCCCGCACCGGCGATCAGCTCACCGGCATGGTCGAGGGAATCCTCCGGGAACTGGAGAAAGCCATCGACCGGCAGCAGTGGCTCGCAGCCCTGCACAACGCCCAGGCTGCTATCCGCTTTCTCCCGTCGATCCGGGAAGATGTCCGGCGGACTCTCGGGTTGTCGATCAAACGTCTGCTGGGCAAGCCGGTGATCGAGGCACTGATCGAGCAGGGATACCGCACCCCGGAGGAGCAGACCCGAACCATCGAGGTGCTGCGGATCGCGGGGGTTCCCGCCGCCGAACGCATCCTCGACATCCTCAAGCAAAGCGACACCATCGGGCCCCGCGCCTTTCTGCTGGAAACCATCAGCGGCATGCCGGAGGCCACGCCGCTGGTCATTCCCCTGCTCAGGAGCGCTCGGCCCGCCGATGTACGGCTGGGGGCCGAGCTGGTCGCGCGGCTCCAGGCCAATGAGGCGATCAAGGATCTGGCCCTGCTGGTCGAGCATCCCGACGAGCGCACCCGCCTGACAGTGATCGAGGCCCTCTCTCACTTCCGGGACAAGGGAGTCCTGGAGCCCCTGCGGCGGGCGCTCTCGCATCCGTCGAGCGCAACCCGCGCTCGCGCGGGTCAGGCACTGGCCGCCCGGGGCTCCGGCGCTTACGCCATGCCACTGCTGGCTGCGCTCGAAGTGGAAAAGGACCCGGCCACCTGGGAAGAGCTGCTCCATGCGCTGGCCGCGATCAACGCGCCCGAGTCAGTGGCGGCTCTGACCCGGGTCGCGCTGGAGAAGCAGGGACTGTTTTCGTTTGGAAAGGGCCAGTCGCGCCGTCAGTTGGGGATCATCAGGGCGCTGGCCGCGGCCAATACACCCGCCGCGAGACAGGCATTGGAGAGAATTTCGAACGAAGGCTCGGGCGACGTTGCGAAAGCTGCGGCTGAAGCACTGAACGTGAGACGTGAGACGTGAGACGTGTGCGGGTCCGTCTCACGTCTCACCTCTTACGTCTCACGTCTTCTTGACAACCAGGTTTTCGACGTGCACCGACAGGTTGTGATTGATCCGCAATCCCACGATTCCGTCAGTGTCAACGCTGGACGCAGGAGCTGAATAGACCTCGGTGCCGTTGACCCGGAAACTCACCTTGTCTTTGGCGACGGCAACACTCAGCACATTCGCCACTGACCCTTCCTTCTTTCCTTTCACAATCGCGGCGTTGGGGGTCCAGTCCCGGGTGATGTCGGTGGCCGACGCGCCGGCGCGCTTCTTCACCTTGAAGGTGCCGTCGCCCCGGATCAGGAAGTAGGTGTACTTCTCGCCCGCGCCCTGGAGATCCTTGCCGCCCAGGAAGATGCCGTAGGCCTCCAGGTGGCCGGGACCCTCGGGAAAGAGGTGGAGCTTCACACTGGCTTCGTAGCTGCCGCTGGCCTTGTCGGCCTCGCGGTAGAGTATCGTCGAGGTAGCGGTGGTGGCATGCCAGCCCTGACCCATCGAGGCCAGAGCCACCTGCTTGGCGGTGCCTTCATCCACCCGGGCCGACCAGCCGGAAGGGAATACCCCTCCGTTCTCGATCTTCGGGGTGGTCCCATGGTCATGATCCTGGGCAGCCAGGGCCAGGGGGACGGCGAGCAGCAACAGCGAAAAGACGAAACGGCGCATGGGGTGCTTTTCCTGGTTCGGGGTGATTCGGGACCGGAATGCTGACAGTTGAATCCGGTCTCCCTCCTGTGTAACCTATTACCCGTTCGGATCAACCTCTTTGGAGCAGGCCGGATAATGAAAGTCCTCGGAATCATCTTTGCCAGCATCGGCGCGGCCGGGGTGCTCGGCGCGCTGACCTACGTCTCGATTCTGGCGGGTATCATCATCCATGGGATGATCATCATCATGGCCGGCCCGATCATCGACGGGTTTTTCAAGAAGAAGGGCGAACAGGTATACGAGCCCGGCTCGGCGAAATGATTCAATGAGGTTCCCGAAAGTCGAAAGGGCCAGAGCATTGCTCTGGCCCTTTTGATCTGCCTCACTCCTCCTCGGCGTCTTCCTGTCCTTCAGGCCTTGGTGTAGAGGCCTTCTTGAGGGCTCCTTCGTAGTTCATTTTCAGCACCCCCAAGGCATCCCGCAACGCGCGAATCTTCACCTGCTGACCGCCACCCCGTCGGGCTATCGAGGCCATCTGGGATGCGGCGTCGCCGAATCCTCCCATGCCAAGCTGGGTGGCCCCGGCCTTCATTTCGTCGCATTGCCGGGCCAGTCCCCGGACCAGCGATTCATCGACTTTCGGCGCGTTCAGCTGTTCGATCACGCTGTAAAATCGCTGGAACTTGGGGGGACAAAGATTGAGGAAAGCGAGTTGGGTCTGCTGCTTGTTCGAGAGTTTGATGGCCATGTCACCTAAGGTAACGCCGTCACCTCCCGTCTCCTCATTCGTATAGCACTCACGTTCCAGCAGCCCCGCCGAGACCCTCCGATTTGCTGACCGACTTTCGGTCACTCTTTCCGGGAATCGATCCTGGCGCTACGTTGGCCCCGTATAAAACCCGAAGATCCTCGAAAGTCACCTGTACCATCGAGCGGCACGATGAAGCTGTCCGACGTCTCTATTCGGCGGCCGGTCCTCGCCAGCATGCTGAGCCTGGGGCTCGTGCTGTTCGGCGTCATCGGCTATGTGAACCTCCCGGTTCGTGACTATCCCGATGTGGATCCACCGATCATTTCGGTCACCACTGTCCTTCCCGGAGCCGATCCCCAGGTGGTGGAGTCGGCGGTCACCGATATCCTGGAAGAGGAACTGAGCACCGTCGCCGGTCTCCGCACTCTCACCAGCTCCAGCGCCGAGCAGGTCAGCAATATCACCCTGGAGTTCACCCTCGATCGCAACGTCGATGTGGCCTCCCAGGATGTGCGCGACAAAGTCGCCCGGGTGCGGGGGAGGCTCCCTCGCGACATCGAAGAGCCGGTGGTGGCCAAGCAGGAGGCCGATGCTCAGCCCTTTTTCTGGCTGGCTCTCTCCGGCGCCAACTACGATCTGCTGCAGCTCTCCGATATCGCCGACCGCCGGGTCAAGGCCCGGCTCCAGAGTCTTCGCGGGGTGGGCAGCGCCCAGATCTTCGGTGAGCGCCGCTTCTCCATGCGGGTCTGGCTCTCTTCCAAGGAACTGGCTGCCCGCGGTATCACCGTACAGGACGTCCAGTCGGCTATTCAGAGTCGCAACGTGGAAGTGCCTGCCGGCCGGATCGAATCGCAGCGGCGGGAATTCTCGGTCCGGTCCCTGGGTGAACTGAAAACCCCCGAGGAGTTCGACCGGCTGGTAGTGAAGAGCGCCAACGGGCAGACCGTGCGTCTCAGCGATCTGGGCCGGGTGGAATTGGGCGCGGAAGACGAACGCAGCGCCCTGCGACTCACCCAGGCTATGGATTCGGAGGACGTTGGGATG
>CAZOES010000205.1:0-2254 GCA_964578865.1 uncultured Gemmatimonadaceae bacterium | reverse complement strand
CAAAGCCAACCTGATCCAGGTGGCGCAGGAGATCCGCAACGAACTGCCGGCCATTCAGGCCTCGCTGCCCCCAGGGGTGAGGATCGACGTCGGCTTCGACGGCTCCGAGTTCGTGACTCGCTCGATTCGGGAGGCACAGGAAACTCTGGTGCTCGCCGCGATTCTGGTGGTGATCATCATCTTCCTGTTCCTCCGGAATCTCCGGGCCACCATCATCCCCGGTCTGGCGATTCCGACCTCGATCATCGCGACTTTTGCGGTGATGTACTTCCTCGGCTTCTCGCTCAACAACCTGACCCTGCTCGCGTTGACGCTCGCCATCGGCATCGTGGTGGACGACGCCATCATCGTGCTGGAAAATGCCTATCGCCATCAGGAGGAACTGGGAGAATCCCCCGAGGTGGCTGCTACCAACGGTACCCGGGAAATCGCCTTCGCCGTTATCGCGACGACCATCTCTCTGGTAGCGGTGTTCACTCCGCTGGCCTTCCTCCAGGGCAACACCGGCCGGCTGTTCAATGAGTTTGGTATCGCGGTGGCGGGATCGGTGCTGATCTCCGGATTCGTGGCCCTGACCCTGACACCGATGCTCTGCGCCAAGGTGCTGCGGGTTCCTCCCAGTCACGGACCGCTCTATCAGGCGCTGGAACGCGGCTTCGAAGCCATCACCCGGGGCTACGCCCGCAGCCTCGGCTGGGCTCTAAAGCGCCGCGCAGTGGTGCTGCTGGGTGCCGGTGCCGCGCTGGTCCTGGCCTATGTCCTGTTCACCAGTCTCAAGCGGGAATTCATCCCCTCCGACGACCAGGGATGGTTTCTCACTTTCGTGGTGGCACCGGAAGGATCATCGCTGGCCTATACCGATGGATACCAGCGGCAGATCGAACAGATCATCTCCAAGACCCCCGAAGTGCAGAGTCATTTCAGCGTAGTGAACTTCGGCGGCGGGCCCAACGGCGGGATTCTGTTCACCAAATTGAAGGACTACTCCGACCGCCAACGCACGGCCGAGCAGATTATCGGCGATGTTCAGGGCCAGTTCTTCGCCATTCCGGGGATCTTTGCCTTTGCGAGCAATCCCCAGTCCATCGGTGGCTTCGGCAAGCCGGTACAGTTCGTGGTGCAGAATCCCAACTTCCAGCTGCTCGGCTCGGTGATGGACAGTTTTGCCAACCGGGCTCGCCAGATCAAAGGTCTGCAGAACGTCGACACCGACCTCCGGGTCAACAAGCCCCAGCTGACCATTCACTTCGACCGGGACCGGGCCGAGGATCTGGGGGTGCCGGTCGGCGACATCGCCGGAACCCTGCAGGCGCTGCTGGGCGGACAGAAGGTCAGCACTTACACCCGCGACAACAAGCTCTACAACGTGATCATCCAGCTGGACGCCCGGGAACGAGCCACTCCCTCGGATGTCTCGGGACTCTACGTGCGGGGAAGGGATAACCAACTGGTGCAACTCAGCGCGGTAACCCGGGTGGACGAGGGAATCGGACCCCGCCAGCTCAATCACTACAACCGGATCGCCGCTTTTACTCTCGATGCCAGTCTGGCCCCCGGGTTTACTCTGGGTGAAGCTGTCGACTCACTCAACGCCCTGGCCCGCGAAGTACTGCCCGCCGGCAGTACCACCGCGTTGGCCGGTGAGTCCCGCGAGCTCTCGGAAAGCGGCAGTTCGCTCTACTTCGCGTTCGGCCTGGCCCTGCTGGTGGTCTTCATGGTGCTGGCTTCCCAGTTCGAATCGCTGGTCCACCCGCTCACCGTGCTGATGTCGGTGCCGCTGGCGGTGACCGGAGCGCTGCTGGTACTCAAGGTGGCCGGGTCCACCATCAATCTGTACAGCCAGATCGGCATGATTCTGTTGATCGGCCTGGTCACCAAGAACTCGATCCTGCTGGTGGAGTACGCCAACCAGCTCCGCGAGAGCGGGATGGACACCTTCGAGGCGGTGCGCGAGGCCGGACGCATCCGGCTCCGCCCCATCCTCATGACCTCGGTCGCCACGATCATGGGGGCGATGCCCATCGCCTTCGGGCTGGGGGCGGGGTCCATCAGCCGCCGGCCGCTGGGGTACGCCATCGTGGGCGGCATCTTCATCTCCACCATTCTCACCCTGTACGTGGTGCCTGTGGCCTATTCGCTGCTGGACCGGTTTGTCCGGCGGGAAGCGCCTGATCTCGAGATGGCGCCGGCGCCCGAGCCGGCGGTGGAGGCGCGATGATCCCCGTCCTGCGGGCGCTCCAGGTTGCCGCCTCGA
>CAZOES010000204.1:0-6600 GCA_964578865.1 uncultured Gemmatimonadaceae bacterium | reverse complement strand
ATGGTCACTTCGAGTAGAGCTCGACGATGAGCTGTTCCTGCGCATTGAGCGGAATGGCATCGCGAGTGGGCCGCTCGGTTACCTTGCCGCTGACCTTCTGCGGGTCCACCTGAATCCAGGAGACCGGCTGGCCGCGGGAAGCGAACTCGAGGGCCGCGCGCACTGATACCATCTCGCGGCTGGCCTGGGCCACGCGCACTTCCTGGCCCGGCTTTACGACGTACGACGCCACATCCACCTTGCCGCCGTTCACTTCCACGTGACCGTGGAGGACCAGCTGGCGAGCCGCCTTACGGCTGGCGGCAAAGCCCATCCGGAAGACGATGTTATCGAGCCGGGACTCGAGGGCCACCAGAAGATTGGTGCCCTTCACGCCCTGCTCGCGGGAAATCCGGTCAAACGTATTGCGGAACACCCGTTCGGTCAGGCCGTAAATCCGCTTGACCTTCTGCTTTTCACGCAGCTGCTTGGCGTATTCCGAGGCCTTGCGGCCGCGGCCGGCCGACTGGCCATGCTGGCCGGGCGGATAGCCCCGACGCTCCACCGCGCACTTCTCGGTGAGGCAGCGGGTGCCCTTGAGGAACAGCTTGGTGCCTTCGCGGCGGCACTGCCGGCAGCTGGGACCGTTGTAGCGCATTTAGACCCGCCGCTTCTTCGGAGGACGGCAACCGTTGTGGGGGATCGGAGTGACATCCCGGATCGACACCACCTTGAGACCGACCGACGCCAGCGCCTGGATGGCCGACTCGCGACCACTGCCGGGACCCTGCACCCGCACATGGACCCGGCGGAGTCCGAGGTTCATCGCTTCGCGGCCGCAGTTTTCGGCGGCAACGGTCGCGGCGAACGGGGTCGACTTCTTGGAACCCTTGAAACCGGCCTTGCCGGCGGAACCCCACACCAGGGTGTTCCCCTTCAGGTCGGTAATGGTGATCAGCAGGTTGTTGAACGTGGCCGAAACGTGGGCGATGCCTTCGCTCTCCACGATCTTTTTGCCACGCTTGGCGGCCGGCGACTTGGCCGGGGCGGCGGCAGCAGGAGCCGCGGCAGCCTGAGGCTTCTCGGGTGCGGTCATTTACTTCTTGGTCACCTTCTTCTTGCCCGCGATGGCCCGACGGGGGCCTTTCTTGGTGCGGGCGTTGGTATGCGTGCGCTGCCCCCGGACCGGAAGTCCACGGCGATGACGCGTGCCGCGATAGCTGCCGATATCCATGAGCCGCTTGATGTTCATGGCGATCTCGGTGCGTAACGCGCCTTCGACGCGTAGCGAGCGCTCGATGAACTGCCGCAGCCGAGCGACTTCCGAGTCAGAGAGGTCGCGCACCCGCGTGTCCGGGCTCACTCCGGTTTCGGAGAGAATCCGGTTGCTGGTGGGCCGACCGATACCAAAGATGTAGGTGAGGGCGATCTCGACCCGCTTCTCACGCGGCAGGTCCACCCCTGCGATTCGGGCCATCGGTTATCCCTGCCGCTGCTTGTGCTTCGGATTGCGCTTGCAAATGATCCGGAGCACACCCTGACGCCGGACGACTTTGCAATATTCGCAGATGGGCTTGATGCTCGAGCGAACCTTCACAGACCTCTCCAGAAACCGGGTTACAAAAGAGCACGGCAATGTAGAGGGCACCCTGAGATAATGCAAGGGAGGGCACATACTTAGGCGGACGCGGCAGGAGAGGCGGTCGGGGCGGGAGTGCCCGCCACTTCCGCCCGGCCCGCCCTCCCCGCCTACATCGCGGAAGTTTGGATTTCGAGGAAAGCGGCCCGGGGATCGGTCGCCTGCAGAACTGGGCGCCCCACAACAAGATGCGTGGCACCAGCCTGGGTGGCCTCAGCCGGGCCTGCCGTCCGGGCTTGATCGCCAGCCGAGTCGCCCGGACGGCGAATCCCGGGCACCACAATCCAGGCGGCAGCTCCGGCCGCCTGACGGACCGCGGCGACTTCGAGGGGGGAGCAGACGATCCCCCGCAGCCCCGAGGTCAGCGCCTCGCCCGCCAGACGACCTACCTCCTGCATCACGGCCACATTCTCCCGGCCTACCGCCCGGCCATAGCTCTCCGGCGTATGGGAGGTCAGTACCGTCACGCCTACGATGCCCAGATCAGCGCCGGCGGCCTTGGCGGCCGCTTCCATCATGGCCCGGCCACCGAGGGTGTGCACTGTCGCCATGGCAATGCCTAACTCTTTGGCCGACTCCACCGCACCAGCCACGGTGTTGGGGATGTCGTGCCATTTGAGATCGAGGAACACTTTGAGGCCGCGCCGGGTGAGTTCCCCGACCAGGGCCGGCCCTTCGCTGGCAAAAAGAATCGATCCGATCTTGACCCAGCGGGCTTCGGGAATCCGGTCCAGCAGACGGCGGGCTTCGTCGCCGGGGAGATCGAGCGCGATGATGACTTCAGACACCGTGAGCCTCCAGGTCGGCCACGATCTGCTCGGGAATTCGCGGGTTGGCCAGCGCCGCGGTGCCGATGGCCACCAGCGCGGCGCCGGCCTTGAGATACTGCCTCGCGTCGTCGGCGCTGCGAATCCCCCCCACCCCGATCACCGGCATGCCCCCGCTGCGATCCATGATCCGGCGAACCGCCAGAACCCCGATGGGCAGCAGAGCCGGGCCACTCACTCCCCCGTTGCCGTTTCCCAATCGCGGCTCCCCGGTCTGGTTATAGAGATAACCGGGCAAGGTATTCACGACTGACACACCGTCGGCCCCGGCAGCCCGCACCGCCAGAGCCATCGCAGGGATGTCCGGCAATGCGGGAGAGAGCTTGGCGAACAGGGGTTTCCTGGTCCGGGCCCGGCAGAGTTCGATCACCCGTGAGGCCGTTGCGGGGTCGGCGCCGAATTCGACCCCGCCGGCGCTGGTGTTGGGGCAAGAGAGATTGATCTCGTAGGCGGCGATTCCCGGCGCTTGCTCGAGACCCTGTACCACCTCGGCGAAGTGATCGACCTCGAAGCCCACCACGTTCACCAGGACGCGAGCCCGTTTCACGTGGTTCGCCAGCCAGGGCAGCTGTTCCTCTGTCACCCGGGCCAGCCCAGGATTAGCCAGTCCCACCGAGTTGAGCATCCCGAAGGGGAACTCGGCCACCCGGGGTGCGCGATTGCCGGCCCGCGGTTCACGCGAGACCGCCTTTGTCACGATGCCACCCATCCGGTCGATGTCGATGACCCCGGCGATTTCGCGACCGAAGCCGGCCGTGCCGGCCGCAAGCAACACGGGATTCTGGAAGGTGTGGCCGAGTACGGTGCGGGTGAGTTCCGCCGACACTAGCGGTTCACCGGTTCGCGCGGGGCGGTCGTAGTGGGTCGGGGCTGCGGTCTGACCGGTGCGGGCCGCCCCTCAGGGCGGAAGCTCAGGGCGAATCGCCGGAGCGAGTCTTCCAGGGCGACATACTCGGGAGATTCGCCACTTTCGATCATGGCGACATATGGACTGGCCGGGTACTGACTCAACAGCGCGGTTCTCAGGCTGTCGGCATGATCGGGTTGCAGCAGCACCAGGGCGAGCATGGCCTTGGGAGCGAAGGGCGACCCAGGCCACTCGGCCACCACCCGATGGAACTGCGCCGCGGCGAAGGCAATCGCGGCGAGTGAATCACGAGCCATCTCGCCGGCGAGGAAGAGTCGCAGATCGCCCAGCGGAGCACCCAAGGGAACCGAGTCCGCAGTGAGCGCCACTTTGCGGGCAAACCCGGCCAGCTGGGCCGCCCGGGGAGCCGCCGGACCGGCACCTTCACTCATGTCTTCGAGATCGGTCACCAGCTGATTGAATTCACCGAGCGATGCGATCCTCCTGACTCGGAGAAGCACCGCGTTGAGCCGGGCTTCGTCGGCCACGGTGGTACCGCGAGCAACCTTCTCCGCCTCCACCAGCTGCACCTCGCTTCGCTCCGGGTCCCGATCCTGCCAGCGCTCGGCTTCGGCCAGCAACAGACGGGCTCGGATGGCAACCGGGAGGCCATCATCCTCGGCGATCCGCTCGGTCAACTGGGTTCCGGACTGGGGATCCTGCCGGCTGATGATGGCCATCAGGGAGTCCCAGGGCGCGACCGAGTCGTTCGCGGCGAGCAGTGAATCCACCCGCAGCATCGCTTCCGGCATACGGCCCAATCCGGCCAGCGCCGCGGCGCGTTCGCCAAGGGCACCGGGATAGTCGGTGCTATCGAGCTCGCTCAGGGCCAGTTGATAGTTGCCGGCTATCCGCTGGGCCTGACCGTGAGAGAAGAGGGCCAGCCGCCGACGGGCAGGATCCTTACTGCCAGTGAGGCGGCTGTAGGCAGCCATGGCTCCAGCCGGATCTCCCAGTGTGGTCCGGCATCCCCCCAGAAGCGCTGCCGCGTCTTCGGTGAGGCGGGCGTCATTGGAGTTCGCCAGTACCTGCTCCAGCGGCACCACGCCCTGGGTGCAGTTCTTCAATTTGACCAGTGAAGTCCCCTGCAGCAGCCGGGCTTCGTCGGCCCATTTGCTGGTGGGATGCTGGGCCAACACCGATTCGGCCTTTACACCCACCTGACCCCAGAGACTGGTTGCATCGAAGGTGCGACCTTCTTTTTCGGCCTGGCGAGCCCGGCCGGCCAAGCGCTTCGCGTTATACATCCCGTTGTAGTAGGCGCACCCACCCAGCAGGAGCAGCGCGAGCAGAAGGGGCCGCTTCATCGTCCCCGCCCCCGCCCGGCGGAGCCGCCCCCGGTCTTCCGTTCGTATTCCAGCAGATACTCCACGATCGCGTCGGCGATCGACGTGGCCAGCGACATCTGCGACTTCCGGCTGGTCATCAGGCGGGCGTCCTGAGGATTGGTCGAGAAGCCCATCTCGACGAGGATAGCCGGCCGCCGGGCGGTGTTGAGCACCGCCAGCACCCGGGACTGCTTCACTCCCCGATTGGTACCGGTGTGCACTTTGGCCACCTCGGACTGCACCAGTTCGGCGGCGCGGGCCGATTCCCGGAGATACTCGTTCATCTGCAGGTTCCGGAGGATGAAGTCGAGCCCGCCGCTGTTCTGGACCGCGGTGTCACCACCCTCGTAGCGCAGCGCGTCGTTCTCCATCCGGGCGATCCGATCGGCATCTTCGGTGTTCTCTTCACCGATGATGATGGTATGGAACCCGTCGATATCGCCGTATTTCCGGCGGGCCGATGCGGGCAGCGCATCGACGTGGAGACTGACGAAGAGGTCACATTCGTCGGTGCAGAAGCGACCCCGGTCCAGCAGGTTGATCAGGGTGTCGGTGGTTCGGGTCATCACCACCTTGATCCCCCGCTGCTTGAGCTCGTCCCGCAGCAACAGGGCCACCTGCAGGGTCACATGCTTTTCATTGACTCCGCGGGGGAAGTACACCCCCGGATTGCCCGGGTCGATCCCGCCATGGCCGGCGTCGACGGTCACCACGTGTCCGGGCAGCAATCCATTGGGGAGCCGGCCTGGCTGCCGGGGACCGGGTTTCGTGGCCACGGCCACTTCCGGCTGCGGTGGCGGCGCCAGATCGCGGAGGATGTAAGTCCGGGGATCCCACTGGAAGCGCTCGCTGAGAACTTCAGGAAGGATCTCGGTGACAAACTGAAGCGGAAGAAAAACCGAGTCGCGGACCCGATAGGGCGTGCCGGACAAGGGCTGCAGCCGGTCATTGAAGGAGTAGACCGGCGCGCCCAGCAGGAATCGGAACGATTGGCGGGCGAGGGTCACGTTGACCCAGGGAACATCGGTCAGGACGCCGCCACTCAATGCCCGCACCAAACCTTCGCCCGAAATGGCCGGTCCGGAGATGGGATCGAGAGTGACGGGAAGTTTGGATTCGCCGCGCGCGGTAGTGACTGTGATGACGGCAGGTATTGGAGCCGAGGCAGGCCTGGGCCCAACCCCTGCCGTCGCAGCGTTCGCCGTCATGACAAGCAACGTCATGTTCAGACAGACGCTGTTCAGCAGCCTCCTCACACACGCCCCCGGTTGGAGAGAGCCCGGGCCACTTCCCGCTCGGCGTCACGCTTGCGCAGGTCGTCGCGGCGGTCGTGCTGTTTCTTTCCGCGACCGAGCGCCAGCTTCACCTTGGCCACGCCATTGCGAAAATAGAGTTCGAGAGGAACCAGAGTCAGGCCCTTCTGTTCGACCGCACCGATCAATTTCTGAATCTCGCGTTTATGCAACAGCAGCTTGCGGGTGCGAACTGGATCATGATTGTAGCGATTGCCCTGCTCGTAGGGTGTGATGTTGATCCCTTCGAGAAAAACTTCATTGTTGGCGACCCGGGCGAAGCCTTCTTTGATCGACACCTTCTTGCCGCGGAGCGATTTCACTTCGGTGCCGGTCAGCACCAGTCCCGCCTCCCACGTCTCGAGGATGTGGTAGTCATGGGTCGCCTTGGGGTTCCGGGCGATCGACTCCTTGCCCTCGTCGTCGGGCGCTTTGCCGGCTTTAGCCATCGTAAATCAAAGGTAGGCAGGAGGTTGGGGCTATGGGAAGACGGTCGAGACGGTCGAGGAATTCCTACAGGGCAAGACCGCCTCGTCCGTCCCGACCGTCTGAAAGCACACAAGCAGCGCGGCTTGGCCGCGCTGCTTGTGCTTTCCAGTGCCGAAGGGGGGACTCGAACCCCCACGGG